>DAIDKV010000202.1 GCA_027449865.1 Planctomycetales bacterium
CCCCATCCCGGCGAGGCGTCAAGACCGTCAACCCAATCGGTCCCATGGGTACGAGAAAACCGCCGCATTTCGTGGCATGGATGCCATGCCCACCCCAGTCGTACACCTTGGAAACGAGCCGTTCCCCCGTTGTCGTGAACCGGTGGATGGCAATGTCGCTTGCCGTACAAACTGCTATATATCGAAATCCATCAACTTCGCTGAAAGCCACCTGATTGATGGACCTGTCGGACTCGATGGCTTTAAAATGACCCGCCGGATGCCCATCGACGCTGGTAAAGCGAAGCCCCCCCTCCTCATCACCGTAGGCAAAACCTTCAATCCACGGCATTTCGCCAACCCAGGTGATGACTGGGCCGGGGAACTGAATGAATTTCCCCCCAATATTCCCCTCGTGCTCTTTGATAGTAGTCATATATTCTTTCCATTGTTCAAACGATGGCTTTGCGCCTTGCTGAGCACACCTTGTTCCACCAGCTTGCGGAACACGGACCGACCTGGACGATTCTCCTGCCGGGCGCGATTGCTCGGCCCTGCTTCCACCGGCCAAAGAGGATGGCCATGCCA
This sequence comes from Planctomycetales bacterium, assembly GCA_027449865.1. GTDB lineage: Bacteria > Planctomycetota > Planctomycetia > Isosphaerales > Isosphaeraceae > JAKAUH01. The sequence continues at coordinate 568 of DAIDKV010000202.1, forward strand.
GGCCTCTGTTTCCGTGCTCGGCTTCCAGAATCGGGCTACCTGCTCGTGAAAGACGCCCAACTCCAGGATCGTGCCATCCGCCGCCTTGCGCACATTGTAGAGGTTGCCACCCTCATCGGCCAAATCCAGCCGCACGGCGATTTCAAAAATCGTGAATTCCTCCTGCCTGGAAATCTCTGGGTGCCAGCGTGAATCCGTCGCATTGCCCGCTCCGTGATGCTTTGGATAAAAATAATATCTATATCCCTTCGGATTTGTCGGTTCTGGCCAGTAATTGGGGGCTTCCCGTCTTTCCCCGACATCCCCTTTTTGGTCCGAACGCCGTTCCCTGGAAGCTTTTCCTCGTTCCTTCCGCTTCCTGCCCATTGGCTCTAACCACCCATGAACGCCAAGTCCACCCGCACCCGTGGCCGTGCGGGATTAACCGGCCAGGAAGCAGACACACGCACGCATGAACCGCTACCGCAACGGTACGTGCTACCCAATAGTAATGGCTCCGATAGGGGAGGCTATGGGGAGGGCAAAAGGTGCCAGGACCCCTTCTTGACTCCCACCCCCGCGACCTGTTAGCATGTCGCGAATGGGAAGATCTCAACGCAATGCCGAGGGCGGCCTGATCTACCACGCCCTCAACCGGGCGAATGCCGGCCTGACCATCTTCGATGACGACGAGGATTACGCCGCCTTTGAGCGGGTGCTCGTCGAGGCGATCGCCCGCCATGACATGCGGCTGCTGGCCTATTGCCTCATGCCCAATCATTTCCACCTCGTGCTCTGGCCGCGCGGCGATGGCGACCTCTCTCGATTCATGGGGTGGGTGACCCTCACCCACACCCAGCGCTGGCATGCCCACCACGGGACCGCTGGGACCGGCCACCTCTACCAGGGTCGATTCAAATCGTTCCCGGTGGAATCGGACAAGCCCTTCCTGACCGTCTGCCGCTACGTGGAACAAAACGCCTTGCGGGCCGACCTGGTCGAGCGGGCGGAAGACTGGCGGTGGGGCAGCCTCGCGGCGCGTCGGGCCAAAGGGGAGAAAGAACGACCGCCCCTGACCCCCTGGCCAATCGACCGGCCACGGGACTGGAAGGCGCGGGTCAACCGTCCGTTCCGACCGGCGGAGGAGGAAGCGGTGCGGCGGAGCCTCCAGCGCGGGCAGCCGTTCGGCTCCGAATCGTGGCAGGCCGCCGTCGCCGCCCGGCTGGGACTGGAGTCGACGTTCCGCCCAAGAGGCCGTCCTCGCAAGGACGCAGGCGCGACGGTCCTGGGTTGATACCACCGATCGGGTCCGGAGCCAGGACCAGAGCGGCCACCCGAGCCGAAATCCCGAATCCGCAGGACGCCCCGACCAGACCGACCCGGTCCGTTTCGTCCCCTCTTGCCCCGGGGTCTCCCGGTCTCGACGGGTCGGTTCCAGGATCCGGCCGAGGTCGCGAAACGGAGAAATCCCGGGCCAGCCCGTTGCGGGTTTTCGTCCTTTCGTGCTGTCATGCCCCTGGTTTCCCCGGGCTCAAACGAGAAATCGAAGCACGCGGGCGGGGAATCCCCACGGGCCATCGCGATCCTCCGTGGGCGGACCCACCCCCCGGGCTTCGTCCGATCGCTGAGCCCCTGGGCGACCGAGGCGAAGGAACGCGAACCGCTCATGGCGGCGGCTCCGGTTCGCCCTTTCGTGCGACGGGATTCCCCGGGCTCGATCAGGTCGGGATCGCGCGACGAGTGCGGGCGCGAAATTCTCGTCCCTTTCACGCTCTCGACCTTTCGCGCTTTCACGTTTCCTTCATTCATCATCTTCGAAATCGACTCCCATCCCAGGACATCCGGGCCCGGGATCGGGCGCCGGCCATCCGGGATGGCAATCATCGCGAGGAGTTCGATCCGACCCGATGGCCCTCGGAAGTGGGCCCGGTCGGGAAAGAGAATCCGCCCATCCTGGACGGCAAGGGAAGCGGCCGTGAAGACAAGACGAAGAGGCGAGGCGACGCGACGCGAGGGTGAAGTCGAGGCGAGCCTCCACCCCAGTTATCGGGCGCGGAGAAGTCCACGCATCTGGAGGTGGCTCACCGGCAAGGAAGCCTCCTGAAGCAGCCGGGTCAGCTTGCTTTCGACCACCTGCGCGGGTCGGAGGGCCGCACGATCGTCGACAACCAGTACCTCCTCATGGCCGGAAACCGGCCCCGTCTCGGGGCCGAGGCGGCCTCCGATACGGTCAAGTCGGGGATTCAAAACACGCTCCGCAATCGGAGCCATCACGGTACGAGCAGGGATCACAGGGATACTCACGGGGGTTTTCATCGCCATCGGATATGTACCCTCCTTGAACAGGGGGGGGACTCTATTCATAGCACAAGGATCGCCGGTCGCAAATCCACCACCGATCCGATTTTCCTGGCCACGGGTCGCGATCACCGACCACAACCCACTCCGCACCGACTCGCCGGCGCGGCCCGGGTCATTCTTTCGCGGACCGGTTCGTTCCCGTCCGGTTCCGACCATCCTCACCGAGGACAATCCCTCGATCTCAACCGCAATCTCAACCTCAACCGCATCCAGGTAGATCCCACCCGGAAAATCCGGAACAGAATCCGTCAGAGCAGGCGGGCGACGATCGGACGGCCAGCCTCGGGAATCGGCCAGCCGAGAATTTTGTCCAATCCGCTTCTCGCCCAGAGGCGATTCGTTCGTACTTCAGAGTAGCGCCTGATGTTGGTATGCGTCATCTCTTCGGCACCTGGGCCGACCCAATCCTTCGAGCAGCCCCATTCGGGCAATTGTCATGCCGAGATTCACATGACAATGTTGAAATCGGGTTGAACAATCGAGGAGACGGCACCTCGGCGTGGCCGGGGTCGGACGCCGGTCGATGCTCGTGCTGTAGATAGATACGGGGGAAGGCCGAAGGATCGCGAATAGCCCTGACCGGAAATTTCGAAATTTTCGGCGAGTGGCGGGGTTGCCCGGGGTGTTTTCGAGGATCCGTCGGTGTGAGGTAAAGGACCGATGAAGAGGCCGACGCGGTGGGAAAGGTTGCACGGGATCGCCCGAGAACTGGGCACAATCGCCCGGAGAGGGCGCCATGTCTGGAGGCTGGTTCCGTGGCGGCAGCGCCTTGGGTTGTTTGGGGCGCTGGTGGTCATGGCGATGGCGAGTTTCGCCAACACGGTCGTGCCGGTCTGCCTCGGCCGGCTGGTCGACGCGGCGAGCCGGCCCGGAATCTCCCACGCCGACCTCGCCGCCGCGGCCACCCTGTATCTTTCGCTGATCGCTGTCGCCTACCTCGTCCGCGAAAGCATGAACGTTTTGCGTAGGTTCCTGGTCGAGCGAACCTGCACGCGCATCGACAAGGATACGTATGTGCGGGTGGTTTCCCACCTGATGAAGGTCGACCTCTCGGTGCTGGGGCGCGACCAGGTGGGGGCCCTTTATGGGAGGATCACCCGGAGCATTGAGGGGTTGATCCGGTTCCTTCGGGTGACGTTCCTGGAGTTTGTCCCGGCGATCTTCACGGGGAGCTTTGCCCTGATCGCGGCGTTCACCCAGCAGCCGAAGGTCGCCCTGGCGATGCTGATGGTGGCCCCGATCTCCGTGGCGCTGACGATTGCCCAGATCATCACGCAAAAGGGAATCCGCCTGGATCTCCTGCGGACCCGGGAGCGGATGGATGGCACAGTTGTCGAGCAGCTTGGCGGGATCGACTACGTCCGGGCGGCCGACACGCACCGGCAGGAGGTCCGACGGGTCGCCCGGGTCGCCGAGCGGCGGCGGGCCCGCGAGCTGAAGCACCACATCGAGATGTCGCTCTTCGGCTCGGGCAAGGCGATCAACGAGGGGTTCTTCCTCGTCGCCGTGCTGGCCGTCGCCGTGTATTTCCTGCTCCAGGGGAAGCTTCAGCCGGGCGCCCTGGCCTCGCTCTCGGGGCTGTTCCTGTATGTCATGGCCCCGCTCAACGAGATCCACCGCTTCATGGATGAAGCCCACGAGAGCAGCCTGCGGATTGGCGACCTGATCCGGCTGCTGAAGGTTCCGGTCGACCGGTCGTTCAAAACGCCCGCCAGCTCTCCCACGCCCCGGCTGGAGCCGGGCGGACCGCTGTTCGAGGCCGAGAGCTTGCAGGTCGAGTTCCGAACCCCCGCCGGGCCAAGCCGGGGGCTCGACGACCTCTCCGTCGCGATCCGCCACGGCGAGACCATCGGCGTCGCGGGCCGGTCCGGCTGCGGCAAGACCACCTGGCTCCGCGCCCTGATGCGGCTGGTCCACCCCACCGCCGGAACCGCGACCATCGGCGGCGTCCCACTTGAATGCGTGAGCCGGAAGGCCATCGGCGAACTCATCGGATACGTCGGCCAGAACCCGTTCGTCTTCGCCGGTACCATCGCCCAGAATATCGCGTATGGCTGCGACGGCGCCGACGAGTCCCGAATCCGACAGGCCGCCGAGATGGCCTGCATCCACGAAGAGATCCTGAAAATGCCCGGCGGCTACAAGGCCCGGGTCGCCGAACGCGGCCAGAACCTCTCCGGAGGCCAGCGACAAAGAATCGCGCTGGCACGCGTCTTCCTCAAGAACCCGCCGATCCTGATCCTCGACGAGGGCACAAGCGCCCTGGACAACACCAGCGAGCGACTGGTTCAGCAGGCGATCAACGCCGCCCGCGCCGACCGAACCGTGATCCTCGTCGCCCACCGGCTGACCACCCTGCGCGAGGCCGACCGCATCCTCGTCTTCGACGACGGCCGGATCGTCGAGTCAGGAACCTACGCCGAACTGGTCGTCCGCGGCGGCGTCTTCGCCGAACTCGTCCGATCCGCCGACGCCCCCGAGCTTATGGCCATCGCGAATTAATCACGGAGACGTTCTACCACAGAGACACAGCGCGGCTTTCGGCCGCAACCAAAAGGACGGACTAATGAATGATGGCGTCGCCCCTGGTACGGTACGGGGAGTTATCCCGAACCCCGATCGCACCTGAGACGACGCCATGACCACCTTTGTATCCCG
>DAIDKV010000203.1 GCA_027449865.1 Planctomycetales bacterium
AAAAACCGAGTCCCCTCACACGCGGATTTCTGTCGGTGACGTCAGATTTGCAATCCAGAATTCAAAAACCGGGAAGCCGGTTCCTTAGCGGGGCTAGAGGAGACTTCTGAAATCAATAATAAATAATCATACAAAATAATAAATTAATTTAATCTAATAGTTTTTAAATTATTTTATTGAATCATTGGTTTTTTAGCCCATTCCCAGCAGCCGGCTCCAGGCGGGGCCGAGTAACATCGTCAGCATCGATAGCCCGATCAGGATCAGCACCAGGCCCGCGACGATCCGGATCGGGAGGGCGAGAATCAGCATAGGAACCGAAGGTGCAGCGCGGCCGAGCCAGGCCATGGCGATTCCCGCCAGGATCAAGGCCATGGCTGTCGGCGCGGCCAACCGCAACGATAGCTCCAGCGTCTGACCGACCCGACCAAACAGGTCGGCCGCCATCGACTCCGAGATTGGGAGCCCGCCCGGCGGGATCACCTCATAGCTCGCCGCCAGCGATCGGACCATCGCCACTGGCCCGCCCATTGCCAGAAATCCAACCAGGGCCATCCCCCCGTACAACCGTCCGATCGCCGTGGCTTCCTCGCCGGCCTCGGGGTCGAAGAACGTGGCCGTTGAAAGCCCTGCCTGCGACGCGACCATCTCTCCGGCCGCCCGCGCTCCCGCGAGGATCAGCCCCGCGGACAGCCCCAGCATCGCGCCGGCAAGTCCCTCGCCCAAGCCCATCCACGCCGAGGAAACGACGTCGATCGACACTGGCATCCGCCCCGTCAGCGGCGGAGCCAGCACCATCGTCAGCATCGCCGCGGCCCCAAGCCGGAACCGCCACGAGAGTCCAGGCGCCGCCAGGCCGGGCGCCGTCAGGCAGAGACCCAGCACCCGCACCATCACCAGGAGCCAGGCCACCACCTCGCCCAGTATCGCTTCCCATCCCGAAGGTGTCGGACCGCCCATGGTCGCGGATCTCATTCTTTGACAAATAAATGTTCTTATGAATTTATAGTATCATGCGAAATCTAAACAAAATTGGGTATCGATCCAATCAGCTCGGCCGCGAAGGCAACCCAGCGGCCGAGCATCCAGGGAAGGACCAGCAAGAGTACAAGGGCGACTGCCGCCAGCCTTGGAATCAGTCCGACGACCGGTTCGTGCAATTGAGTCAGCGTCTGGCCGACGTTGATCACCAGACCGACCACCAGCGCCGCGATCAGCGCGGGGCCGCCCAGGAGCAATGCCATCCAGAGGGCCTGTCGCGACCAGTCGACCGCGTGGGAGATCTCCATTCGCGCCTCGATTTCTCGATTCAGCCGGCCGGCGGGCCGAAGCTTCGCAGAAGCATGGTCGACACCTGAAGCCAGCCATCGACCAGAACGAAGAGGATCAGCTTGGCGGGCATCGCGACCAGCGAGGGCGGAAGCATGAAAAGCCCCGTCGCCGCCAGGACCGCCGAGACGACCAGGTCGACCACCAGGAACGGCAGGTAGATATAAAAACCGATCAGAAGTCCGGTTGTCAGTTCCTCCAGCAGGTACGCGGGGGCGATCACGCGGAACGGGTAGTCCTCGGCGTGTCGGGGCGCGGCTCTCGACCCGGAATGATCGGAGTCTGAGGCGCCGGCACATTCGGCGAGCGTTTCGAGGTAGTCGAGACGGCCCCGCCATTCCAACTGTTCGAGCATGTAGGCCTTGATCGGGCGAAGACCGGCGTCCAATGCTTCGGCCGGGGTCATCCGACCCGCGGCGTAGGGTTCGATCGCGCCGCGATAGACAGCCTCGCCGTGCGGCCACATGACCAGCGCGGTAAGCATCAGCGAGAGCGCTGTGATAACCTGGTTGCCGGGGATCTGCGGACTGCCAAGCGCCTGGCGCAGCAGCGACAGAACGATGCTGATCCGGACGAAGCCGGTCAGCATCAGAAGGGCCACTGGCGCCATCGAGACCAGTCCGAAGAGGACGATCATCGGGATGGATCGACCGAAGGATCGGGGATCGAGGCTGTTGAGAAGAGTAGCGTCGGAGGCCCGGTTCTCGGATTCCAGACCTGCCGGGCCGTTGACGCGGACCTCGGATTCGGTCGCGGAGGATTTCGGCCGAGCCGGGCCCGCGCGATCCTGCGCCTGGGTCACCGGGGCTATCGCCAATAGAGTAGCGATCGCCAGCGACCAGGCCGCGATGCAGGCGAATCCTGGGTTAAGGGGACCTCGAATCATCGGATGTCGGCTCCCTTCGGGGTGGGTCGCGGTTCCTCGGGGAGGTCGTCGAGTTCAGCGATGAGTGCCGGCGGCCCCTGTGGACCCGCGCCGATAACCAGCACGCGAGGGCCGACTCGGAGGAGATAGACCGAATGTTTCGGTGAGAGTCCGACCCGACCGACTACCTGCATCGCCCCGACCGAGCGTCGCTGGCCGGCCCGCCGCGAGGCGATCGCGATTCCTCCGCATGCGGCGAGCGCCAGCGCGAGGAGGGCCAGGATGGACCATCCGCTGTCGGGCCGGGGATTCGCGGCGTTGGCCGATGGCGTGCGGAAGCGCGGGCCGCGCAAAGGTCGGCCTGTATCGACGGTCGGCGCGGGGGACGCGGTCTCCTCGGCCCAGGTCGTGGTCTCTTCGATCGGGAGCATGGCCAGGGCCAGGGCGATCATGAGAGCGCGGGCCTGGATCGATCGCCGCCAGGATTCGTGGTGTCGTCGCATCGGGAATCCTTCCCCGGTCCGTTGCCGGATCAGACGAGGACCTCGTCACGGCCGTTCGGCTCGGGCAGGTCGATCGAGCCATCGTCGTGGAGGCGACGGAGCCGGTCGGCGATCTCCAGTTGCGCCGACTCGGAATCGGAGAGGCGGAATGGACCGAGCTGCTCGAGCGCCCGGTTGAGCGCCAGGGCGGTCGGCGAGGGCAGGGCGCCCAGGACTCGCGCCCGAACGGTCGCCGCCGAACCGGCGAGGGCCAGGGCCCAGGTTTCGATATCGTCGCGGTGGAACGCCGAGCGGATGTCGAGATCGCTCATTTTGACCAGGTCGTCGAACGAGAAGCAAAGCCGGCGGAGGCCGAGGCCATAGAACTCGTCGAGCACTGAGGCTCGCTCAGCCGGGTCGACGCGGTCGAGCCGGGCGATCTCCCAGGTGATCATCTCGACGGCGGAGCGGTCGAGGTGTGACAGGAGTTGCGAGGCTAGCGACTGCTCGAGGCTCACCAGGACGATCGCCGCCTTGCGTAGCGGCGTGATCCCCTCGGCGCTCGGGGCTGGAGGAGGCTCGGCGCGCCTCGCCGGATCGGCACTGGGGGATTCGGGGATGTAGGTGGATCGAGTCGTGGTCGTCGTCATCGCGCCGAGCCTCCCTGGGTGGCCCACCGCTGAAGAACTCCCGCGGCGACTTCAGGGTCGCGTCGGACCAGTTCGCGCACCCGTTCGGACGGCCCGGGCTCGTCGGCGGCGTCTTCTCGGTATCGTCGGCCGGAGGTTGCCGGCAGGCTTGCGACCGGCCGGCGTGCGGCCTGGATCCACGAGCCGAGTGCGAGGACCATGGCGATCGCCGCTGCCGAGGCACCGATCACGCCCCAGTCGGCGGCAAGCCGTCTCGCCTCGGACCCGGTTGAGAGGGCCAGAGTCCGGGTCGTCGGTAGTTCGTCGGGGATGGTCTCGACGAGGAGGCTCCATTCGGCCGGGATCATCGATCGGACCATCCGTTCGACCAGGTCGCGGACGCGCTGGGCGGCCTCGCGCAGCTCGTCGGCGGAGGGCTCGCGATGATCGGGGTGGGGAACCATCAGGCTGTAGTAGTAGCTACGGGGGACGGTCACGGTCACGTGGCCGATTGGGGGCGGCTCGGGGCGAACGGGGACGGCCTTCGGGGTTTGCGGTTCGACCGGTTCGCCAAGGTCCGCCGGACCGTTGACGACGGTCGAGGTCAGACGCGACTCGGACTGCGAGCGGGCGGCCTCGGGCGATGGGGCGGTGTGCTCGGGCGGATCAACAAAGACCTGCACGCCTCGGATACCGTTGAGCCGGTCGAGAATCCGATCGCGGAGCTCTTCCATCTGGACACGGTCGAGGGTTTCCTTGCCGAGGCCCGGGTTGGCCGGGTCGAGGTAAGGGCGGCCCTTGCGGTCCATCACGGTGATGGCGTTCTCGGCCAGTTCGGGCTCATTGGCGAGCAGGATGCTGGGAATCGCCCGGATCGCGTTCGAGGGAAGCGGTCGATCTCCCTCGCTTTCGAGGAGGACGAAGGCCGAGGTTCGGATTCGGGCATTCCGATGGTATCCCGACCGCGGATGCCGGATGCAGACGACGGACCAGGCGACGCCGTCGAGGTCGTCGATGGCCTTCTCCATGAATTTCTCGCGGCGGAGCCGCTCCTGACGTTCGCGCTCATCGGGGGTCTGGAACAGTTCGCTGAAACCCGAGTGCGGCTCGCGGATCTCGCTGATGGTAGTCGGGCCGACCGGAAGCTCGGCGACGATCGCGGCCGCCTGAGTGTAGTCGTCGGGGGCGATGAGGAGGCGGCGGTCGTCGGGACGGTAGGCGATGTTCCGGGCGTCGAGGGCGCGGCAGACAGTGATCAAATCGTCGGCGGAAAAAGCACCGACGGTCGGGAGCGGCTTGAGCCCGACCGGCGTCAGTGAGGCCGCGGCCCAGTATCCGGCCGCCGTCATCGCCAGGATCGGCGCCAGGACCATCCCAAGCTGGACCGCCGGATGCTGAGCCCGGAGGGTGCGCCGGGCGCGCCGGGCCTGGTTAAGCATCCGAGAGACGCCGGGAATCGAGGCGAGGCGATCGATCGTCCGCATCCAGCCCTCCGCAACGACGTGGCCGCATCCCGTTCGACCCGCCGCGGAGGAGGCGCGGCGGGACGGCCGGCGCGGGGGTGAGTTATCCACAATCTGCGGGGATTGTCAACCGCGGCCCTTCGCGGCGATCCCTTCGAGGGTGCACGTCGGCTTCTGTCTCTTCTGCCGGACACCCAGAATCGTCAATAGAAGAACGTCAGATTCTTGTGGTAGAGTGCGGCCCCGGGGAGTTCTGGGGACTGGATATCGATGGGCAAGGGGTCAAACCATGGATGGGT
>DAIDKV010000204.1 GCA_027449865.1 Planctomycetales bacterium
TGGTGACGACCCTGCTCGATGCCGAGATGTACCCCGACGACGAGTTGGCATCACTTTATGGGACTCGCTGGCGGGTGGAGGAGCACCTGAAGGCGTTGAAGATCACGATGAAGATGGATGTGTTGAAGTGCATGACGGTGGATGGAGTGCTCAAGGAGCTGACGATGTACGCGGTGGCGTACAACCTGGTGCGGATGGTGATGTGCGAGGCGGCGGCGCGGCAGGGGGTCGGGGTAGTGGACCGGGTGAGCTTCATCGACGCGCTGCGGTGGCTGCGTAATGCGGAGGCCGACGAGGAGATGCCGGAGTTGGTGGTCAATCCGCTGCGGCCGGGGCGGTCCGAGCCGCGGTGCAAGAAGCGACGCCCGAAGCAGTACGACTTGATGCGTGTGCCGCGGGCCGAACTGCGTAAACGGTTACGGGAACGGGACTTGGCGGCATAAACCGAATATCGACACATATATAATTAGCGTACACCCTTTAATGGGACAGGGAAAGGGGGGAGCATAGGCGATCAAGTGAAGATTCAATCATTATCTGCTGCGTCTGGGAGAGGCCGAGGCCAGGAAAGGGTGGCCATTACAACACACGAGTAGATTTAATTCGCTTCAATTTCTGCAAGTCATTGCTAGGGTGAGTGTTGCGGGCTTTTAATGCCATTCGGAACGGAGAGGGATAAGGGGACGGGAGGGAATGGCATTAAGTTCTACGTAACATCAATCTCAGCAATGGTTTGAGAGAAAAAATCGGTCGAATCTTACAAGGAATCCTAACATGAGCGCTCATAAAAATTAGCTGAAAAGGCCGAAAAACAGGCTGCATGTACAGTGGAAAATACAAGCACGTTTCGAGAGGCGGAGTCTGGCTTTCGGACGTAAAGTCCCGGGGTGCATTGAGTTAACCAGCGGGCTTGATGGTATTCGGGACGGGAGGGATAAGGGGGACGACGCGAAAAGGGGGACGTAGGGCTCGCCGGGAGCCCGGATCGGACCTGGTTTCTGGATGTGTTTGACCGCGGCCGATCCCCGCATCACCCGGGACGAAGGCGTCCCGCCCGCCGTCCGCGGGCCCGAGCTTCCCCTCCTCCCCGAGGCGGACGCCGCCCCGTCCCAGCCGTCCCCGCGGCCACCCGGCCCGATCCGGCCACCTGCCGCCCGGCACCCCGCCGGAATGGTCCGATCCGCCCAGCCGGTTCCGACCAGGGGCCATCTTCCTTTCTCGGTCGGCTCCGCGGCCCTTTGTGATAGGATGAACCCTCGAATTCGGTTGGTCGAGCAAGGGCGAGGAGGTGGGGCGAGTGTCCAGGTGGCGATGGGGCCTCCGACGCGAGAGGCCAGGGACGGACGATCAATTGGCGTTCGGGTTCCTCGATCGGTCCCGACGGCGACAACGCAGCTTCCGGATCGCGATCGTCCTTGCGACGGCCACCGCGGTCGCCGGGATCCTCGCGGCGAGCCCGATCGGGCGGCTCGGCGTCGTGATGGCCGTTCACCGGGCCCGATGGGCCGTCCGATGGACGGTCGGCCTGCGTCCCACGCGTGAGGAGATCGAGGCCGAGACCGACCGCTTGCGTCGGATCGGGATCGATCGCACACGCGCAGCGCTCGCCGATGAGATCCGTCAGCGCGGCCCCTCGATCCGCCGACTCTTCGAGCAGACCGGAATGTCGCCTGAATCCGGCGTGATCCGGTGGGGGAACTATAACGGGACGCTGGTCCTCTCCTCGGACGTCTTCGAGCCCGATGACGACGGCCGCGCTTACCGGTTTCGGCCGAACACCCGGTCGATCTGGGCGGTCGGCCTCTCGCTCCGGGGGGCGCTCTGCCAGTTCCAGGTCCTCGACACTCCCAAAGCCCGCGCTGTCTGTGCCGAGGCGGGCGGAAGGCTGGTTCCTGAGTCGGTTCAAACGACCAATTCGTGGGGCTGCCGCGGCCCCGAGCCTGATCTCTCCGCCAACCTCCGCGGGATCGTCCTCGGCGATTCCGTGATGCAGGGCCTCCTCGTCGGCGACGATCAGACTCCCTCGATCTGCCTCGAACGCGAGCTCGCCCGCCGAACCGGCCAGCGGACCTCTGTGCTGAACACGGGTGTTCTCGGCTACTCGACCGAGCAGTATTACTTCACCTTCCTCCACTTCCTCGACCGGATGAAGCCAAACTTCGTGGTCGTTAGCCTCTGCGGTAATGATTTCTACTACGAGACCAGCGACGGCTGGGACGAACCCTGCTACTGGCTCGACAAGATCCTTCAGACCTGTCGCCAACGAGAGGTTGCCTGCCTGGTCGTCCCCTGGCCCGGCGAGGACGCGCTGCTCGCCACTCGCGATGACTCGATGTACCCCGGCCAGGTCTCGCATCGACTCAAGCTTGCCGGCCCGCACTACTTCTATCCCGTCGAGGCGTTCGCCACCGAAGATATGCGCGTCCGACTCGAATGGGAGGCTCTGGGTAAGGGCGGGAACCCGAGTCCGCTCTATAACCGACGACTGGCCGGCGACAACCACCTTTCTGCCCTCGGTTGTGCCTTCTGGGGTCGTTGTGTGGCCAAACGCCTCCACCTGATCCTCAAGCGCGGCGGATTTCTACCCGCCAGCCAACCTACCTCCAAATCGCCTCCCCCAATCGCTACCGGACCTTGATCTCCAGAAGGGGGCCTTGACGGAACGACGGGATTCCGATTAATCTCCTCATCAGTTGAGACTGAATCTCAGTTTCAATGATTCTTCTGGGTGTGGCGCGGGTCCCGCTGCCCTGAGATCCGCGATTGTGGGGGCTCTCGGCGCGCCTGGAACTCGTTGGGACGCTTCGAGCGTTACCGGGTTTCTGATTCCCGATCCGCTTTGTCCCCGAGGGCTTGATGAGATCGGCGCGTGAAGCAAGTCCCAGGAGCGGACGCACGGATTGATGCTGAGCCCGGCGGAGGGGGCATGCGGTCGATCGTGTCGACCTGTGCGGGACCAACCACCGCCGGGCCAGCGCCCTTGTTGAGATTGGATCTCAGATAAGGAGTGTGGCTGATCATGGTGAAAGGAATTGAAGGATCATGAGAGAAAGGTTTCGTGCAGGTTTCACGCTGATCGAATTACTGGTGGTGATCGCGATCGTCGCGGTCCTGATCGCGTTACTCTTGCCGGCCGTGCAGGCGGCCCGAGAGGCTGCTCGTCGGGGGCAGTGTCTCAACAATCTCAAGCAGATCGGGATCGCGATGAATGCCTATCACGACGCGATCGGCGCGTTCCCGATGGGATATCTGGCGCGGGCTCGGTACAGAAATGGCGCGACTGACACAGCGCCTGGCTGGTCGTGGGCGTCGATGATTCTGCCCCAGCTCGAGCAGGGGCCGCTCTTCGCCGCGACGAACACCCTTTTATCGGTCGCGGCCCCGGCCAATGGCACAGCGATCGCCATGGTTTTGCCGGGGTTGATCTGTCCATCCGACGCGACCGAGGGCGTCTTCTCGGTCCGTGACGCTTCCGGGAATGGGTTGGCGACCGTGGCCCCGGCGAGCTATGCCGCCTGCGTCGGTGGGAACGAGAGCGACACGGCGACAGGAATCCACAATGACGGCCTGGGGACAGGCGTTTTCTATCGGAATAGTGGAATCCGTGTGGCCAGCATCACCGATGGGACCAGTCAGACGATCCTGGTGGAAGAGCGAGCCTGGGCGAAGGCGCGGGGGACCTGGGTTGGCGCGATCCCGGGCGGGACAATCCGTCGTGGCTCGAGGAACGGATGTCCAAGGAGTGGTGCTCTGTTTGATCCGGCCGCCACGCTGGTTCAGGCTCATTGCCACATGCTGAACACCAATTCCGATCCCGACGGTGGCCTCGACGACGCTTCGAGCCTGCATCCGGCCGGCGCGAATTTCCTTTTTGCCGATGGCTCCGTCCATTTTCTCAAGAACATCCTGGCCGACGGCGCGGATCTTCCGAATGGGACGACGCTCTATACTCCGGCTCAGGTTGTCTTTCAGGCTCTGGCGACGAGGGCGGGCGGCGAGATCGTCCCGGCCGATTCCTATTAAGAAGAACGACGCTGGAGAGCGAGGAGTGGGTAAGTTCTGCCGTCTGCGACGGGTATTCTGAGCGAGGGTCGTGGGATTCGGCCAGTTCCCTCCACGAACACCAGGTGCTTGGCCGAAAAACAGGACGTGATAGACTCGAATACCGGCCTGCGACGCGTCGTCTCGATAAAATGGGATGAAGTTGTGGTCGCGGGCGCGGGAGGAAACGAGTCCGGTCCTCACGTCTTTGTCGGAGACTCGGGCCCCTGTGGGTGCGGCAGGATGCGTCGCCCACTGGAGTCGGCCCCGTCCAGAAAGGTTCAAGCGCGATGCTGTGGCGACACCTTTGCCTGGTCCGGGCCGGCTCGGCCGCGGGCCTGATCGGCGGGATGATCTGGCTGGGGGGTTCGGCTGCGACTGCTCAGGTCGCGGTCCCGGAGTCGGCGACGGCGCCCTCGGTCGCGCGGCCCGAGCCGTCGGCACCGCCGGCGGACCTCGCGACCGGAACGGTGGATCTTCTCGCGGCCTCCCGCTCTGGCGATCTCTCGGTCACGGGGAAGGGCCAGGGGCAGGACAAGGTCCGGCTGGTCCTGCGTAATAATGTCAAGCGAAGGCTGAATGTGGTGATTCCGCCCGGCCTGGTCGCTTCGAGCAAGGTCGGTCAGGGGCGGGCCGGCGGCGGCGGTGCCGGCGGGATGCAGAGCATTGGACTGGGGGCCGTCGGAAACGGCCCGGGCGCTTTCGGCGAGTTCCAGCCGGGCGCCGGCGGACTCCGCTCGATCCCAGCCGCCGGAACTCTCCCCTCGCGGACGGTCGCCGTTCCGGCTGGTGAGATGGTCGAGCTGACCGTCCCCGGTGTCTGCCTGAACTACGGCCTCCCCGCGCCGACACCTCGCGACACCCTCGCCATCATGGACGTGGAGACGTATACCGAGGATCTTCGCGTTCGCAAGGCCCTCCGGAGCCTGGCGACGATGGGAACCAGTCACGGTGTCGCCCAGGCCGTGATGTGGAACGTCTGCAACAACATTGCCTTCGAGGCGATGATGGAGAAGGCGGGCAAGCTCATCAATGTCCCGGAAATCGCGCTGGCTGCCCGGTTCGTCCAGGCACTCGATGAGTCGACCTCCGCCGAGTCGATCGACCCATCGGCCCTGATCGCCTCGCGGGTCATCCTTCAGATCGAGGGCCAGGGCGACCTCGACCGCGATGCCCGCCGAATCGCCGCCGAGCTGGACGGCCTTCGCGTCCTGGGTCTTCCCGTGAAGGTCGCACAGGGCGAGATCGTGCCGCCTTGCCTGGCCCCCGCGATGGCGGTCCGCGTCGTGCTGAACACCTCGAAGCCCGGCGAGACCCGCGGTCGGATCATCGTCCGGACGTGCAGCGTCGGCGAGACCTGGACGCCGATCGGAAGCCTCGCCTTCCGTGAGAACTCGACGAGCTCCGTGATCGACGGCCCCACGATGGCCCGTGCGATCGACCGTGCCATCTCGGGTGCCTTCGTGACCGTCAAGCCAGCCCATCGCTCGGTCGGAAGCACCACGCTGAAGATCGAGAACCGACTGCCGTTCACCATCTCCGCGGCCGTGGTCAAGACGGGCCATTCCGCCGGCGATCCCTCGGTCCCGTTCGAGGCGGTCGGCGTTGGCCCGGCCCGATCGGTTCTGCTCCCGATCCAGGCCGCCACCGCGAATCTCGTTGAGCACGTTCAGCTCAACGGGCTTTGAGTGCCTGCTGGAAATTGCGGAAGGAGGTAGGTCAGGAGTTCCAGCCTGACCTGCTTTCCTCCCGCCGATCGCCCGATGGCTTGCCTCCAGCCCGCTCCGGCCGCTACGATTAGTGAATCGTTCCCCGACGCTGGGCCGCCTTCCGGGCTCGTGGCGGGCGGTCTGGTCTTTGGGCGGATCCATGAATCGCGACTGTCGACGCGCCTATTTCTCGGGAAGCGTGCAGGGGGTGGGCTTCCGATATACCACCCACCGGCTCGCACTCGGCTTCGACGTCGCGGGATTCGTCCGCAACCTCCCCGACGGCCGCGTCGAACTGGTCGTCGAGGGCGATTCCGACGAGATCCACCGCTTCCTCGGCGCCGTCCAGGAGGCGATGGAGCCCGTCATCCGCGGCGTGGATGTCCAGTCCTGCCCGGCGCCGGATCTCCCCTTCGACGGGTTATCGATCCGCTAGAAGCGCACGAACGATCATCGCTTATCCCGTATGCCGAAGAATGAGTCACCCCTCGCCGGGGATTCCCGCGTCTGGGCCGCCAGATTCCGAAATCCAGAGTCTGACGTCATCGATTTCGATCCTTTCGACCCCGACGAACGTCCTGTAGATACGGTGGACTGTGCCCGCCTGATTCACCCGGATTCGGCCCTCATCGATTCCCTCGACCAAGGATCCCGCAGCCCGAGCCATGAAATCACTTACCATTGCCCTCGCGACGGCCAAGGAAGCGATCCGTCAACCCGCGTTTTTCGTGATGGCGGCGTTTGCCGGCGGCCTGCTCCTGGTGACAATCTGGGTGTCGTACTTCACCTTCGGTGAAGACATCAAGATGTACAAGGACACCGGCCTGACAACGATCTCATTCTTCTGCATGCTGCTGGCGTTACTGACGGCCAGCTCAACGGTGGCTGAGGAGATCGAGGGTAAGACGGCGATCACCTTGCTCTCCAAGCCGATCAACCGCCGGCAGTTCATCGTCGGCAAGTTTCTGGGGATCGAGCTGGGGGTCCTGGCGCTGTATGTGCTGCTCGGATCGTTGTTCGCGGCGGGCGTCTTTTACAAGTACGAGTACGACCTCCGCGAGTCGGCCGGCGGCCTGGCCGAGCGTGCGAAGCAGTGGGAGCAGGTCCGTCAGGTTCTTCCCGGCCTGGTTCTGGGTTTCATGGAGGTCACCGTGCTGACGAGCATCAGTGTGGCGATCTCGACCCGGCTGCCGATGCTGGCCAATCTGGTGGTCTGTATCCTGATTTTCTTCCTGGGCCACCTGAGCCCGGTCCTGGTCGAGGCGGCGAACGCTGAGAACTCGCAGGTCAACGAGCTGGTTGGCTTCATGGCGAAGCTCTTCGGCTTTGTCTTGCCTGGGCTGGAGTTCTTCAACGCGGGCCCGTCGATCTCCACCGGGGCGGTGATCCCCTGGGTGGAGTACGTTTTGCCGGCGCTCGGCTATTGCGTGATGTACAGTGGAGCGGCATTACTCTTCGCGTTCCTCCTGTTTGAGGACCGCGACCTGGCCTGATCGGATCGATCGGCCGGGCGTTGCGATCGACGGGAACGGGGACGAACTCCGTCCCGTCGCGTCCGGATGAGGGGTTCCGACCTCGGGAAGGTCATCCATGCAGGCCATCGCGTTCCGACGGGCGGCCCGGCTGCTGGGTTCGCAGTCCGATCCGATGATCGCCCGGATTCTGGGTGTCATCGAGTCGTTACTGATCGTGGCGATGCTGGGAGTGGTGGGGCTCTTCGTGGCGCTCTTGGCGTCGCGGGGCGAGGCCCGGTTCCCGGCGTCGCGGGCTGGCGAGTTGCCGGCCTGGGTGGAGGCCCATCGATCGGGGACCGATCGGGATGACGTCCTTTTCGACGACACCGGGATCTTCCCGCTGTATCCCGACAGCTATCTCAGTGGCAACATCGTTCATCGCCTTGGTGCCCAGGTTCTCATCGGGATGACCCGGGTTCTGCCGACGCTCCGAAATAATCGCGGGGCGCTCGGAACGCTGCTCGCGATGGGACTGATCCTTCTGGTCCTGATTGTGCTGGTCTCGTCCTGGCGCCGTCGGGCCATTGCCCGGGCGTCGAGCGAGGTCGCCACCGCGCTCCGAAGGCAGATCCACCGGCAGATGTACCGACTCGGCCAATCGTCGCTACCGACCGAGGGGGTTGGGCCGGTCATCAACCTCTGGACCCGCGAAGTCAACGACGTCCGCGAGGGGCTCTTCGCCGATCTGCAGGACCTTCCTCGGCTTTATGTCCTGGCTGGCGGCTTGCTGATCGTCGCGCTTCTGGTCTCGCCCGGGCTCACTCTTTTCATGGCGGCCGTTGGGATTCTCACCTGGCTGACCGCCCGAAAGATGGAGTCTGACGCCCGGATGGCCTCCGACGCCGCACTCCGGGACGCCTCGGTCCAGCTTGTCCTGCTCCACGAGGATCTCGGGTTGCTCCGGACGGTCCGCGTCTACAGCGTCGAGGACTACGACCGGGAGCGGTTCGACGAGCACCTGGAGCGTTATCGGAAGGCCGACGATCGGCGGATGGCCACCTCGGCGACGATGAGTTCGAGCACCGTCCTGCTGATCGGCGCCGCGATCGCCCTGACTCTTGGCCTGCTGGGACTCAACGTGCTGGTCAGCAAGCGAATTGGCATCGGGACGATGCTGACCCTCTTTGTCGCACTGACCGGACTGGCCTACCCCATCGCCGGCCTGGTCCGCCATCGCCGGGCGCTTCGCCAGGCGAACCGGTCGGCGGGCGGAATCTTCGAGTTCCTGGAGCGCAAGCCCGAGTTGCACCAGGACGTCGGCGCGGTCTTCCTGGAACCGCCCCGCGATCAAATCGCGCTGGAGAACGTGACGCTTGAGAGCCGGTCGGGTCGGGTTCTGCTCGACCGAGCGACCGTTGAAATCCCCGCGCGAGCACGGACGGCCCTCCTCGGCATGCAGGAGGATTCCAAGCTGGCCATGGCCTGTCTGATCCCCCGCCTGATCGACCCCAAATCGGGCCGGGTGCTGGTCGACGGCCACGACCTCCGCGCCGCGACCCTGGAATCGATCCGGGCTCAGGTGGGGATCGTCCTTCAGGCGGATCTGGTCTTCACCGATTCGGTCCTGGTGAATATCGGCCTGGGCGATCCGATGAACACCCTGCCGAGAGTGATCGAGGCGGCCAAGGTCACCCACGCGCACCACTTCATCCAGGACCTGCCCCACGGCTATGACACAATCATTGGACCGCTCGGCCACTACCTGAAGGCTGATGAGCAGTTCCGAATTGCCCTGGCCCGGGCCTTCCTGCATGACCCCTCGATCCTGATCGTCGAGGAGCCGAAGGAACCCCTTGACCCGAGCACTCAACATTTCATCGACGACACTCTTGCGCGACTCTCGGTCGGCCGAACGGTGATCGTGATTCCCCACCGGCTGGCGAGCGTCCGGAGCAGCGATCACGCGATTGTCCTGCACGACGGCCGCGTCGAGGACGCTGGATCGCCCGCAAGGCTTCAGGCGGAGAGCAAGCTCTATCGACACCTGATGTACACCGAGTTCAACGAGTACGCCACGGGCGAGATCGAGGGCGGTCAGATGAACCACGTCGAGACTTCTCGACGGGGCGTGACCGCCTGAGCGGACCCGCCCCGCCTTGGCCGAGCGATTACTTCCCGCCCGCTCGCAGATTCAACCCGACGAACTCGCGGACCTGCCGTTCGATCGCGAGTTCGGTGGGAAGTCGCTCCATGGAACTGGCGCCGTAGAATCCGTCGCAGGCCGGGACGCGATCGAGAATCCACTGCGCGTCGGTCGGATCGGCGATCGGACCGCCATGGCAAAGGACCAGCACGTCGGGCCTTGCCGTCTTTGCCGACTCGGCGATCGCGGCAACCTCTCGGGCGCAATCGTCGAGGGTTCGGGCGGTCTTCGCGCCAATGGTCCCCTTGGTCGTGAGCCCCATGTGTGCGACGACCACATCCGCCCCGGCCTCGGCCAGCCATCGCGATTGATCAGGGTCGAAGGCGTAGGGCGTCGTGAGCAGGTCGAGCCGGTGCGCCGCGGCGATCAGCTCGATCTCGTGCGAGAAGCCCATCCCCGTCTCTTCGAGATTGGCCCGGAACATTCCGTCGATCAGCCCGACGGTCGGAAAGTTCTGCACGCCAGCGAACCCCATTTCCTTCAAATCGCGAAGGAAATAATCGCGGAGCAGAAACGGATCGGAGGCGCACACTCCGGCCAGCACCGGTGTGTGTTTCACGGCGGTGAGGACCTCGCGGGCCATCTCCTTGACGATCGCGTTGGCATTTCCGTACGGCATCAAACCCGCCATCGAGCCGCGCCCGGCCATCCGGAACCGGCCCGAGTTGTAGATGACGATCAGGTCGATGCCGCCGGCCTCCTCGCACTTGGCGCTAATGCCGGTCCCCGCGCCTCCACCGATGATCGGCCGTCCCTCGGCGACCTTCCGCCGCAGTCGTTCCACAATACTCGCACGCGATTCGGGCATGATCCGGTTCACTCCTTGATGGTTCGGGTCGGGGCGAGGTTCAAATAGGCATCGACCAGAGCCCGGGAAAATGCGGGGTCGTTGATGTTCATCGGCAGGCGGCGGATGGTTCGGCCGGGCCGGGGCTCGATCGCCAATTCCAGCTCTTCGAAGAGGGCGGCGTCGGCCTCGGGATCGTGGAACGGCATCCCCGGCGCATCGATTGACGAGACGCCTCCCTCGGGGATCATCACCGTGAACGGGGCCTCGGCGCGGTTGAGCTTACCGGCGATCCATCGGGCGCATCGACGGTTCTCGTCGGGAGTGGTCCGCATCAGTGTGACCTGTGCGTTGTGGGCGTGGAGCTTCCGGCCGCGGAAGGTTTCGGGTACCGTCTCGATCGCGCCGAAGTTGACCATGTCGAGGGCACCCAGACTCACCACATAAGGGATGCGCGCCCGCAGGATCGCGTCGAACCGATCGGGCCCGGCGGGAAGGATGCCGCCGACGACCTCATCGGCGACCTCGGTAGTGGTGATGTCGAGGACGCCGCCGATCAGCCCGGCCTCGACGAGCTTCTCCATGGCCCGTCCGCCGGTCCCGGTCGCGTGGAAAACGAGAGCGTCGAACCCGGCGGATTCCAGCGCCTCGCGAACGGCCGAGACACAGGGAGTGGTCACGCCGAACATTGTCATGGCGACGGTCGGCCGATCGTCGGAAGGCAGCTTGTCCTGGCGGATCATCCCGACGAGTGCGGCGGCGGCGTTGGCGAGGACGCGACGCGAGACGGCGTTGAGCCCCGCGATATCGACGACCGGGTACATCATCACGATATCGCTGGTGCCGACATACGGGGCCACGTTGCCGCTCGCGATCGTGGAGACCATGACCTTCGGCAATCCGATCGGGAGGGCGCGCATGGCGGGGGTGATGGCGGCGGTGTTCCCGCTCCCTCCGATCCCGATCACGCCGGCGACGCGGCCGGCCTCGTGCTCGCGCCGGAGGAAGACGGCCAGCGCCTCGCCCATCGCGGTGACCGACTTACCGCGGTCGATGCCCGAAAGCGCCAGGGCCCGGCCCTCGGGCGTCGGGTGACATGCGACGACGGCCTTGCGGGGGATGTCGGGGGCGACGGTCGGTGGACCGAGCGTGCCGATGTCGACCGTGACGACCTCGACCCCGGCGGCTCGGACTCGGTCGGCCACGAAGGCCAGCTCGCGGCCCTTGGTGTCCATCGTGGCGACGGCGTAGGCCCTCGGGGGCATGCTTCGGCTCCGTGATTCGTTCGCCTCGCCGGCTCAGGGCTTCGAGGCGGGCTCGGAGGGCTCCTCCGGGATTCGGATCTCCTCGGCCGGAACCCAGACGACTTTCCCGTCGCGCCAGACGACGATTGGATTACCGAGGCGCTTGTGGCGTTCCAGGATTTTCCTCAGGCCCCTTCGCTGGGCCCTCTGGATCTCGGAGCCATCGAGCATGAGGGCGGTGACGTCCTTCACAAATTCTGACCTCCACTCGCGTAGACCGCGACCACACGATCCCAGGTCGCTACATCCTCGACCCGGGACACGGCATCCCCGGAGCCGGCTGCGATTAACCTGAGACCATCCTCGGAAGTATTATCCCAGAATTCCCATGTCGTGGCCATCGAACGATAGAGCATGAAGAAGTTGCGTAATCCCGCATGGTAGCGGCGGCGTATCGTCTCCTCCGGGACGGAGTGCCCGCCCTCAGAAACCCTGGCCGCCACCCGAGCAACAGCCATCTCGGCATCCGGAAGCCAGAGGAAAACCAGGTGGAATTGATAACCGGTAGAAATCAGTTCGCCGATCCAGGGAGCAAAAGAGCGGCTGGCAAGGGTAGTCTCGAATGCGAAACGATGTCGCTGGGAAGCGAGCTGGCGAAGACGCGCGAGCATGATCCGACCGGCGGTTATCGCGACGCGCTCCGGCTCGAAAACCGAAAGGCCTCGCGCGATGATGTCCGCGTTCACGAATTCTTCCACTCCCATCGCCTCACGTAGGATCGATGGCGAGGAAGAGGTCTTTCCCGCCCCGTTCGGCCCGGCGAGCACGACCACGATCGGCGATGGGGCCTCCATTTTTCAGTCTCCCTCGCGATGGAGCCAGTCTTCGAGCCGTCGAAGTCCCTCGGCGATCGAGACGCGCGGTTCGTAGCCAAAATCGCGGCGGGCGGCGTCGATCCGGAACCAGTGGGTGGTCGAAAGCTGCCGGGCGAGGAAGCGGGTCATCGGCGGCTCGTCGGCTCGGCCCGAGAGTCGATAGGCCGCCTCCAGCACGCCCGCCCCGACCAGGGCCAGCGGCCGGGAGATCGTCCGATCGACCGGATCCATGTGGGCGACATTCAGGAGCGCGTTGATCATTTCCCAGACGGCGATCGTTTCGCCCTGAGTGATGAAGTAAGCCCGGCCGGCCGAGGGTGCGCCCGGAGCGAGGCTCTCGGCGGCCAGTACGTGGCCCTCGGCGGCGTTGTCAATGTAGACCGGATCGATCAGGGCGTTCGTCCCTCCGATTCGACGAAGTTGACCCGCTCTCGCCCTCGCGATGATTCTCGGGAGCAGGTTGTTGTCGCCGGGGCCCCAGATCAGGTGCGGACGAAGCGAGATCGTCGCGAGGCCCGGCGCGTTCGCTTTCAGAACCATGTCCTCGGCGATCGCCTTGGTCTGGGGATAGGCGGCGTCGAACCGGTCCGGATAGGGCGCCGACTCATCGGCTCCGGCGAGGTCCATCCCGTTGAAGACGACGCTCGGAGAACTCGTGTAGATCAGCCGGGGGACCCCAGCGGCGCGGCAGGCGTCGAGAACGTGCCGTGTTCCCTCGACATTGGCCCGATGATACTCACGCTCAGGCCCCCAGAGTCCGGCCTTCGCCGCGATATGGAAGACAGTTTCGCATCCTTCGACCGCCCGGACGACGGCGCTCGCATCCGCGACATCCCCCTGATGCTGCTCAACCTCCAGTTCGTCGAGGTGGGGATGCCGCGATCGGGAAAGGCTCCGCACGGTAAGCCCTCTCGCGCGCAAGAGCCGGATCACTCCCGTCCCGAGGAACCCACCCCCTCCGGTCACCAGCACACGTCCCAGGTCGCCGCTCATGCCAGTCTCCGGGCCGCCCAGGCGGCAAGCTTCTCTCGGAAAATCTTCGAATTGTGCCGGATATCCACCGGGAATGACGGGTGGAACAGAACCGTCTGAATCCGCCTCGTCTGTGGGAACCCGCCCGCTCGGTCCAGCAGCTCGGCCCGGAGCCGGTCCCGCCGGGGCCTCGCGAACCGATGGACCGGCTCAACACAGATCACCGGCTCGATCCGGCTCCCCCGTTCCACGCCGACCAGCGCCGATCGATAAACGTCCGGATGTGTGTTGAAGATCGATTCACAGGGGATCGTGAACAGAACCTCATCCTCAAGAACGACTCGATGCGACTTCCGCCCGCAGAACCAGATTCGCCCCCGGGCGTCGAGGTAGCCAACATCGCCCATCCGGTGGTAAAAGATCCCGCGCGCCGGGTCGAGAATCTTGGCGAGCCTCGTGGCCTCGGGCCTTTGAAAATATTCTCGAGTGACCACAGAACCCGAGACCACGATCTCACCGATGGTTCCGTCGGAGACGAGCAGGTCATCCGACCACTCGGGGATCGGCTCGTCATCGATTCGGATCATACGGACCTCGATCCCTGGCACCGGCCGCCCGACGCAGACGCCACGGCCCTGATCGGTGGCGTGCCGGGTCTCGCCGAGGATTTCGTCGCTCCCGATTGATGCGACCGGCAGCGCTTCGGTGGCGCCGTAGACCGTGTGAACCTGGGCCGGCGAGACGAGCCGGCGGGCCATTCGCTCGATCGTCCGCGCCGGAACCGGCGCGCCGGCTGAGACGACCCGTTTGAGGGTCGGAAGCTTCGTCAGACTGGCATCATCTCCGCGGACGAGCTGATGGAGCAGGGCCGGCGATCCGAAGAGGTTGGTCGCTCCGTGCCGTTGGATCGCACCGACGATCTTCGAGGGCCGAGCGCGGGCCGGTCGCGTGGGGTTCATCTCCGGGACGATCGATGTCATCCCGAGCGCTGGCGCGAAGAGGGCGAACAGCGGGAAGGTGCAGAGATCGACCTCGCCCGGCTCGATCGCGAACAGCTCGCGGAGCGTTGCGACCTGAGCCTTGAGGATTTCCTGGGTGTACACGGCTCCCTTGGGCGGTCCGGTGCTCCCGCTGGTGAAGAGGATGGCCGCGGGTGCGTCGGGCGGGAGCGGATCAGCGGGCAGGGGGGTCTGTCCGAGTCGACGGCTGCCGTATCGGATCAGCCCGGCAAGTGAGATCGCTCCGGGGACGACAAAGACCCTTCGCGGGGCCACCACGATCCGGCGACGGATTGTCGACTGTCCCCATCCGAAGACGTGTCCGGCCAGGATCGCCTTCGGAATACCGATAAATACCTCGGGTTCGGCCTCTCGGGCGCACTGGCCGAGGTACTTCCGGCCAATCCCCGGATCGATCAGGACTGGGACAACTCCCGCCTTCAGCACGGCGAAGACGAGCTGGAACAGGTCGGGGCCGGGTGGGACCATCATCAGCGCCCGGGTTCCGGGTGTGATCCCCATTGCGCGCAGGCCAATGGCGATCGCATTGCTGGTCGCGTCGAGGCGGCCGAAGCCGATCGCGGTCTGGCGAGAGCGACTTGCACGCAGCACGGCCGGCGCCTCGGGATCCCGCCGCGCCCGATCGGCGAGAAGGGCCGCGATGTTCGGCGAGTCGGGCCGGGCCGTTGAGACGCTCATCGAACAACCTCCCGGGCGAGGGGATGGGCCGCGAGGAACCGTTGCACGAGTCCGTTGACCGCCTCGCGTTCGTCTTCAAGGAGCAGATGCCCGGCTCGGTTGAATCGGTGGACCTCCGCCTCCGGGAACCGCCGGACCCATTCGTCGAGGATTGGCTCGTCGAAGACGAAATCCCGCATTCCCCAGGCGATCATCATCGGGACCGATCGCAGGAGATGCAGCCGATCCTGCACCTCGGTGATGACCGCGTAGCTCCGATCACCGGGTCGGAGCGGGATGTCCTGGACGAATCGGTGAATGGCGATACGGTGTTCCCACGAATCATAGGGTGCCGCGTAGGCGTCGCGAAGCTCTCGGGACATCGGCCGGGTCTTGCAACCGATCCATCCGGTCCCGCGGACAAACAGGTTTGCCCCACGCGCCAGCCAGGCACCGGCGGGTGAGTCACGGAAGAGGGCTAGGGCCGTTGGGAACGACTTTCCCGCCGGTTTGTGAAACGCCGCGGTGTTCGTGACAACCAGTCGGGCGATCCTCTCCGGATGCCGGGCGGCGAACGTCATTCCGATGATCCCGCCCCAGTCGTGCAGGACGAGTGTCAAATCGCGGTCGAGCCTCAGGTGATCGAGCAGGGCTTCCAGGTCGTCCACGCGTCGCGTGAGCGTGTAATCGTATCGCGAATCGTCGGGCTTCTGAGAGAGCCCGCAGCCAATGTGGTCGGGCGCGATCACTCGATACGTGCCACGCAAATCTTCGATCAAATGGCGATAAAAGAACGACCATGTTGGGTTGCCGTGAAGCATCACGACCGGGTCGCCGTCGCCCTCGTCAACGTAATGCAGTCGTATCCCGCCCCGATCGAGGTCATACCCGGGGTGATCCGCCACGAACTGTTCGAGGACGCGATTCATTGGCTCACCACTCCAGCCCAAGCATCATGCAGTTCAGCCCGCTACCGATCCCGAGAAAGGCGACACGGTCGCCGTCGCGGAGGAAGCCGCGATCCTCCGCAAGGCCGGCGGTCATCGGCAGCGAGACGGTCCCCATGTTGCCGAGGTAGGGGAACGTCGGAAAATCGATCTCCTCCGCGAGGCCAAGCCGCTTCAAAATCGTCTCGCGATGCGAGGCCCCGACCTGGTGGCAGATCGCCCGATCGATCGAGTCGGCCGACCATCCGAGCTCACGGAGGAAGGCGTGCCAGGTTTCCGTCCCCAGTTTGACACCATTCGACTGGACGGCCGCGGCGTCGGTTGCCGTGAACTGGCGATACTGGCCATTCGACCCATCCCGCTCGATCCCCCACCGGCAGAGGTCGTGGAATTGTGGAGCCGTTCGCCAGACACCGCCGACAAGCTTTCGCCCACGGGGGCCGGCGAAAGAACCGTCCGTCAGCAGGACGGCCGCGGCGCCTGAGCCGCCGGTCAGCGTCGCGAGTGATTCCTTGAGAAAACTCATCGTCGGTTTTTCTAGAAGTTGCGCGATCACTATTTCGTTGATCTCGCGCGAGGCCTCGCAGGCGACGACCAGCCCCGCTCGGGCCTGGCCGACCTCGATCCGGTTGGCGAGATCAACCATCCCGTTGAGCACGCCCAGGCAGGCGTTGCCGACATCGTGAACCGCGGCCTCGGGACCAACCCCCAGCTCGGCGGCGACCCGGCAGGCGGTCGCTGGCTCGAAGTGCTCTCGGCAGACGGCGCCGTAGATCACCGCATCGAGCTGATCGCCCTGAATCCCGGCCACGTTCAGCGCCCGACGTCCTGCCGCGATCGCGCCGTCGGAGAGCCGGAAGCCCGGCTCCCACCACCGGCGCTCGCCAATCCCGGTGAGGGCTTCGAGTTGCCCCTCGGAGAGATGGAGCGCTGCGTAAACGGGCGACAGCCGACGCTCCAGCTCGGCCGACGTCACGACGACTGGTGCGATCTCGTAACCGATGGCCTGAAGGTAGACCTTGCTGTATTTCATGGGCGAACTCGTGAACGTGCTCCCCAGACCTGTTCGAGGGCCGCGCGGTTCGTCCCCGATAACTGAAGTCCCAGGTCGCTGACTGAGACGATTGGCTTGCCATCGGCGATGATCAGGGCGTCGGCGATCGCGTACGGCTCGGGGCGATACCCGCGCTCCTTGATCGTGATCTCGCAGGCGACCGTCCGGGTCGACTCGGTGATCTGTCCCCGGCATTTCAGCCGGTTGGCGACTCCCGGCACCGGCTCGAAGGCGACCGCATCACGCGCGCCGACCCATCCCTGCCGCATGAGGAGAGTTCGCATCGCGTGCAGGCAGCATTCGTACATCAAGGTTCCCGGCATCACGCGATCGTCGATGAAGTGGCAGACCATGTACCAGTCACCGGGCCGCACATCGGCCTCGGCGCGGATGAATCCCAGCCCGGCCGGTCCGCCCGCCGGCTCCAGTCGCGGAACCCGACGAAGCATCGCCATCAGGCCGCCCGGAAGACCAACAGGATCCGCGATCGAGAGCCTCTCAAAAGGTGCTCCGAACGCCGAGGCGAGGTCGCCCCGCCGGATCGCGTCGACACCCGCCTCGTCGAGGCGGGTTGGCGCGGTCGGAACCAGATCAATCTCGCGATTGACCGCGACCTGCTCGCGCCGCCTCGCCTCGAGCCTTGAGGGGGCGACTCCCTTGCCGGCCGCGAGCTCCTCCTCGGTGAAGAAGCCGGCGCATCCGTCTCGCATGGTGATCAAAGGCTCGCCGCCGACGGTCGCGTCGTACTCGAACCGGAAGAGGACGGTTGTCCCTTGTCGGAAGAACTGCGTGATTCGGATGTCGTACCGCATCGTCTGGCCGACGACCGGCAGGCTGCGATGGAAGGTTACGTTGGCGTCGAGCAGGCGATACAGCGACCGTCCCCGCGTGACGAAATCGACACCGAGGTAGCCGCTGAGGACCAGGTCGGCCTGGCCGGCCTCCATCGCGACGCAGGGCGCCACGCGGTTGCCGTCGAGATACCAGGCCCCGGGGCGGATGTCGTGCTCGGTGACAATCCGTCCGCTCGACATCGACCGAGGTTCGCCCTCAATCGTCACGATCCGGTCGACGAACATCAGCGGCTCATCCGGGAGCCGGACCCGGGTCGGGAGGCGGTCGACCTCCTCGAACTCGGGCCCGAATACGGAGGCCACCGAGCCAACGGCCAGTTCCAGGCATTGCTTCCGATCGAAGAGGGCTGGCTCGGGCGGGTCGTGAGCCTCCTCCTCGCCGTTGGCCTCGGGAGCCCGATCGCTGGCCTCGACCGGCCCCGATCGTTCGAGGCGAAGGGCCAGGTATCGGGCCATCAGGTCGGCCGCGCCCTGTGAGACGCGCAGGTACGCGTGATGGGCCTCGGCGCGGGCCCGATCGGCGTCGAGCATCGCGGCCGCGATCGGTCTGAGGTCAGGTCGCACGGCGGTCTTCATGGCGGGCTCGAAATCCTCTTGCATCGGGGCCGTTCGAGGGGGAAGCGGGTGGATTCGGAACTCGGGCGGACCGACCTCGACCCGGATCGTCGGGCCTGATTTCGTTTCAACGGATGCTCGCCGTTCCTCGCCATGAATCCGGTCGAGATCAACCGGCACTCGATACGCGAGGCAGGCGGCGACGACGTCAAGTATTCCAGCGAACGCATCGCGATCGGGCCGACAGGCCGAGACCGCGAGGTGCGGACGATCGCCGAGAATCCGGCCGATGAGTCTCGTACACGAACCGCCCGGACCCACCTCGATGAAAAGGCCGACGCCGTCGGCATGGGCCGATTCAATCGTCCGGGGGAAGTCAATGGTGCCCGCCGCCTGAGCCGCGATCGCCCGAGCCGCCGATCGACGGTCGACCACGTATCGCGACCCCGTGACGCCGCTGTAGAAGCTAATACGAGGCGGTGCGGAGGTTTCGATCTCGTGCATCGCCTCGTACTCGGATTCCACCAGACCTCCGATCGGGCAATGCACTGTGCTGACCGTCGGGAGTTCGATCCAGCCGCACTTCAATCGGCCGACGATCTTCAAGACGGCCGCTCGCTCGCCGCCGATCACCGTCTCATCGGGCGCGTTGCGGATCAGAATGTAAACGCGAGATTCTTTGGCCGCTTCGATCGCCGCGCGGATCTCACGGTCCGAGCGTGAGACGATCCCGGCGACCCAGTCGACCGGCCGATCGGGAGGGATCTTCCAGGTCCGACGTGCCGCGTCGAATCGCCCCGAAAGCTCGGTGGCGAAGAGCGGCGACGATTGTAACCGCCTTGCCAGTTCGTCGCGATCGGTCCACGCCCTCAACGAGACCAGCGCGGCCGATTCGCCCATACTGTAGCCGATCGCCGCATCGGGCCGGATGCCGAGGTTCCACAAGACGTCGGTGACGAGGCTTCCCACGGCCACCTGCCCGAGCACCGGCGCCCGGTGGTCGTCGAACCGATCCGGGAGCCGGCCACTCCACCAGAGTTCAGGGGCGAGCTGATTTCGGAGCGATCCACTTTCGGTGTCCTGGCGGTCGAGAACCTCGGGCCAGAGCAGGCCCAGCTCACGCCCCATCCCCTCGAAATAGTTGCCCAGCCCCGGGTACACGAATGCCACCCCGCGCGGTCCGATCGGATCGAACGACGATCGACGCACCTGCATCAGTCGATTCTTCAACTCCTCAATATCGCCAGCGACGATCGCCGTTCCCAGCCGCGCCCGGGGCTCGGCGGGATGACGGCGCCACCAGCTTCGGGCCAGTTCATCGATCGGATCCCTGGGGTTTTCCTGCAAAAACTCCCGGCATTCGTCGATTCGAGCAAGCATGGCCTGGGGATCATCTGCCTCGATCGCGAACAGGCCGAACCTTCGAGGCGTGGTCGTGAGCCTGGGTGTCGGCGACGGTCCCTCCTCCAGATCGACACGCCCGGATGTCCCACCCAGGCCAGGAGTTTCGACCCTAACCTGGCGGGGCCCTTCGTCGCGATTTCGAAGCCAGGGACGCGCTGGGCTTCCGTCCTCGGCCTCGAGACGATCGGCCAGCCCGACCACCGCGCGGACGACCTCGGCCATTCCCGCCGCCGCGCCCGATTCCGAGGGTAAACCCTGCCGATCGGCCTTCGCGGTCGATACCTCGCGAATCACCGCGCGGATGGTGTCGCCATCGCGAATGGCGTCGTCAAGCCGCTTGACGACCAGGGCGAAGGCCGCATCGGTTCCAGCAGTCGGATCGGTCCCGAGGGCGCCTCGGGCGAGAGCAGCGCGGTCGTCACTGGCGAGGTCGATCGCGCCGACGATCGCCGCATCGATCTCGCCTCGACGGAGCCATTCCGCGGCGATCGCCAGGGCCTGAATGCCCGAGGTCTCGTCCGACGAGACGCTGAAGCTCGGTCCGCCGATCCGCATCGCCCGCGCGATCCGGCTGGCGACCACTCCGCCCAGCGATCCCATCGTCCGGTTTGCCGAGAGCGACGGCCCGGCGGCCTCGCGAAGCTCGTCGGTCCATCCGGGGATGTCCTCGATCGATCGCCCCTCGCCCCAGTCGCGAGCCCGGTCGGCCATCGACCATCGGAGGTAATAGTTCGTCGTATTGAGGTCGAGCCCAATCCCGACGAGCACACTCGTCCGCCCGGCAAGCTTCGCATCCCACCCGGCCGACTCGATCGCATCGCTCGCCACGCAGAGCATCAGCGATTGCTGGGGGAGCATCTCGGCCAGCTCTCGCGGTGGAATTCGGAACCGGCCGATGGGAATCTCCAGCGAACCGAGCCGTCGCTCGCTGGGGCGATTTCCAAATTCAGGGAAAAGCGAGGCAAACGCGTCACGACCCGCCTTCGTCCCGATTTGACCCGCGATCCCGACGACCGCGATCGGCGCCGGCCGATCGATCGGGACGGAAACGGCAACCCCCTTGTTCGGAACATGCTCCTCGATCAGCACGTGAGCGTTGATCCCGCCGAAACCAAACCCGCTGAGGGCGGCTCGTCGAGGTCGCCCCGGCTCACGCTCCGGCCAGGGCTCGGCTTCGCCGAGAACACGGAACGGGCCTGCGTCCAGCCCGAGGGCGGAGTTCGGCCGTTCAAAGTTGGCGGTCGGCGGGAGGGTCCGATGCTTCAGCGCCAGGAGCACCTTGATCAGCCCGGCGGCACCCGCGGCGGTGAGGGCATGACCGATGTTCGCCTTCACCGATCCGATCGCGCAACGTCCGGCTCGCCATCCTGAAGGTCCCCAGAGCGTCCGCAGGCTGGCGACCTCGACGGCATCTCCGCGCGGGGTTCCGGTCGCGTGACACTCGATCAAATCCAGGTCGGTCGGGGCCCAGCCAGCGCGTTGGTAGGCCGACCGCATCGCCCGGAGCTGCCCCTCGGAGTCGGGCGCCATCATGTCGCCGGCGATGTCGTTGGAGAGGCCGATCCCGGCGAGGATACCGTAAATCCGATCGCCGTGACGTCGAGCATCGGCGAGTCGCTTCAGCACGAAGATCCCCGCGCCCTCGCCAACGATCAGCCCGTCGGCTCGGTGGTCGAGCGGGTGGGCGCGGCCGGTTGGTGAGAGGGCCCGCAGTTGTGCGAAGCCCATCTGCGTGTACAGGGCGTCGGGCCGCGAAACTCCTCCCGCGAGCATCGCGTCGGCCCGGCCCGATTTCAACTCGTCGACGGCCAGCTTCAGTGCGTAGAGCGACGACGCGCAGGCCGCATCGAGTGTGTACGAAACACCGCCGAGTCCAAACGCCTCGGAGACGATCGCCGCCGGGAGCCCGGCCGGAAAGGCATTTCGAGGCTCGAAGCCGGCCGGTGCCGAGGGCGAGAGGCCCAGCCGTTCCTCAAATCGACGCCCGAGCACGTCGAGCGTGATTGCCGAGGCCGTCTCGGTCGGCAGGACGATCTGGCCAAAAACGACCCCGAATCGACGCGGGTCGACCGATTCCGTTCGCGCATCGCGCCAGGCCTGCGCGGCGGCGATCAGGGCGAGGTGAAAGGCCGGATCGAGCCGATCGACGACCGCCGGATCGAGCCGAGTCCCGGACGGGTCAAACCGAGAAGGACCCACGAATCCGCCGCGGGTCGTGTAGGTTCGATCGGGCCGCCCAACCTCCGGATCGAGCACCTCGACCGGGTCGACGATCCATCGGCCGGGAGGAACGTCCCGGGTGACGTCTCGACCGGCGACGACGTTCGACCAGAGCCGATCGGGCGACTCGGAATCGGCGAAAATCCCGCCGATGCCCACAATCGCGATCGCATCGCCGGTGGTCGGCTGGGGGACGGCCGGCATCGCTCAGCTCGCGGTCATGGGGGTGGGGGCGGCCAGTCGGTTGCGGCGGAACGCCTGGGCCAGCGAGGCATCCACGACACACTCATAAGAATCGATCCGCGCGATCGGCTCGCCGCGGCCGTCGAGGAACTCGATGTCGGCGACGGCCCTCGAATCGGTCGCCTGGCGGATCACCGCGACGACCCGGACCGGCTCCCGGCCGAAGTCGGACCGGAACTGCCGGTATCGGCCGACCGCCGTCGGCAGCGAGCTCGATCCGAGCTGTTCCCGCGTCCAGAGAACCACGAGCTGAAACGCCGAATCGACCGCGAGCGGATCGGTCAACCATCGCGATCGGAGTGGGCGGTCGAGCCAGGCCGAGGGCGCTGGCGAGGTTCGCACCCGTCCCACGATCCCTCGATCACCGGAACCCTCCACCCGCTCGATCCCCTGCATCGCCGGACCATGGAAGAGCGCGGGACCGTAGACCTCGTCGAGGCCGATCGTCGAGGCGAGCCCCGGCTCGTCGACCCGCCGCGATCCCTTCTCGTGCCGGACCGCCAGCACAACCTCGGCCCTCGCGTGGACGATCGGCCGGCCATTGCGTAGCGATCCTCGAATCTCAACCGGCACGCGGAACTCGTCGCCAATGCGAGCGGCCCGCCCGGCCGCGATCTCCAGCGCGGCTGTCTCGGGCCCGTGAAGCACCACTCCCTTGAATAGCTTCAAATCCTCGACCCCACGGACGACCAGCCCGGGGTTGCGATGCGTCGCGGCCTCGGCGGCCCATTCGAGAAGGATCGCCATCGGCAGAACGGCGTGACCGTCGATCACATGATCGGCCAGTACGGGCATCGATCGGACATTGACCTCGCGTTGGAAGACGACTTCAAGCTGGCCATTGGAGACGGGCTCGGCGGCTCCCTTCGGGTGATCCTCGACCCGATCGGCCAGTACAACGATCTCGACCGGGCCAGGGCCGTCATCGTCAGCGCAAACCTCGTCCACGACCAATCGGGCGCCGGCGTCGGGCGGGATGAGGTGCAGCCCCTCGCCCTCAAAGACCGATCGCAGGGCCTCGCCGACCATTCCCCCGTCCCACGGTCCCCAGTTGAACGAAACCACCCGGCAGTCCGCCCACCGGATCGCCGCTTGCTGCGCCCACTTGTTCAGATATTCGTTCGCCGAGGCATAAGCGACCTGTCCCGTCCGCCCGTACCGGGCCGTCGATGACGAGAACAGAATCAGAAGCGCCAGCGCCTCCGGATCGATCGCGTCGACCAGGTTGTGCAGACCACCAACCTTCGTTTCGAAGACGGTCGAGAACTGCTCATCGGTCTGATCGACGATCTTTCGATCGGCCAGCACGCCGGCGCCATGGATCAGGCCGCGGACCGGCCCGAATTGGTCGCGGGCCCATGCGATCACCTCACCGACGGCGGCCGGGTCGCGAACGTCGACCGATCGATAGGCGACTCGCGAGCCAGCTTCGGTGATTCGAGCGAGGTTGGCTCGGATTTCTCGGTCCGAGAGAATCCGGCGGATTCGATCGTTGATCGTCCTCGGCGAGGGGCGATCGGGGCCGGCGAGGAGCATCCGCTTCAATTCGGACTCGTCGCGGCAGGCGGCGATTTTCGGATCCTCGATTCCCTCGGGCGCCTGGCTTCGGCCGAGAATCAGGAGCCGGGGACGGAAGGCGGTCGCCATCGCGACCGCGACCTCGGCCGTGATCCCGCGCGCCCCTCCGCTGATGACGACCAGGTCGTCGGGTCGCAGGACGGTCCTTCGCCCGCGAGAGGCTCCGGGATCGCGTGCCGGGACCGCCTCCAGCGCGATGATTCCCGCGCGATCGAGGCCGATCTCGGCCGGGCCGCGGGTCAGCAGCTCGTCGACGATCCAGGCGGCCGCGCGGTCGATCGGGACGACGTCGGGGCCGAGGTCCAGCGCCCGGCTGCTCACACCGGACCACTCGCGGGCAGCGGTCTTCGAGAGCCCCGCCAGGGCCCCCGAGGTTGGATCGACCTCCGACCAGAGCCCTTCCACGCCGAAGCGGCCGTCGAGTCGGGAAACCGTCGCCATCGCCGCGCCGCCGTGGGGAGCCGCCTGCTCCAACGCCTTCGCCGAGGCCCGGATCGTCCGGAACGCCCCGTCGACGAACCCGGCTGGACATCGTCCCGAAGGTGCCAGAACGACCAGCCCGCGAAGCTCATTGATCGACTTGATGGCGTGCTCATCACCGGTCGTGACCACGATCGGCCGGTATCCACGCGCGGTCAGTTCCGACTGGAGCGCCGGGGTGAGCGGCGATCCCTCGTCGGTGATCGCGATGGTGGACCCGGCTGGAAGCGTCAGCGGTTCCCGTCGCCTCGATGGGTCGACCGCCATCGCCCTTGGCTCCAGCCGACGCAGAACGAGCCCCGAATCCTCGACCGGCTTCCGCGGCTCCTCGACCACCGCCGGCGCGGCCTCAACCGTGCTCACCGAAGTGCCGCCCGCCAGAAATTCGACGATCTCGCGGAGAGTCCGTAGCGAGCCGGTTTGCTCGGGGCCGATGGTGGGCGTCCCGGGCAGGCGATCCTGTACCGCGGAGAGAATCTCCACACGCTTGATCGAATCGATCCCGAGATCGTCATCGAGCTTCATGTCGAGCTCGAGCATCTCGACAGGATACCCCGTCTTCTCGGCGACCGCTTCGAGCAGGACAGGGGTCATCGCCGCGTCCACCACCGTCGTCGGTGTCTCGACGGGCTGGGTCGACGGGACGGCCGCCATCATCGCGACAATCTCGCGGAGCGTCGCGAGCGTTCCGATTCGGTCGGGCGTGGCTTCGGGCATCCCGGGGCAGCGTTCCTGGAGCGCCGAGAAAATTTCCACACGTTTGATCGAATCGATCCCGAGATCGTCATCGAGCTTCATGTCGAGCTCGAGCATCTCGGCCGGATAGCCGGTTTTCTCGGCGACGGTCTCCAGCAGGGCGCGGGCCAGCTCATCGGAGCGAGTGTCGGCTGGCGAGAACGGAATGGCCTCCTCGCGGACCTCGACGCCGCCGATGGCCTCGGCGATGGCTCGCAAGGTCGGGAGCGATCCAAGCCGATCCGGTGGCGGAACGGGCCGATCCGGATGCCGTTCCTGGAACGTCGAGAGGATTTCCACTCGCTTGATCGAGTCGATACCGAGATCCTCGTCGAGCCGCATTTCCAGGTCGAGCACCTCGGGCGGATAGCCGGTTTTCTCGGCGACGATCGCAATGAGCGCCGGGGCAATGGAGACGGTCGAAGGCTCGGGTCGAGCCTCCTGTTCGTGGGTCAGGTGATCCGCCTCGAACCCGGAGGTCTCGAAACGCTCGCGGACCGGCTCGGGCGGGGGAGCCGGCTCGAAACGCGGGCTGAAGACGGGCGAGGGATCCGGACGGAAGACGGCCACGGGTCCATTCCCGTTGGTCGAGGGCGCCACGGGTCTCGGCTCGGGTTTCCGATCCTGGTGCTCCAGCAGCTTGAGAAGAGCCTGCTGAGTCCGCTCCTGGCCTTCGAGGAACATCCGGTGGAGTTCGGCAGTGCGCTCGGCCATCCTCTGTAGGGCGGCCAGGCTCGCCTGCACCTCGTCGTCGGCGGTCGCCCGCGCGATCCCAGTGGCCGGCTCGGTGGGGAGAGCGACCCGGGGATGGGCCTCTCCGTTGGTATGAGTCTGGGGCTTTGGCCGTTCGGTCGGGTTCATCGTTCGGTCGGTCTCGGCGGGTTCACTTGGGATCGAGCGAGCGGGCGTCCCGTTCTCGGGGCGAATGGCCTTCGCCGGTTCGATCGCGGTCGCGGTCGCGATCGCGGACCGGGGCGGGGCCACCGCGTCCGGCTCGGTCTCGCGAATGGCTGGGCGCGAATTGGCTCCGGAGATCCGGACAGTCAGCCCAACCTTCCTGGACGGCTCGGCCCGCGTCGCATGCCCATCGTCCCATCGGTTCAGGTTGACAGCATACCCGAGAGCGGCGAGCGTTGCGAGCGCGCAGGCCAGGTCATGAACGTTCCCCTCCGCGCCTCGGGAGGCGTCGATTGCGATCGCCTGGGCGTCTCGACCTTCCAGAATCGAGCGAACGAGGCCCGAGAGCTTCGCGTCGGGACCAACCTCCAGGAAGGTTCGGGCGCCCGCCTGATACATCGCCTCGACCATCGCCACGAACTCGACCGGCCGGGCAAGCTGTCCGGCGAGCAGGTCACGAGCAGCGCGAGGATCGTCGGGGTAGGGGGCGGCGGTCGCGTTCGCGAAAACCGTCATCGATCCGGGTACGAACTCGACCAGTTCGAGCGTCCGGCGGAACGGCTCGCGGGCCCCGGCGACGAACCGGCTATGGAAGGCGGCCGAGACCGCCACGTCTCGGGTCGCGATTCCCCGATCGGAGAAGACCCGGCGCGCCCGGTCGATCTCGCGGACCGGCCCCGAGATCACACACTGGCGGGGGGCGTTTCGATTCGCGATCACGACGTCGAGCGCGTTCTCCCGGATCGCGGTTTCCACGGTCTCCATTGCCGAGAAGACGGCAAGCATCGCCCCGGCTCCCGAGGCCGCGGCGTCGGCCATCAGGCCGCCCCGCCGGTGCGCAAGCATCCCGTGGGCGGCCTCGCCGATCCGACCCGCCGCCCGAAGGGCCGAAAGCTCGCCGAAGCTGTGGCCGCCGGCCATCTCGCCGCGAAGCCCAAAATCCTCGACGATCGCCAGCAGGCCCCGGCTGATCGCTCCAATGGCCGGCTGGGCGAACCTCGTCTCGCGGAGGAATTCCTCAAAAGCCGCGCTCGCCGATTCGTCGAACGTCGATGGCGGATAGATCCGATCGGAGGCCAGGACCGACGAGTCGGCCTCGCGGGCCGTCTCGTTCATCCCATGGAGCGCGGCCTGCATCCGAGGGAAGAGACAGGCGATCTCGCGGAGCATTCCGACGTACTGCGACCCCTGCCCGGGGAACATCAACGCCAGCCGACCCGGTCTCGGACCCTCTCCAAGAAACACACGTGCCGGCCCCTTTCGAGGGGCCTGAACCTCACCGGCAAGCCGAGCCAGGGCCTCCTCGATCCGATCCTTTCGATCGTCGTCCGTCCTGCGAAGCACCATCGTCAGCCGGTGGCGATGATCCGCGCGAAACGAGGCCCGCAACCGGGCCGCGGACGATCGAATCTCGTCCCAGTTCGATCGATGGGCGACCGACTCCAGCTCCCCGACAATCTCCGAGGGGTCGTCGGCCGAAATGGCGAGAATCTGCACGTCGCCGTCCCAGTCAACGGCCGACTTCTCCGGCTCGGCCTCCTCAAGAACACAGTGAAAGTTACTCCCGCCGAACCCAAACGCACTGACGCCCGCCCGCCTCGGCTCGTCGCCCGACTTCAGCCAGGGCCTCGCCTCGGTGCTCAGGTAAAACGGCGAGTCCCCCCTGGCGATCCGGTCGGCCGGCCGCCGGACCTTCAACGTCGGCGGCAGCACCTTCTGATGCAACGCCATCGCCGCCTTGATCAGACCCGCCGCACCGGCCGCCGCCTTCGTGTGCCCGACCTGAGACTTCACCGACCCAAGCGCGCACCAGGACGCACCCGGCCGCGCCGACCGATAGACTTCCTCGAGCGCCTCCAGCTCGATCGCGTCCCCCACCCGCGTCCCCGTTCCGTGGGCCTCCACCATCCCGACCGTTGCCGGCGAGACCCCCGCCAGCCTGTACGCTTGCCTCAGCGCCCGAACCTGTCCCGCCACGCTCGGCGCATAGACCGCTTGCCCCTTGCCGTCGCTGGATGTCCCGATCGATCGGATCACCGCGTACACCCGGTCGCCGTCCCGACGCGCGTCGGCCAGCCGCTTCAAAACCACCACCCCCAGGCCCTCGCCCAGGATCGTCCCGTCCGCCTCCGCATCAAAAGGCCGTGCCTCGCCCGTCGGCGAAAGCGCCGGCGTTTTGCTGAAGCACATATACATGAATATGTCATTAAATGTGTCCAGCCCGCCGGTGACGGCCAGGTCCGACCTGCCGGTCGCCAGTTCCAGGAGGGCCATGTCGATGGCGCCCAGCGAGCTGCCGCAGGCGGCGTCGACGACGCAGTTGGTCCCTCGAAGGTCGAGGCGGTTGGCGATTCGACCGGCGGCGACGTTGCCGAGAAGTCCGGGGAACGACGCTTCCTGCCAGCCGACGTAGGAGTCGGAGATCCGCTTCACAACGTCAACGGCTGTCGACGGGTCGACGCCGGCCGCGTCGAGGGCGCGGCGCCAGATGGGGTGACCGAGTCGGGCGCCCAGCGGGATCGCCAGTTCGAGGGTTCCGGTCACGCCGAGGATCACGCTGACGCGCTCGCGGTCGAAGGCCCGACCGTCGCCGTAGCCGGCATCTTCCAGGGCCTGGCGGGCGACCATCAGGCCGAGCAGTTGGGTGGTGTCGGTGGCCTCAATGGCGGTCGGCGAGATCCCGAAGTCCAGTGGCGGGAACTCGACCGGGTCGAGGAAGCCGCCTCGGCGGGCGTAGGTCCGGTCGGGGGCCTTCGGGTCGTCGTCGAAGTAATCCTCGGTCGACCAGTGGGTGGCGGGTACCTCGGCGATCGCGTCGACACCCGTCCGGATGTTCGTCCAGTATCGGGCCAGGCCATCGGCCCTGGGGAACAGGCAGCCCATCCCGATGATGGCCACCGGGGTCGAAAGCGACGCGGATTCCGACGGGTTCAAGTCTCTGACCTCTCCGGGGCTGGTGTCGGGCGGCGCGGGGAGTTTCCAGACGCGCTGCGCCCGGCCGCGAGGGCTCCATGTTAGGCACCCGACGATCGGTTCTCAATCTCGGATGCCGGGATCGGGGCGAGTCGAGGTACTCCGGCCGGCAGGGCAACCCCCTGCGCCGAGAGGATCCGGGCCCTCGACAGCACCGCGGCGCCGTACAGCAGGTTCAGCGCGATCGTGGCGACCCCGCGCTCCTCGGGACGCTCCAGAAACGTCCCACGCACCCAGTCATTGAAGGCCGCCATCGCCGGGCCGCACCAGACCTGGTAATCGACCGTCCGCGACGGCTCGCCGCTGTTGGCCCATCGCGACGACATCCCCAGATACCATCGAAATACCAGGGCCATCTTCTGCTTCGGCTCGCGCTCGGCCCGCTCGATTCGGCCCGGGTCACGCGAGCGGAAGTAGTCTTTTGTCTCCTCCCAGATGGTCGCGATTGGCGTACGGAAGAAAGTCTTTTCCAGGCCCGCTCGCTCGTCGGCCGGAATCGCGTCGAGGCTCTCGTAGGTTCGATAAAGCTCATAAAGCCGGGCGGCCCGCATCGCGAAGAGCGTTCCTCGCTTGAGAACCTGCACCTTCACCCCCATCTCGAACATGTCGGCCGCGGGCGCCATCGCCACGTCCGCCTGCTGAGCCTGGGCGAGCATCCGACGGACAGCGTCCGACGTTCCAGCCTCGATGCAAGATTGGTTGACCGAACCAGTGACGAGGTACGCCGCCCCCATCGCCAGTGCCGCGGCGGTGGCCCAGGGGGTCGAGATCCCGCCCGCCGCCCCAATTCTCGGAGGCCGGTCGTAGCCGTGCTGGGCCTGCATCCGATCGCGGAGGGCCAGCATCGTCGGAAGCAGGACGATCGCCGGCTGATTGTCGGTATGCCCGCCCGAGTCCGCTTCGGCGGTCACGTCCTCGGCCATCGGAATCCGGGACGCCCACCCCGCCTGATCGGGGCTGATCTCACCGGAGGCGACCAGCTCGTTGAGGAACTTCTCGGGCGGAGGCGACAGGAATCGAGCGGCGACCTCGACGCGCGAGACCTTCGCGATGATCCGATTCGGTGCCACGATCCGGCCCGATTCCTCGCGACGGATTCCCGCGACCCGATACCGGACGACGGGGAGCGTCAGTCCGAGAAACGCCGAGGCCTCCACCAGCCGGACCCGCCTCCGCAGGTAGAGGTCGACGATCGTGGCTTCGAGGGCCGACTCGGCCGGGCTATGGATCAGGTTCATCGCGTACGGCGAACGGTCGCCGAGCCCGGCCTGAATCCGGTCGATGGCCTTTTCGACGGCGGCCGGCGACAGTCCCGCCGCGCCGAAGGAGCCGAGGAACCCCGCCCGTCCCATGGCCTCAACCACCTCGACCGAGGCGATCCCGTTGGCCATCGCGCCGGCCATGCAGGGATACCGGAGCCCGTGATCGGCCAGGAAGCTCGAATCCCCAAGGTTCTCGATTCGGGAGGGTGGGACCTCGGCCACGACCTCACCGTCTTCCGGCCCGGAACGGCCAACGTCGAATCGCCCGAAGCGTCGGACAACATGGAGCTTGCGTCCGATCTGCTGGAGGGCGTGGTCGAGTTGAGCGTCGTCATGGAAGCCGGATGTCACTGGGAATGCTCCGCGGGCGGGCTCGATCGGTCTGGGAAAAGGATATTCCACAAACCGAGGCGGGCTGACAAGGGGCCGACCGCGACGCGAGGAGTCGCTTCCATCCCGCCGGAGTCCACAGGACAGGATGCACCCGATTTCTCGGAACTTCACTCCGACTCGCCCGACTCAGGCCGGCTCACGCGGACCCAGGTCAGATCCAGCGACATCCGCCCAATCGCCCCGTCGAAGGCGTATCCGTAGATGTCGGGCTTGCGGTCCTGGGCTCGTTTGAGGAAGTCGGGGATGATCCAGAGGCAGGCTTCCAGCAGCTCCAGTTCCCAGGCGTGGGGCTCTCGAAACTGCCGGCCGATCTCCATCCGGAACGGGAGCGGATAGGCGTTTGGCCCGGCAATCTCAAATCGGTGCTCGCGAGCCTCGGCCACGTCCTCGGGCCGCGCCTCGGCTGCGTTCTCGAAGTGGACAGCGATCGTCTGGAGTCGGTCGGCAATCCGCTCGTAGCTGGCGCGCTGCATCAGCCGGCGCCCTTCTCGGTCGTCGAAGAGCATCAGCCCCTTGATCGCGATTTGCTTCCCCAGGATCACGGCGTACCAGGGCCCGCCGCTCAGTTGCTGGCAGCGGACCTCGATCGTTTCTCCCTCGCCGGCCAGCCGCCACGGGGCCGCGCGATAGAAGCTCGCCGCCGACCGGTAGAAATCCCGAGTCTGCTCGGCGCTAACGGTTCCCATGGGCTCGTTCTTTGTCCCTTGTCCCTGGTCGGAAGCCGGTCGCTCGCTCGTTTGAGCCACCCTTGCGGAGATCCGTCCACGACTCCAACCAGGAACTCCGGGACCAGGGACCAGCGATTCCGGCATTTTCAGCGTACTACGGCTACTGGCTCGCGGACAACCGAGGACGTGAAATGCGGCGCCGGGACGGCGTGGGAATTTGGGGAGGCGACCCCCTCACTCAGCAGGAAAGGGGCTGGCCCTCGATGTCGGTGCTGTCCGATCGATCCGAGTCCGGCCGCCTGCATCAGCTCACGGAACCGTCGGGCCGAGGCGTGGTGAATGTCTCCCTCAACCGCCGCGACGCAGACATCGAAGATGAACCAGCCCCAGGGCCGGTCGCGATAGCCGTCGACAATCATCAGGCGACCGCCCGGCCGGAGCACGCGCGCCATCTCCTGGACGGCCCGTTCCTGCCGGGGATAGTGGTGAAAGCTGTTCGAGCAGGTGACGACATCGAAGGCCCCCGAGGCGAACGGGAGCCGCTCGCTATCTCCCTGCACCGGGAAGACGTGCCCTCGATGTCGGTTCCATCGATCACGCCCCTTGTTCAGCATCTCGGCGACCAGGTCGACGCCGAAAACCTGCACGTTCGGCATCTCGGATCGCAATCGACAGGCAAAGAGGCCGGTCCCGCAGCCGACATCGAGCACACGCGCTGGCCGGTCTCCGACCATCTTGCGAATCCGACGAATGAGCGCCCGGTGCGAGGGGCCGAAGATGAGCCACTGCAAGATGCAGCGGTCGTAGCTTTCGCTCCACCGGATGAATTCTTCGGTCGCCTGTCCCTTGTCGTAACTCAATGGTGTGGCCTCCCTGCCAGCGGTCGAATCATGAAGCCCTCGCGCGTTCCGAAGAGGGCTCGCGGATTGTCCCAGTTACCTCTACCGGAACCGCGGGAATCCCGCAAGGCGGGAATCGCTCGGCGCGGTTCTCTGGTTCTCTCGGTTTCAGGCTGGCAAGAGACGGCCGAGGGCCGTCCGAATCGGGCCTGTCCTGGGCTTGAACAGCGGGTCGTCTCGGGCCTACGATCAGGGCAGGCAAACGGATCGGAACGATCCCGGGCACGAACCCCGAGGAGGCGACGCCTTGACCGGATGGCGGCCAATTTATCTGGACAATCACGCGACGACCCGAACCGACCCCCGCGTGGTCGAGGCCATGCTGCCGTACTTCACCGAGGTCTACGGGAACGCCGCAAGCGTCTCGCACCGGTTTGGCTGGGAGGCCGCCGCGGCCGTCGATCAGGCCCGGGAACAGGTCGCCCGCGCCATCGGCGCCGAGGCTCGCGAAATCGTGTTCACCTCGGGCGCCACCGAGTCGAACAACCTTGCGATCAAGGGCGCCGCCCAGGCCGCCGCCAAACGTGGGAATCACATCGTCACCGTCTCGACCGAGCATCGAGCCGTCCTCGACCCGGTCCGCCGGATGGCCCGCGAGGGATGGGAGATCACCGTCCTCGACGCCGACGAGCACGGCCGGGTCTCCGCCGAGTCGATCGCCGGGGCGCTTACCGATCGGACCGTCCTGGTCTCCGTCATGGCCGCGAACAACGA
Organism: Planctomycetales bacterium; assembly: GCA_027449865.1. Classification (GTDB taxonomy): domain Bacteria; phylum Planctomycetota; class Planctomycetia; order Isosphaerales; family Isosphaeraceae; genus JAKAUH01. The sequence continues at coordinate 32,838 of DAIDKV010000204.1, forward strand.
GGTTGGAACCCTCAACCCGATCGCCGAGATCGGCCGCCTCTGCCACGATCGCGGCGTCCTCTTCCACACCGACGCCGCCCAGGCCGTCGGCAAGATCCCGATCGACGTCCACCGAGACGGCGTCGACCTGCTCAGCCTCTCGGCGCACAAGTTCTACGGGCCCAAGGGGATTGGTGCGCTCTACGTCCGGCGCCGGGATCCGCAGGTCCGGTTGCAGCCGATGCTCGACGGCGGCGGCCACGAGCGGGGATACCGGAGCGGGACCCTGGCCGTTCCTCTCATCGTCGCCATGGGCGCGGCCGTCGAGCTGGCCGTCGGGTCGATGGATGAGGAGTTATCCCGAATTCGAACCCTCCGCGACCGACTTCACGAGGCGATTGCTTCCCGGCTGCCGGGGATCCGGCTCAATGGGCACCCGACCGACCGCCTCGCCGGTAACCTGAATCTGAGCTTCTCCGACGTCGACGGCGAGGCCCTGATGATGGCGATGCGGGACGTCGCGGTCAGCTCCGGCTCCGCCTGCTCGGCCGCCGATCCCGAGCCCAGCCACGTTCTCCGGGCGATCGGCCTCGACGACGACCTGGCGCGGTCGAGTCTCCGCTTCGGCCTCGGCCGGTTCACCACAGAGGATGAGGTCGAGCTCGCCGCCGAGGCGGTCGCCGCCGCCGTCGAACGGCTCCGAGGCCAGGCCGTCGCCTGGAGCCCACTGCCGGGATGACAGGCCATTTGACGCCTTGCTATGATGATAAAGGAACGTGGAGCCGAATCCTCAGAACCCGAACCCCGCTCGCGGAGGAGTTGATACGGATGAGCGTGACCCTGACCGAAAAGGCGGCCACCGAGGTCAAGAAGATCATCGAGAAGATGGTCGAGGAGAACAGCGTCCCCGAGGGCGGCGAGCTGATCCTCCGGGTCGGCGTCCAGGGCGGCGGCTGCTCCGGCTTCTCCTATAGCCTCGGCTTCGACACCCAGACCACCGAGAAGGACCGCGTGATCGAAACGCACGGCGTCCGACTCGCCGTTGAGAAGAAGTACGATCCCTACCTCGACGGAACCGTCGTCGATTACTACGACGGCCTCGAGAAGCGCGGGTTTGTCTTCAACAACCCGAACGTCGTCAAGACCTGCGGCTGCGGTAGCTCATTCCAGGTCTGAGCAAACGATCGTGTCCCCCAATCCCTCCTCGATCCGGCGGCATCGCCCTATCCCGAGCGATGCCGCCCACTACCCCCGTCCTCGCCAGGGGGCCGATCGGCTACGTTCTGCACACATCCTTGCGGCCATGGCCCCGCGATCTTCCGAGTCGAGCACGCCCGGCACTGTTTTCCCGGCGCCGTTGCCGCAGGTGAATTTTTTGTGAAAACGGGAAGCTCGCGGAATGTGCGGGAGAGTTTTGCCGTCTAATAGGGGATATCGAGCGTTCGACGCTCCTTGGCAATCCGATCCGCGGAGTCTGTCGTCGCGACCGGGTGAGACGGGGACTTGGTCGCGGGATAACCGCGAGAACCGTCGGGATCGTCGGGGTCGACAGAATAAGTCGCAGGCGGTTCTGCTTGATCGTCCGGACGAATCCGCTCGCGCCGGCGCTCGATCAAGACGAGCGAACGAACCCAACCCTGCCAGATTGGCAGCCAGACGTTTCGGCGCCGAACGTGTTTCGGCGCCGAAACCCGGGTAAGGGGCCTTCGAGACCCCTAAATCAGCGCGAACGAACCCAATCTCGGCCTCAGGGTCTACCTGGTCGGCGTAGTCAGATTTGTCGGAAAAATTCTACCAGGCCCAATCTTTGCTCAACTCGGCATTCACGATCCGATCGGTCGGGAACTGATTTCGGGAGAGCTCGACAATGGTGGAGGCGGCCATCTCGGCCATCTCACGCATGGATTCGAGATCGGTCCCGGCGATGTGCGGGCTGATCACGACAGTGGGCAGGCCGAGCAGGACGTTCCCCTTTTCGGGGGGCTCGTGGTGGAGGACGTCAAGTCCTGCGCCGGCGAGGTGGCCGGAGGTCAGGGCGTTGCGGAGGTCGGTCTCGACGACCAGCCCGCCCCGTGACGTATTGAGGAGGAATGAGCCCGGCCGCATGCTCGCCAGGAAGTCGCGGTTGATCATCCCGCGGGTGGTTTCGGTGAGCGGGACGTGGAGGCTGATGAAGTCGGAGGTGCGGGCCAGCTCGTCGAGACCGACGCGGCGGATGCCGTGCTCGCGGTCGAAGGCGGCGTCGGCGATGGTGTCGAAGGCGACGACCTCCATCCGGAACGCTCGGGCTCGAATGGCGACGGCCCGGCCGATCCGCCCCATCCCGATCAGTCCGAGCGTCTTGCCCCGGACTGGCGTGACGAGGGATCGGTCCCATCCGCCCTGATGGATCAGCCGGTCGTTCGAGACGATCCGCCGGGCGAGTGAGAGGAGCAGGGCCATGGTCTGCTCGGCAACACTCTCCTGGTTCGTGCCCGGCGTGATGCTAACGGCAACCCGGCGCTCGGTGGCGGCCGGGATATCGATCAGGTCGTAACCGACTCCCGTTCGAGCGATCGCCCGGAGCCGGGGGGCCATCGCGAAAAGGTCGGGGGTCATCCGCTCGCCGCCGGCAATCAGGGCGTCGATCCGGGGAAGGTAGGGGATCAGCTCATCGCGGGAGAGGGCAGGGCCCCCCTGGGGGTCGATGGGCTCGAATCCCGCCTCGGTGAGGATCTCCCGGAATCGCCCGGAGGCGTTGCGGAGTAAATAGGGCCCGATCAGGACGCTTGGCATGGTCAGTTCAACCGGTGGGTGAGTAAGATGGTCGGGCGAGGGGTCCGATCCCGGTCGAACCCCGGGGCGATGCCATGCCTTCGGCTTGCGTCGCCCTGTCGCCCAACTTATGCTCGTCGGGCCGATTCGGCAACCTCGACTCGCGCCGGCCGGGCGGTCGGGCTGCGTGGTCCTCAGATCCGGGTGGCCCTCTTCCCTCGCCGCCCCGCTGGAAGCTCGCACATGGGCGTCATGAAGTTCCGCCTGCCCCTCAACGAACCCGTGCAGCGGGCGTCCGACTATCGCAGGGCCTACATCACGGGCCTGGACCGCACCCCAGGACGGGTCGGTGTCGAGCTTCGGAACGGAATGATGAATTGTTCCCGAGAGTCGACCGAGAGCGGCCGGCTCTTCGTCCCTTGGCCGGTCCAGGGGCACGGCACCCCGATCATTGGGACCGCCACCCTCGCCGATCGCTCCGTACCTTACGTGCTAGCCGTCGAGCTGGCGCGAGGGAAGCTCAACGACATTCGCAACCAGCTTGCCGACTGGGTACAGATGGGCCTCCGGTCCACCCCCGAGCTGGAACGAGCTCTCGACCTGGCCCGTCGCGCCTTCGTCCGCGCCGCGACCTCGGCCGATCGACCCGATGAGAGTCAGGCTGCCGCCCGAGAGGCCATCCGGCTGGCGACCGACGCGGGCGACCTCCTGATCGAGGCCTACACCGCCCAGGTCTTCCAGAGCCGGCTCTCGACCACCTCCAGGCTTCCGACCCGGCTCGGCTGCGTTCTCGACGGCGACCCGCAGGCCCTCTCACAGGGACTCGACTGGACCAGGACCTTCAACGCCGCCCAGGCCGGGGTCTCCTGGCGAGGAGCCGCTCCGTCCGAGGGACAGTATCGCTGGGAGCCGTTCGACGCTCAGGTCGCCTGGTGTCAGAAACACCGGCTCGCGATCGAGGCCGGACCGCTCATCGAGTTCCGCAAGGGCGCCCTCCCCGACTGGCTCTGGCTCTGGGAAGGAGACTCCGAGACCATCGGCGGTCTGATCGCCGATTACGTCCGCCAGGCCGTGACCCGATACAAGGGACGCGTCCCTGTCTGGCACGTTGTTCATCGAGCGGGCGGGGGTGAGATTCTCGGTCTCAGCGAGGAAGACCAGGTTCGGATCGCCGCCCGAGCCGTCCAGGTCGCTCATCAGGCCGATCCCTCGGCCCAGGTGACCATCGGCGTCGATCGTCCCTGGGGCGAGTGGATGGGGAGCAGCCACTTCCAGCTTGGACCGCTCCACCTCTGCGATTATCTGCTCCGGGCCGACCTCGGGATCTCGGGGATTGCCCTGGAGATCGCCCTCGGCTACTCCTCCCCCGGGAGCCACATGCGCGACCTCTTCGAGTTCTCCAGGCTGCTCGACCTGTACTCGCTACTGAACGTTCCGCTTCACCTCTGGATCGTGATGCCAGGCGCCTCGGGGGCCGACCCGAACGCCGAGCCGGGCGTCCGCCTCGAGGCCGCCCAGTGGCCGAGCCCGCCTGACGAGCCATTGCAGGCCAACTGGGGAGCCCGGTGGATCGCCCTGGCCATCGCCAAGCCGTTCGTCCGGACGGTGACGTGGCTCCAGGCCAGCGACGCCGTTCCGCACACCTATCCCAACGGCGGCCTGGTCGCTCCCACGGGGGCCGTCCGGCCGCTCGTCCGATGGCTCCGGTCGGTCCGAGGGGAAACCCTCGTCTGAGGGCGTTGCCAGGGCGAGGGCTCGTCATTATAATCAGAGATTCGTCCCATCAGGCGGCGCTGACCCTCGCCGCGCGGGACATCCGCCCCGGCCCGGACGCCGGGCCGGTCACGTTTCAGGGCCACGACTAGCCATGTTCGACGATCTACAAAAACGCCTCGGCTCGGCCATCCGCCGCTTCCGCGTCAGCGGCGTGCTGACCGAGGCCAACATGCGCGACGGCCTCCAGGAGGTCCGCAACGCCCTGCTCGAGGCCGACGTCCACTACAACGTCGTCCAGGAGTTCATGGCCCGCGTCTCCGACAAGGCCGTCGGAACCCAGGTGGTCAAGAGCATCCGGCCCGAGCAGCAGATCGTCAAGATCGTCCACGACGAGCTGGTCGAGCTGATGGGCCCGGCCGATCCCTCGATCCGATTCGAGAAATCCGGACCGACCATTCTCATGCTCTGCGGGTTGCAGGGCTCGGGCAAGACGACCACATGCGGAAAGCTCGCCCGACTCCTCGCCGCGCAGGAACGAAAGCCCCTGCTCGTCGCCGCCGACCTCCAGCGCCCCGCGGCCGTCGAGCAGCTCAAGGTGATCGGCGGCCAGCTCAACGTTCCGGTCTTTACCCTCACCGGCTCGGATCCCGTCGCCGTTTGCCAGCAGGCCGTCGCCGAGGCCAACCGGACCGGCCGAGACACGGTGATCCTTGACACCGCCGGTCGCCTTCACGTCGACGACGAGCTCATGGGCGAGCTCACCCAGATCGAGAAAAAGGTCAAGCCGCACCAGGTCTTCTTCGTCTGCGACGCCCTCACCGGCCAGGACGCCGTCTCCTCGGCCGCCGCCTTCAACGAGGCGCTCGAGCTCGACGGAGTGATCCTCACCAAGCTCGATGGCGACGCCCGAGGTGGTGCGGCACTCTCGGTCCGGCGAGTGACCGGCGTCCCGATCAAGTTCGTCGGCCAGGGGGAGAAGCTCGACCGCCTCGATTCCTTCGACCCCGAGCGGCTCGTCGGCCAGATGCTCGGCATGGGCGACATCGTCGGCCTGGTCGAGGCCGCCCAGACGGCCGTCGATGCCGAGGAAGCCCGAAAGCAACAGGAGAAGCTCGCCCGGGGCAAGTTTGACCTCGACGACTTCCGCCAGCAAATCATCAATATCAAGAAGATGGGGTCGATGCGGGAGATCCTCGGCAAGATCCCCGGCCTCAGCCAGATGATGGGCGCCGAATCCCTGAACGGAATGGAGCCCGACGAGGAGATCCGTCGGATCCAGGGAATGATCGACAGCATGACCCTGGCCGAGCGGCGCGATCCCGATCTGATCGATATCTCCCGCCGCCGCCGGATCGCCGCCGGCAGCGGCGTCGACCCCGCCGAGGTCTCGCAACTGGTCAAGCAGTTCGACGCGATGGCCTCGATGGTCAAGCAAATGGCCCAGATGTCGATGATGGACAAGCTCCGGAACATCACCGCCCTGGGCCGGGTCGCTGCCGTCAACCCCGCCGCTCGGTTGCTGGCCCCCAAGGTCGGCACCGGCAAGCGGCTCTCCCCCAAGGAGCGGGAAAAGCTCCGGAAGCAGCGAGAAAAGGATGAGCGGCGCCGCCGTCGCGAGGAGCGCAACCGCCCGTGATTGCCCGGCCGTCGGCCGTCGGTCCGGTGCCCTCGGGTCAAGATCCCGCCGGGCTCTCCGCCGATCGTCGCTGTCTCGGGTTTCGAGGATCTGGATCGAAGTCAGTCGAGTCTCGTTATTGTGATACGAGGAGTCAGCGCGTGGTACGTATCCGCATGAAGTCCCTGGGGCGTCGGCATCGCCCGTTCTTCCGCATCTGCGCCATCGATTCGAAACGGCCTCGCGACGGGCGGGCGATCGAGGAGCTGGGCCACTACGACCCGATGTCTCGTAACCCCGAGACCCAGACCGTCCTGAACGTCAGCCGGATCCGCTACTGGCTCTCCGTCGGCGCCCAGCCTTCGGACAAGGTCCAGGCGCTGCTCCGCCGGCACAAGGTCACCAAGCCGAAGCCCGGCGAGCCCTGGCAGGTCGAAACCCCGGCTCCGGCCGCGGCTCCGGCTCCTGTTTCGCCCGCGGCTCCGGCCCCGTCGGCCGAGGCCGTCCCGCTGTCTTGACCGATTCCGGAGGGGCCGACGTCTCGTCGCCGACCATGGCCGAAACGCCGACGCTCCGGATCGATGTACTGACCCTCTTCCCGGCGATCTTCGACGGGTTCCTGGGGGAGAGCATCGTCCGTCGGGCGATCGCCCGAGGGCTGGTCTCGATTGAGCGTCGCGATATCCGCGACTGGGCCGAGGGGAAGCACAAGCAGGTCGACGACCGTCCGTTCGGCGGCGGACCCGGGATGATCCTGATGGCCCCGCCCCTGGTCTCTGCCGTCGAGGCAGTCCGCGCCGAGGCCGAGCCCCCAGGACGGTTGATCTTCCTCTCGCCCCAGGGCCCTCGGCTCGATCAACGCAGGGTCGAGGAACTCGCCCGAGAGCCCCGGCTGGTCCTGGTCTGCGGCCGATACGAGGGCTTCGACGAGCGGATCATCCAAACCCTCCGTCCCGAGCTGCTCTCCATCGGCGACTACATTCTTTCCGGCGGCGAGGTCCCCGCCATGGTGGTGATGGACGCGGTGATCCGACTGATCCCAGGTGCCCTCGGCGACGCCCAGAGCGCTGTTGATGAATCCTTCGGACCCGACGGCGGACTCGAATACCCGCAGTACACCCGGCCTCGACTCTTTCGCGACCTCGACGTCCCTGAGATCCTTCTCAGCGGCGACCACGCAGCCATCGCGGAATGGCGGCGGCAGAATCGACGATAGGATTTGTTCCTGGTAATTGGTAATTTGTTATTTGTTCTTGGTTTCGGGGGGTGTTGAAATCGACCCGGCCGTCCTGGAGCGACCGGTGATCGACCGACACAAGCCGGTTCGGCCCACCGGGGAAGAATACCAACGACTCATTGCCAATTACTAATTACCTATTACCAATAACCAAGAACAAGAAAGGAAACGGTCATGCAGAACCGGCTGCTCGACGTCGTGGAAAAATCCACGATGAAGTCGACGACCCCCAATTTCGAGATCGGCGACACGGTGGATGTGCACGTCCGAATTCTCGAGGGAGACAAGGAGCGGATTCAGATCTTCAACGGCGTGGTGATCGGCCGTTCGGGGAGTGGGTCTCGCGAGATGTTCATCGTCCGCCGAATCGTGCAGGGCGAGGGTGTGGAGCGAAAGTTCCCCCTCCACTCGCCTCGGATCGCGGACATCGTGGTGAAGCGCTCGGGCAAGGTTCGCCGCGCCAAGCTGTACTACCTTCGTCAGCGGACGGGCAAGGCGGTCCGTCTCAAGGAGCGGTTCTCCAGCACGGCGGCGGCCGAGTCGAAGGCGGCCAAGACCGAACGACGAGCCGCTCGCGCCGCGAAGAAGGCCGAGAAGGCTCGCGCCAAGGCCGAGGCCGCCAGTTCGGGAACAGGGGCCGGGGCCTGAGACCCCAGGCCCTTCCAGCACGGGAAGCCCAGGAGCCCGGGATGGATTCGATTCCCCCGGCTCCTGCTCCCCCTCTGGCGGTTCCTGATCCTGGGAGGCTCACCGACCGGTCAGGGCCGTCGCCGAGTAGTCGATGGTATCCGCCTCGGCAGTCCCGGCGAGCTGGCCATCCTGGATCTCGAGAACGAGATCCTCGGGCGTGATAAAACGACGGTCGTGGGTGACGATCACCAGAGTCGTTCCGGACGACTCCTGCAACTGGCGAAGGATCGTGTAAATCTCGTCGCCAGTCCGCGAGTCGAGTTCGCCGGTCGGCTCGTCGGCGAGGATCAACCGGGGGCTCTTGACCAGGGCCCTGGCGATCGCGACTCTTTGCTGCTCGCCTCCTGAGAGCTGATACGGGCGGTGGTCCAGCCGATCCGCGAGTCCGACCGAGGTCAGCAGTTCCGCGGCCCGGGACCGCTGCGCGGCCGTCACGCCTCTCGGCAGGAACGGTACCAGCACATTTTGAAGAACTGTCAGGTTGCTGATCAGGTTGAACGCCTGGAAGATGAAGCCGATCTGCTCGCGACGATAGGCGTTTTGCTGGGCCTCCGACATCCCGGTAAGACTCTGGCCATCCACGAGAATCTCTCCCGTGGTTGGCCGGTCCAGGGCGCCCAGCAGGTAGAGAAGCGAGCTTTTGCCCGACCCGCTCGGTCCGACGATGAATGCGAACCGTCCCCGATCGATCCGGCAACTAATCCCACGCAACGCTTCGACCCATCGGCTCCCGCTCCGGTACGACTTGTGGACATTCCGCACGTCGATCATCGGGAGTCCTCGGTTTCGAGACTCAGCGGGGATCGCGGTGTGAGGCGATTCCGGCCGGCCGTATTCTCTGGCCATCGGTGGCTTCCTCCACGAGTCGACGTCCATTATCTTCTCGATCCATCCACATCAATGCGAGCCGAGGCGGATCGCTTCCATTGGGACAAGCCGGGCGGCTCGCCAGGCCGGGTAGAGCCCGCCCAGCGTTCCGGTCGCCAGCGAAAGACCAATCCCGATTGCCCAGAGCGAGGGTGTCATCCCTAGTTGGAGACCGCCACCGGCGAGAAAGTGATTGGCGACCGTCGCGCCGCCCCAGGCCAGGAGACAGCCCACCAGGCCAGCCAGGATTCCCAGAAACGCACTCTCCAGGGTCACCAACGCCAGGATGTTCCCCTGCGACCAGCCATTGGTTCGCAGCACTCCGAACTCGGCGAATCGCTCGGTCGTGCTCATCAGCATGGTGTTGACGATCCCCACCACCCCGACCAGGAGGGCCAGGCTGACGGTCATGAGCAGGAAGGTATCGATCTGTCCCATCAGTGTGCCGAAGCTTGCCTGAGCCTCGCCCATGCTTCGGGCATCAAAGCCAGGGTGGGATTTCTCGATCCCGGCGATCAGGGCGTCGTTCCGGGCCGGATCCTTTCCCTCGACATAGATGCACGAGAGCGACCCCTCGGGCCGGTACAGGACCTGTCTCGCGGTCTTGATGTCCATCACAATCACGACGTCGAGCAGCATCGAGCCCGTCTCGTAGATCCCAACAATCTGGAAGGGCTTGCCGCCGATTTTCAGAGAGTCGCCCACCTTCCTCGGCTGCCCGTTGGCGCCAGGGTATTCTCGGGCGATCTTCCGGCTAATCACGATGTTCGACTTCCCCTCGTCGCCTGGCTGAAGAAACCGCCCCTCGCCGTGATCGCGCAGAGCCTTCGGGAAAATGGCGCTGTGGAGTCCCTGGTGCGAGGCGATCTCCTGCCCAGCGATGACCGGCTGGTCGAGAATCGACATCGCTTTTCCCTTGACCATCCCAGCAATCATCCCCTGGCCCTCAACCGGGGGCGCGACGCCCCAGACCTCGGGGGCGACCGCGTGAATGTCCGGTATCTTCCGGAGGTCGTCGGCCAGCGAGGCCGGGACGTGACTCAGCACCGGGCTGATTGCGTTGTCGTTCAGGACGATCACGCCTTCGATCCCGCCGAGCGTGTCGCCGACCAGATCTCGCAGGCTGTTGGAGAGGGTGAAGAGACCGAGGACGCCAAGGACCGGGATCGAAAGGCCAATCAGGGCGAGCACGGTCCGGATCGGGCGGGTCAAGAGGTTACGCCAGGCGAATATACCCATCAACGGGGTCCCTGAACGTCCACGAATCAGGCGGTTCGCCCCATCGGCGACCGGCTCATCGACAGGATCAAGATAACTCTCGGCATGGAGGCCGTGCCGTACAGTGAATTATAGTAGCCGGCGGCCAATCGCCCAAGTCGAGGATCGACCGGGGCCTGATCACGATGGCAGGCCGGGGCCTGGTTCGCTCGTTCGCCGCCCCGAATGGCAAACCTCCGCGCCCGGGACGTCGGGCGACCCAGAGGGCGGTGGTCCTGTTCCTCACCAGGGGATGGGAGAGCGGATGGGCTCTCCCAGTCGCTCCCCCTCTCGAATTACTCAGCGCCCGGGGGCGTTTCCTCGCCCTGGTGTCCGGTGACCTCGGGAGTCTGAGTTGAGTGGATTTGCTCGGCGGAAGGCGGCGTCTCGGAGCTTGCTGGGGATTCGGGGCCCTCGGACCGAGCTTCCCAGAGCTGTTTAAGCTGTCCGAAGGTCCGAAGCGGGACGTTGCCGGCCAGCGCGTCCTTGGAAAGCGGAGCGGGCGGGGCGCTGGGGCGCGAAGGGCGGGGCGCTGGACGTGGGGTCGGGCCGCGATCGCGATCGCCACGCTGGGATCCGCCACCCCCTTGCCCGTAGGAGCCGCCTCGGGGACCGGCGGGTCGGCCGTGTCCGGTGCGCGCCGCCGCGGAGTCATGGCCGCGGGGACCACTGGGTGTCGGCCCTCGTTCGGGCCGACGCGTGGGCGCCTCGGCCAGAGTGGAGACGGGCGGAGCGCCCACTGGTGGAGAAGTCAAAGCCGAGCCGGGCGGACGCGGACCGCGACCGCCCGCGCGACGACCCTGACCGCGGGCCTGCTCTCGGTTTGGATCGCGGGGCTCACCGCCACGACGACCGCCCCCGCCCTGGGGACCCCGATTGCGCTCGGTCCCTGGCTTGACCATCGTCAGCGAAACGCGCTTCCTTTCCTGGTCGACCCCCATCACCCAGACAGTCACCACGTCGCCGACGCTCACCACATCGTGGGGGCTCTTGACGTATCGGTTGGCGAGCTGGCTGATGTGGACGAGTCCCGAGTCCTTCAGGCCAATGTCAACGAACGCCCCGAAGTCGACGACGTTAAGCACCGTTCCCTTGAGTTCCATCCCGGCCGCGAGGTCTTCAAGCTTGAGCACGCCCTTCTTGAAGATGGGCTTCGGGAGGTCGTCGCGTGGGTCACGCTCGGGGCGTCCCAGCGCCTCGACGATGTCGCGGAGGGTGAACTCGCCCAGACCGAGCTCGGCCGCGAGTGCGGGGATATCGGTTTCGGCAAGCCGGGCCTGGAGCTCGGGGAGTCGGGTCTTGTCTCGAACCACGTCGGTCGCATACCCGAATCGTTCGAGTAGCCGGGTTGCCGCCTCGTAGCTCTCGGGGTGAATCCAGGTTCGGTCGAGCGGATCCTCACCGTCCGTCAGCTTGAGGAAACCGGCCGCCTGGGTGAAGGTCGCGGGACCAATCCCCTCGACCTGCATCAACTGTTCGCGGCGAGCGAACGGTCCGTGGTCCTTTCGGTAATCGAAGATCCGGCGGGCCGTCAACTGGTTCAACCCCGAGACGTGCCGGAGCAGCGAGACGCTCGCCGTGTTCAGATCCACGCCGACGAAATTGACGCAACTCGCGATGACCGCTTCGAGGGTCTCCTTGAGCTGCTTCGGGTTCACGTCGTGCTGATAGAGACCAACGCCGATATTCTGCGGCTCGATCTTGACCAGTTCCGAGAGCGGATCCTGAAGCCGACGACCAATCGAGATGGTGCTGCGCAACGTGGCGTCGTGCTCGGCGAGTTCCTCGCGGCCGACCTGGCTGGTTGAATAGACGCTCGCACCGGCCTCGTTGACGATCACATAGGCAAGCTGGGCAAGCTGGACGTCAGCGGGATGGGGCTGAGGCGGCAATTGTGGAGGCGGCGGTCCGGCGGGACCCTTGCCGCGACCCCGTCCTCGCTCCGACTTCCCTCCCGATTTTCCGGGACGAGGCGGACGTCCCGAGGTGGCGGGAGGCGTGGCCACCGGTGCGCCCCCACTCTCCTCGTGCGGGGTCTCGGTCGAGTCCGCGGGAGTCGGAAGGTGGTCGCTGGTCACCGTCGTCTCGACCGGTCCTGATTCCACCGGATGTTCGGCGATCGCCTCGGCCGAGACCGCCTCGGCAATCGAAGCCTCGGCCACGGCCGGCTCCTCGGATTCCCAGTCGTCGGGTACGGTGAATGGCTCGGCGGACGGAGTCTCGGCCTCGGGCTCTGGACCGGACGCGGACGAAGCATGGTCTCCGGCCGGAGGCGGAGGAACTTCCGAATCGAGTGTTCCGGTGGCGAGAGAGGAAACCGGCGCCGGTGCTTCGCCCGGGTCCGCTGGCTCGACGACTTCCTCACCGGGTTCGGGAGCACCGCCGGTGATCGGCGGAAGCATTTCGACCGGAGCCTCCGAGGTTGCCGCCGCGTGCGACTGTTCTTCCGCGTGCGCGTTGATCCCGTCGCCGTTGCCCGTCGCAACCTCGACAATCTCTTCCTGCGAGGCCTCCTGAGGCTCCGTCGGCGTCGGTTCGTTCGTCGCCTCGATCACTGGGGCCGGGTCCTCAACCGGGTGCGCCCCGGTCAACGGAGAGGCCTCGGCGCTCCCTGAGGACTCGGTCCATCCCGATTCCGCGGGGGCTTCAACGCCCTCGGCGGGGAGGTCTTCTCCCTGGCTGAATCGGGTTCCCTCGGCGATGATCTCGGCGATCAGTTCCTCGGTCTCCCGGCAGGCAGTCCCGTTCCCGATGGCGACCACTCCGACGCCGTGCTTGCCAACCAGATCCTTGAGCGCGACCTTGGCCTCGGAGCGTCGATTGGCGGGTGGATGGGGATAGATCACAACCTGATCGAGAAGCTGGCCGCTGGGATCCAGCACGGCCACCTTGCATCCGCTCTTGAATCCTGGGTCGATCGCCATGACGACCTGCTTGGGGATCGGCGGCTGCAGAAGCAGGCTGCCGAGGTTCCGGGCGAAGACCTCAACGGCGTGCTTCTCGGCGGCCTCGGTCAGGTCGCGTCGGACCTCCCGTTCCATGCTGGGAAGGATCAGACGGTCGAGGGCGTCGATGGCCGCGGCGTGGAAGAGGTCGTGCTGCGGGTGGGCTTCCAGGGGGAGTTGCCCAAAGAGCGCCGCCTCCACGTCGGGCCTGGAGACCTCGAGCTTGACCTTCAGCGGACCCTCCTTGTCGCCCCGGTTGATCGCAAGCACGCGGTGCGGAGGTATCTGCGAGACCGGCTCGGTGTAGTCGAAGTAATCGCGGTAGTCGAGCCCCTGACCCTCGGGAATCTCTCCCTTGCTGGTAACGATCTTCCCGGTGCGCCAGACGACCTTGCGAACGGCGTCGCGTACGGTCGCCATCTCGCTGATCGCCTCAGCGAGGATGTGTCCGACTCCCTCCAGCACCTTCTCGACCGAGTCCACTCCCGATTCGGGATTCAGGAACTCCGCGGCGGCGCTCGGGAGGTCGGTCAGGGTTTCGTCTCGGGTCCAGACCCGAAGCGCCAACGGCTCGAGGCCCCGTTCGCGGGCATCGGAGGCCTTGGTCCGCTTCTTCGGCTTGAACGGGAGGTAGAGATCTTCAAGCCGCTTCGGGTTGTCGGCCGAGCGGATGGCCGCGGCAAGTTCCGGCTCCAGCTTCCCCTGGGCCTCAATGGCCTTGAGGATGGTTTCCTTCCGCTCGGCGAGCTCGCGGAGGCGCTGCACCCGAAGCTGGATCTCTCGGATCGTCACTTCGTTGAGGTTGCCGGTCCGTTCTTTGCGATAACGCGTGATGAACGGGACCGTGTTCCCCTCGTCGAGGAGCTGGACGACGCTCTCGACTTGCACGCGACGGATCTGCAAGTCCTGCGCTATGCGCCCCAAATCGACCGGGATGGGGTTGTCCATGGAGACTCTTCTTTGCACCAGGTGAGCAGGGGCGGCGATGAGGTGACGAGAGGAAGGCCCGGTGAGTCGAGCGAGTCCCGCATCAAGACGATCGCCGCGAGGACCGTAACGTTCGGGGGCGGCTCGGGCGGAGCGCACGATGAAACCTGTTTCTCACATTAAGTTCGGCCACTCTAGATGATGGGAACATCCTTGTCAAGCACCCGAAGACCCAACTCGATCGCATCTCAAAGAGATCCGCCCTCCAGGGACGTAAACCTCCTTTCCGTCGCATGGAAGGTTCGATGAAGCTTCTCGTCCCCGCGACCCCGGGATGTCGTGGTCCGTCGCGATTGGGGAGACGCAGCCGATAGGTTCTCGGAGGACGGCCCGAGTGGACAAAAATCCGTGGACGGCCAGTGTTCTCCTCCTGTACGCTTGTGGTGACGATCGAGCAAATTTTTTCGGACCCGGCCGGGTTGTCCCCCCCTGCCACACGGATCCACGCCTCGGGAGATGGTCGGATGTCGAGACGCGGGATCCTCGGGCGGATCGGCCATATCGCCTGGTGGCGGTATGTGCATTGGGTCCACCCCCTGGCCGATCGATTGGGGTCGCGGTGGGGGCGTCCTTCCCGAATGATCCGATGGCCGATCCCCATGCTGGTCCCGTTCCGTCGCCGTCGGCTGGATGTGGCGCGGGGGGAGGCCCTGGGCGACCTGGTGATGTGCACGCCAGCCTTTCGCGAGCTCAAGCGGCGCAACCCGGATTGTCATCTTACCCTGTATACCAGGCAGACAGCCGTCGCCGGGACCTGCCCTTATGTCGACGAGATTCGGCCCACGGAGGAGGCTCCGCCCGATGCGATCTGGATGGACTACGAAAGCGTGGTCCGGTTCAATCGCCGGCCGGATCGGCACCTCGCACAGATTATGGGGGATTCGCTGGGGCTCGACATCCAGGATGTCCGTCCGGCCTGTGAGATTAACCCGGTGGAGGTCTCGCGGTTCCGCGAGGCCTGGAAGGAACTACCTCGCCCCCATGTCGTGATCGTTCGCAAGGGTGGACACTACACGCCTAACAAAAACTGGCCCGACGAATACTGGGAGGAACTCATTGACCGACTTCTGGCGCGTGGCACGGTCATCGAGGTTGGCGTGATGGCCATGGAGCGTCGCCCGCGTGAGGTCCCTAACTTCGTCGATCTTTTCGGTCGGACGACCCTCCCGGGACTCATGGCGGCGATCGCCGCGGCCGACCTCCACATCGCGCCGGATACGGGGACGGTGCATCTCGCCGCCGCGGCCGATGTCCCCTCGGTGGTCATCTACGGAGGATTCCTGCACCCGGCCTCCACCGAATATCCCGGTAATATCAGCCTCTACTCTCCCGTCGAATGTGCTCCGTGCTGGCTCACGACGCCTTGCCCACACGGCAAGAAGTGTCTGCACCAGATCACACCAGACCAGGTCGAGGCCGCCGTCTCCGAGATCACATCGCGGGTCGGCGGTCAGAAAACCTCGATCACCTCGGCCGGCTGAGTCCGCTCTCCGATCGATCAGGCTCCCGAGAGAGGTACTTGCGGAACTCCGGTCCCGATCACGTCGGCATTGGCGTCGGTCTCGGAATCGGTCGCGAGACCTGGTTCCGAATCGGAAGGCCCGGTCTCCGACGTCGTCGTGTAACCTCCGAGGTTCCAGACCAGCTCGCAATTATGCTGAACGTCGAGCATGGTTAAACTCTGGACGGCGCGGAGAACCAGGATCTGGTCGCTCCAAAGATCGGTGCGCAGAAGAACGTCGCGGAGCCGGACGCGGACAGTCTCCCAGGGGTCGGCCCCGCCCTGGCCGAGAACGACTCGAATCCATCCCTTGACCACGCGCCGGTGTCGGCGGAGGTACAGAAAGATCCGTCGCCGCTGAGCCTCGTTATACCTGGGGAAGCATGGGAGATCGAAGAGTCCGGAGGGTTTCCGTCGGATGCGGTGGACCGGGTGCCAGAGGGTCCGAAGGTTGACGACCGGCTCGGGCAACTGCGTTGGGAGCCGCCCTGGATCGTTCGACGGGTCAACCGCATGCTCCATCACCCGGGTGAGTCCCTCGATCGAGAGAGCGAGGGTGGCGATGTCGTCGTGATCGAGCACACAGGCTGCGACGGCCGCGCGGAGTGCCTCACCTCCTCGATTGGCGAGGTAAGGGATCTGATCCGCGAGGTAGCCCGGCAGTTCGTCGAAGCTCCAGCCGAACCGGCGGAGCCATCGGCCGACCCATTCCAGCCGGGCCTGGTGTCGATGCCGGAGCTGCTCGGCGATGATTCGGTCTCGCCGCGTCGCCCCGATGTAGTCAAGGTCGGCTTCCATCGTCGTCTCGACGGTGACCTCGGAAGGGGCCGTCGGTAGTGCGAGACCCAGGTATTCCACGTCGAACTGGGCCCGGAGCCAGAGCGAGCCCATGAAGACAGGCTTGCGCATCCGGTGAATTTTCCGGAGGGCGGCCCAGTAGGTATCGGGCGGGATGGTCCGATCTCGGTCGACTCGGGGGTGGAGGATCTCGTCGACCACGCCGTAGATCGCCCGGAACGCCATCATCAGGCCCCGGACGGCGGCGCCGATGATCCGGAATGGCAGGAGGACGACCCGACCGCCGGCGAAGTAGGCTTCGTAAAGAGCAAACGGGTTGATCGTTCGCGAGGAGGCCGGCAGTTCGTGGAGTGGGAAGCTGCGGAACGCCCGGCGGACGTTCTGCTCGCGGTCGCGCCGGACCAGTTCGGCAACTTGCGGTCCGAACCGTTCGCGGAGCTCGGCGTCGCGATCTGGGTCGTCGGCAAGGAAGTCGACCGAGGTAAACTCGACCGTTTCCAGAAACGCCTCGGCCTCGGGGCGCCCTGCCGGCTCGACACGCCTTGGCCGGGTCCTTGCGTCATCGAAGCCGGATCCCCCGGCGATCGGAGCTGGCGGCTCGGGAAGCCAGACCTCCTTGGGCTCGATCCTCAGCCGGGCCGAGACCCAGTTCCGGAATGCGTCCCGGTCCGGTGCTGGCGAGCAAGCGAGTCGGTCGATCGGAATGGCGTTCCGGTTGTAATCGAGGATCAGGATCGCCGTTTCCTGCACGAGGAGTCGGGTGATGTAGTTAAACCAGAGGTAGGGCCCGCCGAAAAGGCCGCCAGCCCGGTTGAGATCGAGCCGGTCGAGCATCCGGCTCTCTCGGACCAAATGCCGAAGATGGCTCCGACGCAGGTTCGCCAGCGCCAGGTTTCCCAGAAGTTGAATCGACGCCTTGGTATCGCTTCGGTGGAAGGGGGATCCGTCGAGATAGTCCTGGTAAAGCAGCTTGACGTTCCGGAGGAACGCCATCTCGCGGTCCTCGAAGAGAAATCGGCCGCCTCGGCTCGTGGAAGAGTTATCCTCCTCGTCGGGTGCGCTCGGGACGGCAACACGGTCGTCGGACGATCGGAGCCGAAGCTCGGGATCGATCACGCGATCACGGAGGAAGACGGCGTCCTGGCGTTCCCGGCGGGTCTTGAGGTTCTTGGTGTGCGCCGCGAACTGGGCCTCAACGACGCGCTCGCAGAAGTCGGCCGACTGGTTGGCGATCTTGCGGAACCAGGCGCCGAGCGACCAGAAACCGAGACAGATCACGCCCAGGATGATGACCGGCCAGCCGAGCAGATTCTGAACCTTGTCGATCGCCTCGCGGACTGCCGACGGAACGGGGAGTGCCTGGACCAGCAAGAACAGCACCAGGAAGGCCGAGCCGAGGTAGAGGAGGCGCTTGGCGGGAGTCCGTGTCGCGTTGACGATGGTGGCTCCCAGGCGGTCGAGGAAGACCGGTGGCGAGAGCGTCCCCTGTAAATCGGCGAGGAAGTAGGCGACGTCGAGCGCCTGCTGGATCAGGTGTCCGAGGTAGTTGGCGGCCAGGGCAACGGCCTCGGACGGGCTCTTTTCCCGGTAGACGAGCAGGTTACGGACCCCGGGAAGGCGGCGAAGGATCGGTACGTCGAACAGCCGGAGATACCGGTCGACGGCGTGGACGAACGAGGGGCCCATGCGGTCGACCAGACGCTCCGGGGTCATCTGGATCAGTCGCTCCACCACGGCCTCGACGGGGATCTCTCGCTCCTCGACCTCGGCCTCGGCGTCGGCGGCGACCGTCGAAGGAGCAGGCAGGCGCCGGATTCTCGCGTCGAAGTCGCCGAGGAGTCGGTCGGCAAGTCTCTGCATCGGGTCGGGCACGAGCCGGTCCTCGACCAACCGACGCGCCTCGTCCAGCTCGGACCGAAGGGCGAGAAGTCGATGCCGGTCACGCGATTCGGGCCTCTGGGCGCTGGAGGGCTCGAACAGAACGATGTTCCGGTTGAGCGCCCCGGCCAGCCGACGGACGAGACGGTCGCTGAGCCGCAGGAGGATCAGGGCGATACGGGCCAGCCGGGCGATCGGCAGAATCAGGCGGGCCGTCCGCAGAATCTGGAACATCCGGCCGGTGGACGCCAGCCATCCGAGCAGTCCCAGGCTGCTGGGCGCCCCGACGCCGGCCCCCATCTCGGCCAGCTCAAGCTGGTGCATCACAAATCCGAAAGGGAGCGAGGGAACGAGGTCGATCAGCAGGTGTCGGACGAGGTACGCCCCGCGCTCGGGGGCCATCGAGATCCGGACGGCGACCTCGAGCAGCAGGACCGAGCAGACGGCCAGGTCGGCCCAGGCGAAGATTTCGTGCTGGGACACCGAGAGCGGTCCGGATCGTTCCAGGAGCCATTCGACAGCGATCAGCCCGATCAGAGCGGGGATCAGGAGGAGGACCGCGTTTTCCAGCAGGGCGGCGCCCCGTGGACCGAGCATCGCGATCATCCGGAGCGTGAGTAGCTTCTCGCGCCACTCGCCTCGAACGCGGCCGGCGAGCCGATCGGCCTGTCGTGCCTGGTCGTGGATCGCCTCGGCGGCCTCGCGATCGAGCGACGCCAGATCCTTGTCGAAGTCTGGTCCAGGGACTTCGGGGCGGAGGGGCAAGATCGGGTCGGCGGCGAGCTCGCCGTTACCGTTGGCCTCTGTTTCGCGGGTTCTTGTCTGGCTCGCTGGCGCGATCGGCTCGGCGTCGACGACGGCCCAGGCCCGACAGGATTCAGCCAGTCGCTCCAGGTCCTCGCGTGCCAGCTCCAGCCGACGGACGGCCCGGTGCGCCGGCATCTGTTCGAGGAGCGCCGTCATCTCGCCGATCTCGTCGTAGGCCGTATCAACCAGCGTCGAGCCGGGCTCGATCCGGTCGCGGGTCGGTCGACTGGCCATCCATCGATCGGCCTCGTCGGCCAGTTCGTCGCGGCGGCCGTTCAGGTCGCGGAGCCAGTCGGCGGGGCCTGGTTCGCCGGTCATTGAGGGCGTCGGCTCGCCGTTCGACGTCCGACCGAGCGCCGCGACGTGCGATTGCAAGCGGGAGAGTCGGAAGCGATGGGTCCAGAGAGTCTCAGGAGTGGCGTCGGGCAGACGCCGGGCGACTTCGCGGCGGACCCTCCGTCCGAGGAGCGCGGCCTGCATCGCCTCGCATCGCCGGGCTGTGGTCCTTCCGGGATCGTCGCTCGGATTTCCGAGCCGTCCTCGGAGCCGTTCCAGTTCGGCATCGAGCCAGAGGCTTGGGGCGGGAGGGGGCTCGCCATCCAACCGGGCGATCACGACGCCGAGCCATTCCAGGTCCGACCGTAGCGCCTCGATCGCCATCGCCTGGTGGACCGGCTCGAACTCGAGGACCGTCCGCGCGTTCTGGGCGGCGACCCGGGCCTCGCCCAGCCATTGCCGCGATCGCCTGGCAACCTCGCGATGTGCCGGCGTACCGGGTCGGATTGTCGCGAGATCCTCGATCGTCCGGCGCTCCAACTCGGCCAGCCGGGCGACGACAGCACGACGAACCGGATCGACCTCCGGGTCGGAATCCAGGGCGTCGAGCCGGCGTCGGATCGAGATTCCGGCCGCCATCGAGTCGAGCCGGGCCATCGCCACGTCGGGACTGTTCCCGTCGCCGAGCCGACGCGCCTCCTCGTACCAGGCTCTCGCATTGACCGTCGCGTCGTCCAAGAATGGTGTCCCGATCGGGGCGCCTCGGATCTCCATCGGATTGTAGAGCCCGACTGGCCCTGGTTCCAGCATCACCGTGGGAGATGTTCGCGGAAGAACCGGAGCCAGTTGCCATGGAAGATGGCGTCGATCTCGGATGACGGGTAGCCCCTCGCCGAGAGGATCGCGTCGAGCCGATTCAGTTCCGAGATCCGGTCGAGGCCCGCCGGAACCTGCTCGGTGCCGAAGCCGCCATCAAGGTCGCTGCCGATCGCCGCGTGTCGAGAGTTCCCCGCAAGCTGACAGATCCGGTCGATGTGGTCGGCAACGGCTTCCAGCGTCACGGACTCTCGCGAGGTTTGCCCCCGGATCCAGCCAGGGAGGAGCATCCAGGCGTCGAGCGCTGCACCGATCACGGCACCCCGGTCGATCAGCAATCGGATCTGCTCGTCGCTGAACTGTCGTCCGTCCGGCACGAGAGCCCGGCAGTTGTTGTGGCTCGCCAGGATCGGTCCGGCGAACCGATCAAGAGCCTCGAAAAAGCTTGTGTCGGAGAGGTGAGTCGCGTCGAGAATCATTCCGAGCCGGCTGAATTCCTCCAGCAGACGAACACCGTCGGGCGTGAGTGGGCCGTCGCCGCCGGTCCCGACCGCGTATCGGCTCGGCCCGTAGTGCGCGAGGTTCACCGAGCGAAGGCCGAGCTCCCACCAGATCTCGGCATGTTCGATGTCGACGATCGGATCCGCGCCCTCCATCGCGAGGATGTAACCGATCGGAGTCTTATTGGGATTCGAGGCCCAGTCGTGCCAGTGCCGGTCAAGGTCGGAGGCGGTCCGAATCATCCGGAGGTGGCCTTCTCGCTCAAGTAACTCGTAATAGGCGAGCTGGCCCCGCGCGGTGGCTGAGGCGATCTCCTGATTGGCGAAGTCGAGAGAGGTTCGGCTCGCTCCCTCGGCCGGCGACCGGCCTGGACGGGCGCGGGCGAGCAGAGTGGCCTGGCAGGCGGCGATGGCCCCCCGCCGCATCTCGGGGAGGGTGGTCGTGGCCCGACCTCGGGAAGGGTGGTCGGTCAGCCCTCGCTCGCGCAGGTTCAGTTCGTCGAGGTCGAGCGTGATGTCCCGGCCCCACGAGAGCGCATTCCAGGAAAGGTCAAGGTGCCCGTCGAAGATCGTCCGCATGGTAGTCCCTGTGGCTATCGAGAACCGATTCCGCCCCCGGAAGAGCCTACCGGATGGATTGCGGCGAGGGGAGGGCGCGGATCCGGTGATCTTGCCGAATGGGAGAAGCCTGTTGGCTCTACTGGATGGGTGGTTCGGCGAGTGCGGCGATTTCCATTCGTCTCGCACCTCGATCAATCCAGGCCGATATTTATCCACGGTAGAGAATCGATCGCGCGGGCCATCGGGGCCGTTCCGGTCGAGTTGAGCCACTCGAAGGAGCCGGGAGGTTAGGATGGAATCGATGCTGGATTTGTCGAAGTTCGCCGCGACGGGGCTCACCCGGGACCCGTTCGATTTCCTCGTCGTGCCCGGGTTCCTCAAAGCCGAGACGATCGAGGCCATCCACCAGGATTACCCCAGGGTAGACCGGCCTGGAAGCTTTCCCCTGGAAAGCCAGAGCTACGGCCCCGCGTTTGCCCGGCTGATCGACGAGCTACGCGGCGAGCCCGTTCGCGAAGCCTTCGAGCAGAAGTTCGGCATCGACCTCACCGGCCGTCCCACCATGTTCACGGTCCGCGGCCGATGCGCCGAGAAGGACGGCGGCATCCACACCGATTCGGTCACCAAAATTATCACCGTCTTGCTCTACATGAACCCGAAGTGGGAGGAATCCGGCGGACAGCTCCGGCTCCTGCGTTCCAGGACCGATCTCGACAACTACATCCTGGAAGTTCCACCCGAGGAAGGAACGCTCCTCTGCTTTCGGCGAAGCGAGAACTCCTGGCACGGCCACAAGCCGTTCGTCGGTCCGCGCCGGGTTATCCAGATGAACTGGGTGACCAGCCGGAAGGTCCTCAACTACGAGAACCGCCGGCATCGGATCTCGGCTGCTCTCAAAAAGATCTGGCTGCGGGCAAGTTGAGGTAAAGATCCGACGATGGACGTCCTCCGCAACCGAGACTTCCAGCGAATTCTGCTGATCAAGCCATCGGCCCTGGGTGACGTGGTCCACACGCTCCCGGTCCTCGCCAAACTTCGCGCCCGGTATCCCCGGGCGCGGATCGACTGGCTGATCACTCCCGAGAATGCCGACCTTGTCCGCCATCATCCCGCACTCTCGAACGTGGTGTTGTTCCCGCGCCGGCAACTTGGTCGATTCGGACGCGACTGGAGAGCGACCCTGGGCCCGGCCCGTCTGCTCGCGGACCTCCGCCGCCCTCGTTACGAGCTGGTGATCGACCTCCACGGACAGTTCCGATCGGCCGTTCTTGCGGTTGCCACCGGCGCCCGGATCCGCATGGGCTTCGACCGGCCGGTCCGCGCCGAATACCGGCGATCCAGTGAGGTCCCGGGTCATCACGGATGGTCCGGCGCCCGCGAGGGCGCCTGGCTTGCCTACACCCATCGGATTCCGATTCCGACCCTCGACATCCACGCCGTCGACCGCTACCTCTGGGTGGCCCCGATGCTTGGTCTGGACGAGAATCCGCCCGAGCTGGGTATCCACCAGCCGGCCGAGGAATCCTCCCGGATCGCCGAGCTTCTGGAGTCAAGCGGACTCGGCGGTCGGTCGATCGCCGTGCTGGTACCGGGAACGATCTGGGAGACAAAGCACTGGCATGTCGAGGGCTTTGCCGAGGCTGGCCGGCACCTCTCGGAAATGGGATACGGAGTCGTACTGGCCGGAACCACGCGTGACCTGCCGAGGAGCCGGGCCATCGCCTCAGCTTGCCCGGGCGCCGTGGATTTCTGCGGACGAACCTCGGTCGGCGGACTCGTCGAGCTCATTCGCCAGGCCTCGATCTGCGTGACCAATGACTCGGGCTCGATGCACGTTGCGGTTGCGGTCGGCACGCCGGTTGTCAGCGTCTTCGGCCCGACCAATCCCGTCTGGATTGGGCCGTACCAGCGACCCCATGCCGTTGTTCGTGTGGATCTGGGGTGTTCGCCCTGCAATCTCCGGCGCCTCCGGCAGTGCCCTCACGACCACCGTTGCATCCGTGGCATTTCCGGGCAAATGGTTATCGACCGGATTGATCTCGCGCTTTCTCCGCGTGGAAGCGTCTGAGTCTACCGCTAGGATTCCTGCCGATGCGGATGGTCGTGGTCGTTCGGGTGGGTATGTCCCGTCTCCCCCTCGGATCCTGGCACGGGCCTCGCGGGAGTCAGGACCAACCGGCCGGTCTCCACGCCCTTCGTCCCGATGAGATCGTCGGCCAGCGTTCGGATTTGCCGCGCCGGTCCACGCAAGAGGATGACTTCGAGGCACCGATGGGCGTCGAGGTGAACATGGGTCGTCGTCACGACCCGATCGAGATGGTGATGTTGCAGATCCGTTAGCCGACGAGCGATCCGACTCACGTGATGGTCGTAAATCAACGTGACTACTCCCATCGCCTCGCTCTCATCGTCGGAGACGACCTCCTCGATCAGCGCTCCTCGCATCAGTCCGCGGACGGCCTCACTCCGGTTCGGGTAGCGATGCTGGGCGCGGAACTGGTCGAACTTCCGGAGCAGCTCGCCCCCAATCGCGACGCTAAACCGGACCAGAGGCTCTTTCACCGCCGTCCTCCCCGCCGATCCTCGTGATTCCTCAATCCGGACACCACCAGCTTCGCAGCCCGAACCGCCCTCCGCCATCCCTCTTTCCGTCGCTCACGCGAAACGATTCCCCAGGTGCTCGTGGGGTCGCCACTTCCAAAACCACGTGAGCCCATCGAGCGACCTCGATCCTTCCTGGAAGAATGTTGATTTTCGGAAACAGGAAAACGACCGCATTTGCTGTCAAGTAAAGCGTGAAATCGACAGCGCACGGACTCCAGATCGCGTCTGCATCGTGCTTTTGAAAAACGACAAGGTCGTTTGTTGCGTAACCTTGCAGCCGTTCTCGGCGAAGGGGTTTGGTCTGGCTCGATAGCGACAGACGTGCGTTCCAAGATGCTCGAAACGCTACTGTCGAATTGAATGGCGTGCATAGTCGATCGTTGACTCATTGAGTGAGACTTGATTAACTAGCATTCGCGAACGGTAGGTGCTCGCGAAAAAAGCCAGGATGGGCGAGGCGAGTCGTCCAGGAGGTCATTCGTCCACCGCGATTATCCGGACGTAATCGCTCGGGTTGGCTCGAAAGTTGCTGGTTCCTTTTCGGCCGGGAAAAGCAGGTTTGGGATCGAGCGAGTCCCGGAAATCGGTGCGAACTTGCGAGTCGGCATGCGGTGGTCGATCGCGGGAGGAGGGCCCGGGTGAGGGGAAGCCTCCTCTGGGATGGGGCGGATGCTGGACGGATCGACAAGATTCTGATCAACGACGAGGAGACATCAAGATGCATCGGATTCGGATGTTCATGTCGCTGGGAGCCTGGGCCCTGTTGGCTGGCTCGGCGATGGCGAGTTCGACGGGAACCATGATTCCGTCGAGTTCGACGAACGTCTCTTTGACTTCGGGCACGTTTGCCGACTATGTCGGCTCGGGCTACACGGTGGTGGACAAGTACGCGATTCCTGAGAGCAACTCGCTTGGGTTGAACACCACTTTGTACGTGGACGCGATCCGGACGGCGGGCGGGACGTACGATTTCGCCTATCAGATCAGCGATTCTGTCACCGGGCAGACGGCTCCTTCCAAGGACAGCATTAGCACGCTGAGCGTCGGGAATTACACGGGAGTGAATCCGGTCTACGGAGTCGCGCTGACCGACACAACGCTCCCGAGCGGTACCAACTTTCAGACGCCCACAAGCATAGGCGTGAGCGTGACCGCTGGCCGTCCCGCGGCTGGGACGCCGATCACGTTCACCTTTTCCACGCCGATCGCCCCGGGGGCGACTTCCGAAGTGATCCTGGTCCAGACCACCGCGACCAACTATGACACCGGTGGCGGCGTTACGTCTGGTGCCGTGACGGCTGGGAATGGGTCGACCGTCTTCGCGAATGTCCCGGAGGTCGCCGCGGGTGCAGTGCCTGAGCCCGGTTCGATCGTTCTGGGCGGGCTGGCGATGGTGATCGGCGCGGGCGCTTACCACTTCCGTCGGATGCGGGGGCGCTGAGCCACCCTGGCATCGATAACCCATTGTCGGATATTTCGATCAGACAACCGGGCCCAGCCGCGACGTCAATCCGAGAGGATGGATCGTCGCGGCCGGGCCCTTGTATGGATGGCATCGGCGGATCCGAAGGCGTCCGCTCAACCGATCCGAGGCACCTCGACCCATTCGCCATCGCGCTGGGAGCTGGCGACGGCGGCCTCGATGAACGCCATCCCGGCGACGCCGTCGGCGATTCCGGGGTGTTCAAACGGTTTTGGGACCGACTCACCGCGACGGCCGCGGATGGTCCATTCGAGGGTCCGGTGCAGGTTCGCCAGGGCCTCGTGGAAGCCCTCGGGGTGGCCCGACGGCAGCCGGAGGTAGGGCTTGATCGAGCCCGGGAAATACCCGTATTCCGCGCCCTGTCGGTAGAGTTGCACGGGCTGGCCGCCGGCGTACCGTTTCAGGACGAGGTGATCGGTCATCGACCATTCGAGGGTTCCGGTGGTCCCGATCACGCGGAAGCCGTTATCGTTCTGGGCGCCGATGGTGACCTGTGAGGCCGAGACCGTTGCGATCGCGCCGTTGTTCAGTTCGGCGAGGACGGTGAAGTCGTCGTCGAGAGCGCGGCCGGGGACGAATGTCCTGAGCCGGGCACGGAGCCGGGTCGCGGAGAGTCCGGCGACGAAGCGGACGAACTCGTAGGCGTGGGTTCCGATGTCGCCGCCACAACCCGAGCCGCCCGCCTTCGACGGATCGACCCGCCAGGCGGCCTGCTTCTGGTTGTCGGCCTCGAGCTTGGTGGCGAGCCAGCCCTGGGGATACCAGGCCTCGACCTTGCGGATCTCGCCGATCTCGCCGTTGCGAACGAGCTCCCGGGCGAGCATGACCATGGGGAGGCCGGTGTACGTGTAGGCGACAACAAACGGTGTCTCGTTCGACCGGACGGTTGCGTGCAGCCGCCTGGCCTCGTCGAGGGTGGTGGTCAGCGGCTTCTCGCAGAGGACGCCAATCCCAGCGGAGGCAGCCGCTTCGGCTGGGCCGAAGTGAGCGTCGTTCGGTGTGACGATCGTGATGTAGTCGATCCGATCCGATTCCGGCAGGGCCGATTCCTCTCGAATCATGGTCGGCCAGTCGGGATAGCCGCGTGGCATGAACAGTTCCCGGGCCGCGGCGATGGACTCTTCGGGCTTGCTCCGGAGTGCCCCGGCGGTCAACTCGGCCGAGTTGTCCATCAGGATCCCGCGCCGGTGCGGGGCGCCGAAGAAATTCGCGGGCCCGCCGCCGCCCACCATCCCCACGCGAAGTTTGCGCTGGCTCATCGTCGTCGTTCCCGGGATTTCGATGCGAAGACCGTCGAATCAGCCACTATAGCCGAGCCTTCGGGCATCGCAAGGGGCGAGGCTCGGAGCGCTTCGGACTTCGTCACCGCTTAACCGCCAAACCGATGACGGAGTGCGGCGATCCAGTCGGCCATCTCGGGTGGGAGTGGCGCCTCGACTCGCAGGCCGACCTTCGAGAAGGGATGGATAAATCCAAGTGCCTGTGCGTGGAGAGCCTGTCGTTCGAATGGCAAGGGGAAGGGCCATCGGTCTGATTCGCCGTAGACCAAATCGCCAATAACCGGGTGGCCGGATTCGGCGAGATGGATGCGAATCTGGTGGGTCCGGCCCGTCTCGAGCTGGCAGGCGACGAGCGACGCGGCTGTGCCAAACCGTTCGAGGACCTCGTAATGTGTGGTCGCCGGGATCCCTCGGCCAGGGTCGGGCGAGGCACCACGGCGGCCGTCGCCTCGGTCGGCGACGAGCCGGAGATCGATCGTTCCACGCTCGGGCGTGGGGACGCCCTCCACAACGGTTAAATAACGCCGCTCGATCGTGTGGTCTCGGAACATCGCCTGGAAGGGCCGAAGGGCTTCCCGGGCGCAGACCACCAGGATCACGCCCGAGGTATCGCGATCGAGGCGGTGGACGATTCCGACATAAGGCTTTTTTGTACCACGCGTTCGGGCGAGATATCGGCCCGCCCGCTCAAGAAGGGTGTCGGGCTCGCGTTCCTGGGTTGGCTGGGTGAGCAGTCCGGAGGGCTTGTCAATGATGAGGATGTGGCGGTCCTGGTGCAGGACCTTGAGGCGGCGGGCGGCCGTCTCGGGTCGCGGGCGGTTGGGGACGTAGGCGAGGGAGGCGTCGGGCTCGACCTCCTGGGCGGGGTCGGAGCAGGTCTGGCCGTTCAGGTCCACCTGACCACGTTCGACGGCCTCGCGACCAGCGCGTCGGGAGAGTTGGAAGCGTTCCGAGACCAGCTTGTCGAGGCGCATCAAGAGATCCCCGAGGGTCGGGCCGAAAATCTTACTTTACCGAGATTGCGATCGGATTTGGAGTTGACCCGGTCGGCTGGCCGATGAGGAGAAGCAGCGGGCCGGCGAACCGGCCCGGCCGGAAGATCTCGCACGCCGGGCAATGGCGTTTTTTTCAAATCGGGCGGAATCATTGGCCCGAGGCGGGGAATCCGGCCGATTCCATAAGCCAGTCAGGGACCCGACGACCGCGCCGAGGGGTCGATCGCGCGGGACCGAAAACGGGAATGGACTCCCCGACGGCGGCCAGTCGCCCCTCGATCGCAAGTTGCGAGGGG
The DNA here is from genome assembly GCA_027449865.1 of Planctomycetales bacterium. Taxonomy (GTDB): domain Bacteria; phylum Planctomycetota; class Planctomycetia; order Isosphaerales; family Isosphaeraceae; genus JAKAUH01. Next base: position 60,680 of record DAIDKV010000204.1, read on the forward strand.
CCCGCCGAATTCGCCAAGGAGGGTGGAGACGATGGGGTTGCCCCGCAAGAGAACGCCGCGAGGGTCCGGGAGGCGGCAGATCGTTCGATGGTCGGCGCTGGCTCTGGGGGCGATTCTGCCCTCGGTCGGCTGCCAGGTGGAATATGGCGGGATGACGCTGCCGTCGGGCCGTTACATGCACGACGACGTCCAGTACTTCCCCAGTGGACCGGATTTCCCCTGGGCGAACACCCAGGCCGCGGCCCAGCGGGCGCGGATGCGTGCGATGGGGATTGAGTCGCCGCCAGCGGCCGTCATTCCGCAGGCCATGGGAACCGAGCCGGGCGTCCAGCAGGGCGGCGGCCGGATCACCGACGTGAATGTTGTGCCGACGCCCATGGCCCCGCCAGGTGCCGTCCCGGGCGGAGCCGTCCCGATGGGACCTGGCCCGGGTGCCATCCCGCCGCCTGGGCCGGGGATGGCGCCGGGCGCCCCGGCCATTCCACCGGGCGGAGCTCCCGCGCCGGGTGGAATTCCTGCTCCGGGAATTCCTGCTCCGGGAACCGTCCCGCCGCCAGCCGGCCAGCCCTGAGTGAAAGGGAACAAACCCGAGAATCGCCGAGGGCTCGCAACCCCATCCGATTTGTTGCGAGCCCTCGGCACCCCCGGGTCACCAGGGACAGTGCCGACAGCCGTTCTGACAGCAATATCCCCGACGGAGCAGGTAGTTGGCCGTGAAGACGGAATAGCCCGTCTCGGGGTCGAGATACGAATCGCGGCCCGTCGCACAGGCCCGATCGTGACAATCCAGAGCGACCGGGTCGATTGCCGGTCGTCCGTGGGGTTCCCAGGCCGTCCCCCGGAATCCGGCCGGATGGCCGTGCAGGATCTCCGCGAGAATCTGCACGGTCTCCACGATCGTCGTCCCCGACCGGTTGAAATAGCGGTTGCCGTCGGCCAGGACCACCCGGCCCTCGCGGACGGCCCGCAATTTCGACCAGCCCGGCTGTGTTTCCAGGGTCGCCATCTCGCGGCGGGTGCGCTCCAGGTCGAAGCCGCAGGGGGCGATGATTAGCCAGTCGGGATCGGCCTCGCGAACGCGGTCCCAGTCGATCGCGGACGAATGCGCTCCGCGCTCGCCGAGGGCGAGTCGGCCGTTTGCCGCGTCGACCAGTTCCGGTCCCCAGTTCCCCATCGCGAAGACCGGATCCATCCACTCCAGGACGATCACACGGGGCGCGGGACGCTCCCTCACCGCGTCGCGGACAGCCTCGATCCTCGATCTCATCGACGCGATCAACTCGGCTGCCTCGCCGTTGCGTCCGATGGCCCGTCCGATCGCGGCGATCCCCTCGTAAATCCCTCCAAGAGTCCCCGCGCCCAGAGCCAGAACCTGTCCAGCGACGACGCAGCCAGCCCGGCCGACATCGCCCGGGGTCACGGCACAGACCTCGCAATGTTCCTGCGAAACGAGCAGGTCCGGCTTCAACGAATCGATGAGCGGGGTATCCACGTGATAGAGCGGCTCGCCGGCTTTCAGGCGACGACGGACCTCGGCATCAATCTGGCCGCTCGGCATCTGAACGTCGAACGCCGGTCGGGTGCAGGCCGGTAGCGAGGCGACCCACGAGGGGTTGTCACACTCGTGAGAACGGCCGACGAGTTGATCGCCGGCGCCGAGGGCCGAGACGATCTCCGTCCCGCTGGCGAGCAGGGAAACAATGCGCATGGCGGCTCCGTCAGGGCGAACTTCGGGATCCGGCTGGGACGCTCCATGAACAGCCCAGCCTTTACTTCTTCGGTGCGGAGGTCTCGCCGGCCTTTTTTCTTGTCGCGTACTCCGAGAGCCGGTCGGCGACAAGTCCACGGCGGACCAGTTCTTCCTCGGGAATCGCTCCGAGGTCGTGGGTTTCGTCGATCCAGCGATCGAGCGCGGCACGCATTTCGAGCAGGGTCGATCGGTGGGCGGAGTCGCTGGCGAGGTTGTGAACCTCGTCGGGATCGGCGCTGGTGTCGTACAGTTCCTCGGCCGGCTTGGTCGGAGCGAAGAAGGCGTTCTGGATCGGGTCGAGCTTCCCCTCGGCGTGAAGCCGTCGCCATTCCTGCATGGTCGGCATCAGCTCGCCGTAGTCGATCCGCTGGGCATACGGCAACTCGGGGTGGAAGTTCCGGATGTAGTGGAATCGAGGACCGCGGACGCCCCGGATTCGATCGGGGGTTTCGTCCATCCGATCGCGGGCGGCAAAGACATACTCGGGCGCAGGGCCGGTCTTTGGACCGACGATCACGCGTCCCTGGAACGCCTTCGGCACCGCGACGCCCGCCAGGGCCAGCGTCGTGGCGGGCAGGTCGAGGAACTTGACCAGATCGTCGCGAACCGTTCCCGGCTTGATGTGCCCCGGCCACCGGACGATCAGCGGGACATGCGTTCCCGAGTCGTAGACCCATCGCTTGCTGCGGGTCAAACCGCGGCCGTGATCGCCGGTGAGGATGACGACCGTGTTGTCCGCCACCCCGGCGCGGTCGAGGGCGTCGAGAACTTCACCGACCTTCCGGTCGACGGCCGTGACGAGATCGTAATAGTTTGCCAGGTCGCGGCGGACGAGAGGCGTGTCGGGATGATAGGGCGGGACTCGCATCCGGGCGGGATCGTGACGCTCGGCCAACGGGACCTGGGCCAGGTTGCGCGCCATCCGATCGGCCGGTGCGCGGATCTGGCTCTCGTGCGAGGTCGTGATGTTGAAGAAGCCGAAGAAGGGGACTTTGGGGACATCCTTCGTCCAGTCGGTCACGACGTCGAAGGCGTGCGGCGGAATCTGGAAGTTGAAGTCGGTTTTGCCGAATGCGCTTTTCGTCGGCCAGCAGACGAGATAGCCGGCGTCTCTGAGGTACGAGGTGAACATCGGCGGCGGCTTCAAAAGGGTCGACCGCATGTGATGCGTGCCGATGCTGGTCGGATAACGGCCCGTGATCAGCCCCGATCGGCTGGGGGCGCAAACCGGGGCGTGGGTGAAGCAGCGGGTGAAGCGCGCACCCTCTCGTGCGAGGCGGTCCATGTTCGGCGTCCGGGCCTCGGGATCACCGTAGCAACCGAGCTCGGGGCCCATGTCCTCGCCGATGATCCAGACGATGTTCGGCCGGCTGGCCGGCGCCGTTCCGAAAGCCGGGGACGCCATTGAACTCGCCACGATCGCTACAAAGAGCAGGTGTGCGTATTTCATGAGGCTCCTCGCGGAGGAAGGATCTGGCTGGGACGTCGGTCGACGTCCCGGATTCCTACTCCACGAAGCCGGCCGTCTGAATTCAAGAGGGCGATGTTTCAAACTCGGCGCGGGCCTTCCCTGAAGCCCGCGCCGGTGGTCGCGGTTGGTTACTGGATCGTTGCCGAGACGGCCTTTTCCTGGCCATCGGCAGCGCTCTTGACGTTCATGTTGAGCTGGTTACTGGGCGCTGCGTTGGCGATGATCCAGGCGAGGTTGCCCCGCTGCTCGGTCAGGTAGCCGTTGATCGAGTAAATGACATCGCCAGACTGCAGCCCCGCCCGCTGGGCGGCGGTGCCGGGATAGACGTTGGTGACCTTCATTCCACGACGGCCACTTGCATCGACGACCGGCTCTTCATCAATACCCAGGTAGCGGCCCTGAGCCGGCATCGTGGCCGCGGCGCTTGCGGCCGGGGCGACGTAGGCCGAGCTATAGGTCGTGCCCGCGCCCGGAGCCGCATAAACGTTGGAGTCATACGGGTAGCCGTATCCATAACCGCTCGAATAGCCATAGCCGCCCGGATAACCGCCGTAGTAGTAAGGATAGCCGTATCCGCCGCCGTACCCGCCGCCGTAACCATAGCCGAGGCCACCATAGCCGAGGCCGCCATAGCCGAGGCCGTAACCGAGGCCGCCGAAGCCGAGCCCGTAGCCGTAGAAGCCCGGGAAAAGACCAATACCGCCGAACCCGCCGTACCCTCGGCCGCCATAGTTATAGCCGCCGTAGCCCTGGTGGTTGTAGTAGCCGGGATGTTGCCCATAGCCCATGCCGCCCATGTGGCCGTAGCCCATCCCCATGCCGCTCATGTGGCCGTAGCCCATCCCCATACCGCCCATGTGGCCGCCACCCATCCCCATGCCGCCCATGTGGCCGCCACCCATTCCGCCTCCGTGACCACCGCCGCCACCACCGCCGCCGTGGGCCATCGCCGAGGCGACTGGGAAGGACAACAATCCGAGCACCAGGGACGTCGTGATCCATGAGGCCCGGCCGTATTGCTTCCGAGAGGTCATTGGTGTGCTCCTGATTCCTGGGAACCCATCGCAGGTCGCTCGTGTCCGCTCTCGCTCGGGAGCGTGGCCGGCGCAGCGGGGTCCTCATCCTCTATATTACGAAATTCATACCGAGAAAGGTCGATCCCACAGCGCCTCGATTGCGAGAAGGCCGACGGCTCCCGTTCTCCGGGCCGGGACCGGACAATAACTCGGTCGAAATCACGAAATGCTGACGGGGACGAATCGGTTCGAGCTGGATCGAGGGACGACGATGGAGCCGCGGCTGCAATTCGGTGTGATCGGCGAGGCCTGGCGTTTGTATCGGCGACACTGGTGGACCTGGTCGATCGCGATGCTGATTGTCATGGTCGCCGAGGCGATCCTCGGCTCACTGCTCTTTGAGGCGTTCGGGATGCGATGGCCGGGGCATCACGGGGGCTTTCGGCTCCCGATCGTTCCGCACCGGAGCGCGCTGGCGTATGTGGGGACGGTCGTCGTCATCTGCGTGGGCCTGGGCGGGATGATCCGGATGGCGAGCCGGCAGGTCCTCACCGGCGAGGTTCGGATCGAGGACCTTTTCTCGGTCGTCGACGTCGGCTTCCAACTGCTCGCCGGGGCGGTCTTTTACGCGGCGGCGACCTTTCTGGGCGCGATGCTCTGCGTGGTCCCGGGCGCGATTGTCTCGGGACTCCTGATGTTCACCCTCCCCCTGATCGTGATCGCCCGACGGCCAGCGACAGAGGCCATCGGCGAGAGCTGGCGCGCTCTCGCTCCGCAATGGCTCACGGCGACTGTCTTCCATCTGGTTCTGGGGGTTGTCGCCGGACTCGGATCCCTCTTCTGCGGCATCGGACTCCTGGTGACGGGCCCGCTTTATAGCCTCTCCATCGCCATCCTTTTCCACGAGTTCTACGAGCCGATCCGGCCCGACTTCCGGAAGAAGCCGCCGATCGATTCGTTCCCCGGCTTTTGAAACCGGCGTCTGGGATCCGGACCTCGGGCGCGTTACAACGGCGATCATCCGCCCGCGCTCAGGCCCCGGGATCCCAACGATGACGTTTCCTATCCTGCGAACCACAACGCTGATCCTTGTGATGGCCGCGATCGCGCGTGGCCAATCTCCCGAGCGGGAAGGCGGCTTCTCGCCCGAGGAGGCCGCTCGAAGGATGGTCGTCCCGCCCGGGTTCCACGTCGAGGTCTTCGCCGCCGAGCCCATGATTCGCCAGCCGGTCGCGGCCTGCTTCGACGAGCGTGGGCGGACCTGGGTCGTCGAGTACCTGCAATATCCAAACCCGGCCGGATTGAAGCCGGTCACCGTCGACCAGTACCTCCGGACCGAGTACGACCGCGTTCCCGAGCCGCCGCCCCGCGGCCCGAGAGGTGCCGACCAAATCAAGATCCTCGAAGACACCGACGGAGACGGCCGCGCCGATTCGGCGAAGGTCTTCGTCGACGGGCTGAACCTGGCCTCGGCGGTCGCCGTCGGTTACGGAGGCGTCTTCATCGGCCAGGCGCCTTATCTCCTCTTCTACCCCGATCGAGACCATGACGATCGACCTGACAGCGACCCCGAGGTCTTGCTGACCGGCTTCGGACTTCAGGACGCCCACGCGGTCGTCAACTCGCTCGTCTGGGGACCCGACGGCTGGCTCTACGGCGCCCAGGGAAGCACCGTGACGGCCCGAATCCGAGGCGAGGAGTTCCAGCAGGCGATCTGGCGCTATCATCCTCGATCCAAACGGTTCGAGGTCTTCGCCGAGGGAGGCGGCAACACCTGGGGCCTCGACTTCGATGCCGGAGGCCACGCCTTCGGTAGCAGTAACGGAGGCTACATCGCCTTCCCCATGGTTCAGGGGGGATACTACGTCAAGGGCTTCGCCAAGCACGGCCCCTTGCACAATCCCCGCGCCTACGGATATCTCGGTCCGATCGCCTATCGCGGTGCAAAGGTCGGCGGACACGTCACGCCCGGTGGAATCCTCTACAAGGGAGACGCCTTTCCACCCTCCTTCCAGGGGGCCTTCATCGCCGGCAATCTGCTCTCCAACGCCGTCTACTGGCATCGGCTTCAGCGAGACGGATCGACGTTCGCCGGCCGGCACGGTGGAACGCTCCTCGATGCCCGCGACCGATGGTTTCGGCCGATCGATCTACTCACCGGCCCGGATGCCGCCCTCTACGTCGTCGACTGGTACGACCGACGAGCCGCCCACCTCGACCCCCGCGACACCTGGGACCGATCCAACGGTCGGATCTATCGCATCGCTTACGGCAAGCGTCGACAGGTCCCGCCGTTTGACCTCTCGAAGAAGTCGTCCGCCGAGCTGGTCGCGATGCGGACCCATCCCAACGACTGGTTCGCCGCCGAGGCCCGCCGCATCCTGGCCGAGCGCCAGGATCGCTCGATCGTTCCGGATCTCAGGCCGCTCCTCAAAGCCGATCGAGACCCCGTCGTCTCGCTCCGCGACTTCTGGGCGCTCGATCTCAGCGGAGGTCTCGACGACCCAACCGCCCTCGAACTGCTCGACCATCCGGTGGCCGGCGTTCGCCGATGGACGATCCGACGCCTCGGCGACGATCACCGGATGACCCCGACCCTCCGCGATCGCCTCGTCAAACGGGCCGGATCCGAGCCCGATGCCGACGTTCGAAGTCAGCTCGCCTCCAGTTGTCAGCGATGGCCCGCCGCCGACGCACTGCCGATCGTCGCCGCCCTCCTGCGCAGGGATGAAGACCACCGCGACCCACACCTCCCGAACCTGCTCTGGTGGGCCTGCGAGCGGGCCCTCCGCCAGAATCGTGAGGCCGTCGTCGCGATGCTCTCCCGCCCCGATATGCTGTGCTCGCCCATCGTCGTTGAGTCGATCCTGGAGCGATCCGCGCGAGCCCTCGCCGCCGAGCCCGACCTCGAAGCCACCGCCCAATTACTGCAAGCCGCGAAGGACCCCGAGGCCATCCATCGCGTCCTGGCCGGAATGGAACAGGGACTCCGTGGCCGAAAGCCCAGCCAGATTCCGATATGGCACTTCGCGGCACTCCACGGCATTCCTGGCACCCCGGATGACCTCCGTTTTCGCGTGTTTGCCAGGCTCGGAACGCCAGAAGCCATCAAGGCGGTCCAGGAACGCGCCCAGGATCCTCGACGTCCACCCGCCTCGCGAACCGCCATGATCGAACTGCTCGGCGAAATTCTATCTCCAGAAAATCGTGATATTTTACTCGCGATTTTTCTTAAGGATTCCAATGCGTCTATACAGCTTGCCGCGGTTTCGGCGCTAGGGGAATACGCGGAACCCGCGCTTGCTGGTCGGCTTCTGGAGCGTTATCCGGCGGTGAGCCCGGCCGTGCGCGATCGGATTCTTGGGCTGCTGGCGACGCGAGGCGAGTGGACCCTCGCCCTGCTCGACGCGATCGAGCAACGCAAGGTGGCCGCGAAGGATCTGACCGCAGCGCAGGTGCAGCTCATCGCGCGACGAGCCGATCCGCCGACGCTCGCCCGGCTCGAAGCGGTCTGGGGGAAGGTCCCACGCGCTGGGTCGGCCGAGAAGGTTCGGCGGATCGCCGAGGTTCGCGGCCTGCTCCCCGAGGGCGACAAGGGAAACGCCGAACGCGGGCGCCCGATCTTTCAGGCCAACTGTGCCGTCTGCCACAAGCTTTTTGGCGAGGGAGAATCGATCGGGCCCGACCTCACCGGCGCCGACCGCGGCAACCTCGACTTCCTTCTGACCAGCCTTGTCGACCCGAGTGCCTTCGTCCGCAAGGAATACCAGGCCCAGGCGATCGCACTTCGAGACGGTCGCGTCCTCAACAGCCTGGTTGTTGACGAGGACGATCGGACCCTCACCCTGCTCGATGCAAGCCGGCAAAAGACGATTCTCCCTCGCGAGGCGATCGAGGAGGCCCGGCCCTCGGATGTCTCACTAATGCCCGAGGGACTGCTCGACCGCCTGACCGAGCCCCAGATCCGCGACCTTTTTCGCTACCTTCAGAGCGTCGGCCGCTAAGTCGGCCGGGCGATGCAATTCTATCGAATCTTTGCGTTAGAATTTATTTATTGTCAAGCGATCGGCTGTTCAACTGGCGAAGGCCACAAACCCGACCTACTTGCCTCCAGAAATCCCGGGTGCGACAATCGAAATTCGTGTGAGGCTTCCATGCCGTGAGTCGGCATCCGGTTCGATCGAAACGACTGTGTCCCTGTATCCGGCTGTCCGTCCCTGTATCCGGCTGTCGAGGGGTCTGCTACCGGGGACATCCCGGCTCTCGGGGCGATCACGGGAACCAAGGTCATGGCGCATGAGGAGCCTCGGCCCAATCTCTTGATCGAGCAGGCACGTCAGGGCAACGCCGCCGCCCGGGGAACCCTGCTGGAACTCTATCGGAACTACTTGCGGCTCGTGGCTCGCTCGCTGATCGGAGGGGCACTCCGCTCCCGGCTCGATGCCTCGGACCTGGTCCAGGAAACCTTCCTGAAAGCCCACCGCGACTTCGAGCAGTTCGGCGGCATGAGTGAGCGCGAGCTGCTGGCCTGGCTCCGGCAGGTTCTGGTTCGGAGCCTCTCGAATCAGATCAAGCACCATCGCCGTCTGTCGCGCGATCACCACCGGCAAGTGTCCCTCGAACAACTCCTCGATCAATCGAGTCTCGCCGTGCAGCAGGCGCTCGCCTCTCGGTTCCCCTCGCCGAGCGAGGCGGCCGGGCGTCGCGAGCGATCGGTGCTTTTGGCGGACGCCATCGATCAATTGCCGCCGGACTACCGGAAGGCCTTTGTGTTGCGGACCCTGGAACACCACTCGCTTGAGGTGGTCGCGACCCGGATGGAGCGTTCGACCAGTGCCGTCCGGATGCTCTGGGTGCGCGCCGTGAAGCGACTGAACGAGATGCTCGCGGAGGAGCCATGATCCCGGACCGACGCCCCCCGCGCGACGGCCACGATGTCGGGGCGTCCGGTGACGATGACCTGGCGCGGGCCCTTGAGGTGTACCTCGAGGCGGTGGAGGCCGGCCGTCCGGTCGACATCGATTTGCTGGAGGCCGAGTACCCGGCGGCGGCCGAGGAGATACGTTCCTGCATCGGAATCCTCCGCCTGGCGGGGCAGGTGGAGGGGCCGCCGCGCGTCGCCGCCGCGCCCGAGCCGATGGACGAGGGTCCGCCAGCGCCGGTCCTGGGCGATTTCCGCATCCTTCGTCAGGTCGGCCGGGGCGGCATGGGCGTGGTCTACGAGGCCGAGCAGATCTCGCTCCGGCGCCGGGTGGCCCTGAAGGTCCTCCCGTTCGCCGCGGCACTCGACCCGCGCCAGTTGCGCCGGTTCGAGACCGAGGCGCAGGCCGCGGCCCAGTTGCATCACTCGCACATCGTGCCCGTGTTCTCGGTCGGTTGCGAGCGGGGCGTCCATTATTACGCGATGCAATACATCGAGGGACAAACGCTCGCCGCCCTGATCCCTGACCCGCTCCCGGGCCCGACGACCGGGGCAGCGCCCATTGCTGAGCCGTTGGCGCCCGTGATTGTGGCGGGATCCCGCGTGCTCCTTTCGGGTCGAGGGGCCGGCGATCCGGGCCCCTGGGGGCCCGAGGTCGCCAGTGGCGGGCGTCGAGAGACCGGAGCGGGCATGCCGGGCGAGCGGACGGCCTCCACCGAGTCGTTGGGCGGCCGCTCGTATCCGAGCTGGGTGGCGGCCCTTGGCGTTCAGGCGGCCGAGGCGCTCGAGCATGCTCATTCGTTTGGGATCGTCCATCGTGACATCAAGCCGGCCAACCTTCTGGTCGACACCCGGGGCCACCTCTGGATCACCGACTTCGGCCTGGCCCGGATCCAGTCGGGCACGGCCTTGACGATGACCGGCGACGTGATCGGCACCCTGCGATACATGAGCCCCGAGCAGGCGATGTCGCGGCGGGCCATCGTCGACCACCGGAGCGACATTTACTCGCTGGGCGTAACCCTCTATGAACTCCTGGCCTCGCGACCGGCCTTCGGGGGCCGGGATCGCCAGGAGCTGCTCCGGCAGATCACGATGGAGGAGCCGAGGCCGTTGCGGGCCATCAAGCCGTCGATTCCGGTCGATCTGGAGACGATCGTTCTGAAGGCGATGGCGAAGGAGGCCGTCGATCGCTACCCCACGTCGCGTGAGCTGGCCGAAGACCTCCGGCGGTTCCTGGACCTCAAGCCGATCCGGGCCCGAAGGCCGACGCTCTGGGACCGGGGGCTGAAGCTGGCCCGCCGGCATACCACGGTTGTGGCCACGGCTCTGATTGTCCTGATCCTGGCCGTCGGAGGGTTGGCGACGGGCCTGATCCTCCTGCGTCGCGAGCGTGACCTGGTCGCGTCCAAGGAGAAGGAAGCGCGGGCCAGCGCCCGGGAGGCGCAGGAGCGAGCGATCGACCTGAACCGCCAGCTCTACATCAACCGGGTGAACCGCGCGTTTGGAGAATGGCGGGAGAACAATGTCGCGCTGGCTGTGTCGCTCCTGGAGGATTGCCCGGTGGGCCAGCGGGGCTGGGAATGGTCGTACTGCTGGCGGCTTTGCCACCTCGACTCGTTGACGCTCCGGGGCAACGGTCGACCGTTCCGCGGGTTGGCCTTCAGCCCGGACGGCCGGTGGCTGATCACCGCGGCTCGGGCGCAAACGCGAGACGAGATCGGGCCGGGCGAATGGACGATCTGGGACTCGGAGGACGGCCAGGCGTTGGCGTCCATCCCGACGCCGGGGATTCAGGTGGTGGCCGTGGAGCCATCGGGCTCGATGATCGCCGTGGGATCCGTCGAGGGCGAGGGGCCGGGCGCCCGGGGATGCGTTGCGCTCTGGCCGGTGGCCCGCGACGGATCGCCCCGGGCGGGCGGCGGGCCGGTCCGCGTGCTGCGGCCCCGGCGCCCCATTCCGCGCGGGTTGGCCTTCAGCCCGGACGGCCGGTGGCTGGCCGTGGCTTCGTTCGCTCCGGGAACCATCCTGGAGTTCTGGGAGGTCGCGACGGGCCGACTCCTGGGCGCCGGCCAGGTCGAGGACGGGCGAGTCTCGGCGCTGGCCTTCCGGCCCGATGGCCGACAGGTGGCCACGGCCTGCTCCGACGGGTCCGTCCGGCTCTGGGCCGCCCCCACCGCCGCGGCGTCCGGCCGGCTCCGAGGCCATTCGGCGACCGTTTACGACGTCGACTACAGTCAGGATGGCCGCCGGATCGTCTCGGGGAGTCTCGACGAGACAGTTCGGGTCTGGGACAGCGCCTCGATGGCCTCGCTCCACGTCCTGCGCGGGCACGGGTCGTTCGTTCGCGCGGTGGCTTTCGACTCAAGCGGGGAGAGGATTGCCTCGGCCTCGGAGGACAATGCCATCCGGATCTGGGACGCGGCGGCCGGCAAGGAGATCGGCGTGGTGCGTGGGCACGCCGCCTTTGTCACCGACGTCGCATTTCGGCCCGACGGACGCCGTCTCGCCTCCGCGAGCGAGGACGGCACGGTGAAGCTCTGGGACACCGCGGCGGCTCAGGCGGCTCGCGTCTTGCCGCATCCCGCATGGGTCTGGCACGCGGTCTTCCTGCCGGACGGGACGAAGGTGGCCACGCTGGACTGGGACGGTGTGATCCGCTTGTGGGACGCGGCGACCTCGAAGCCGATCCGCGTGCTGCAACCGCGAGCCAGTTCGGCCATGGCCCTGGGCGACGACGGCCGGCGACTCGCCGCGATCGCCGACGAGAGGATTCACCTCTGGGAAGTGGAGACCGGACGGCCCTTGCTCTGCCTCGGGAGAGACATCGGCCCTTCCGTCGGGCTGGCCTTCCGCCGGGATGGCCGCCAGTTCGCCTCGACTGGCCCCGACGATACCGTCCGGCTCTGGGACGGCGAGAGCGGGAGGCTTGTGCATCGGATGCGTGGGCCCTGGGGCACCGGCTTCGCGGCGGCCTATAGCCCCGACGGCACCCGAATCGCCTGTGCCTTCACCGATGGGACCATCCGGATCTGGGACGCCGACGACGGGCACGAGATCCGGCGACTGGCCAGCGAGAGCATCGAGGCCCTTTCCCGGATTGCAGCCAACTCGCTGGCCTACAGCCCCGACGGCCGCTGGCTGGCCGCGTGCAGCAACTCGATCGATCGCTCTCCCGGCGAGGTCCGTGTCTTCAACACGGCCGACGGCCGGCGGATCTTCACGCTCCGCGGGCACACCTCGAACGTCGTCTCCGTCGAATTCAGCCCCGACGGCCGGCGACTCGCCACCGCGAGCTTCGATCGAACGGTCAAGCTCTGGGAGACAGAGACCGGCCAGGAGATCTTCACGCTCCGCGGGCACACCAGCGGCGTGCTGAGCGTCGCCTTCAGTGGCGACGGTCGTCGCCTGATCACAGGGAGCATCGACAGCACCGCCCGGATCTGGGAGACCGCCTCAAGCGAGGCCGACCTCCCCTGAGCGGCTGGGAAAGAATCGATTCAAGATTCCAGATGGCTGTAAGTCTCAGGCCAGCAAGGCATTCGATTTGTGGAATCTTGAATGCAGAATCTTCTATCCGATTCTTTTCACAAACTCTGAGTCGCCGCGCCGCGCCGACCGGTCCGGCTCGCTCGCTCGAACGGATTCACGAGCCCGATGATCCTGTCCGGTTTGTGATGGCTGGGGTCGCCGATCTTTTGTCGGAGGGAGCACCGGGTCGTGACCTGGTCACTGGCCGGAGCCAGCTCGAACGATCGGCCGATCACGAAGGACCAGGCCAATCGCCCGGTGTAGGAGCCAGCTCCAGCTGGCGACCCGGACGAAGCCAAAGGTGATGCGCCGATCGCCGGCTGGAGCCGGCTCCTACAACGGTCATCGACCCGGACGAAGCCAAAGGTCACGCGAAGATCGCCGGCTGGAGCCGGCTCCTACAACGGTCATCGACCCGGACGAAGCCAAAGGTGATGCGAAGATCGCCGGCTGGAGCCGGCTCCTACAAGGGTCATCGACCCGGACGAAGCCAAAGGTCACGCGAAGATCGCCGGCGAAAGCCCTCGGAAGTCAAACGATGGGA
>DAIDKV010000205.1 GCA_027449865.1 Planctomycetales bacterium
TACCGTTAGGTCTTTCGCCAGCTTGTCACACTCGCCTCGGATGAAGCCGCCTCGCGAGGCGGCCTGAGCGATACGCGTGGAGGGGTCGCGGACGTGGAAGGCGAGCTTTCGGGCGTGCTGGGCGTCGGCGGCGGCGCGGGCCGCGGCGTCGGCCATTCTCCGGGCGGCCCTGGCGGCTCGATCATCCGCGCGGGCGCGGTCGCCGCTCGCGGCGTCGAGGGCCTTCTCGGCCTCGGCGATCTTCGCTCGATCCGGTTCGGGGGCTGGAGGGGGCTTTGGCTCCTCAACCTTTTTGACCGGGTCGGCCTCGGTATCGGTCTTGGGGGCGGCAACCGGTTCGGCCGGGACTCCGTGCGCCAGTTTTGGGCCCGGGGGCGCGGTGTCGCGCTCGCCGTGCTGGGGAGCGAACTGGACGTACGCCGTGACAGCGACGATCGCCACCGCGACGCTCGCCAGCTCCAGGCAGGCGCGCCGACGGAAGCCGGGCCTGGGTGGCCGCGGCATCGTCCTGGAATCGCCCGTTGGGTTCGTCATCGGTGGATCCTCTCGTCGAGCAGGTAGCCGGTCTGCGGGCCAGCGACCTGTACCGACATCGGCCAGTCCAGATTGGTGAACGTGAGTTGTCTCCTGGCCTCCCAGAAAGTCGGTGAACCGCCCGCCTCGACCAGGAACTTTACCCTCGGCTTCGGTCGAATGAGCGGGTCGACCTGTGCCCGACGTCGGACCATCGCCTTCAGCTCACGCTCAAGCAACGGACCGGCCGACTCGGTTTTAATGGCCCCGGCGCGGAGCGATTGCGAGGTGATCCGGAATCCGCCGGGATGCAGCAGAAGGTCATTTCGCCGGCAGACCACCACGATGTCGAACGGGACATCAATGGCGTTCGGCTTGCGATGAACATCAATCGGCGGAGCGGCCAGGTCCTTCAACTCGTCCGGCTCTGAGTTCGGATCCGGCCGCGTGTCCAGGCTCGGCAGCGACATCCCGGACGGCATCGAGCTTGAAGACGACCCACCACCCGAGGCGCTACTCGACGAGGAGCTTCGGGACGAAGACGAGCCCGAGTTGTTCCCTGTCGAGCCGCCGCTCAGCGACGATGGCGAGCCCGTCGCCGAGGTGTCGGCCAGGTTGACCGGATCGCCGCCGGTCCCCCCGGTCGAGGGCATTCCGGTTGACGGCAGGTGCGGCGGTGCGATCCCAGCGTTCGCGAGCGCCTGCAAGAGCGGAGGCGGAAGTCCAGGATTCGATGCCGGTGCTCCCGCGGCCGTCCCCGATCCCGTCGGTGGCACACCTTCAAACATTGTCCCCGAGGCCGACGAGTTCGATGCCGACGCCAGTCCGCCCGAACCGATGGCTGCGCTCGATGATGCTGTCGCATCCGAGGCGCCGGTGCCACCCCCGATGCCGTTCTGCTGCTGCGCAACATCGGAGGTTCCGCCACCTCCAGCACCGTCCTGTCCAGGTGCTGCGCCGGTGGGTGCCACTCCAGGGGGCAAGGAACCATCGCCTGCCGTCGATGTTAGACCCTGTCCGCCGCGGGTCCCGGTCATCCCTTGCATGGACTCTCCGGCGAGAGAGCGAAATGGCTGGGCGATGTCGGCATTCGTCCCGGTCCCAGGTCCGGCCCCGGCCCCGGTCTCGTTGATGGCGGTCGCTGGCGACGATCGCTTCCAGGCACGGCCGGAACCGACCGCGCCAGGGCTACCCGGCGCGGGACGCTGACCACTCATCGACGGGCCGAAACCAACCGGACCGGACTGGACCGGCTCGAGCGGAGGCAGTTGGTCGCCGCTCCCCCCGCCGAGGCCCGAGCCAACGTCACCGATCGCACCCCTCGCCCTGCCGGGCGCTGAGAGATCGCCCCCCCCAGAGTGCCCGGCCCTCGCCAGCAATCGTTCGGAAGGACTTCCGGCGGAATCATTCCCCATCTCCGCCCCAGTTCCTCCGCCTGGAAATCCGCCCGGTAAAGCACCGCTGTTTCCCGATTCTCCACCGCCTTCCGGTCCTCCTCTGCTCCCTGGCGCTCGACCCCGCATCGAACCGGAGAATCCGCCGGAGGTTCCTGGGCCGACCCCTCGACGGGATAATTCACCGCCTGAACCCGATGCACCTGGCCATGTGAACTCCTCGGGCCCCTCGCCGGCCGCGTTGCTGGGTTTGCTTCCGGTAGCACTGAGAGCTACCTCGGGTGGCTGGGGCCCAAGGCCGGGAGGAATCTCACCGCCGCCAATCCCACGATCGAGACCTTCGCCCTGGGCCAGAGCCGCCGATCGACCGGGCGAGCCCTCGCGTCCACCTGACTCGCCAGAGGGCGGCCATGTGCCGCGCTGGGCCGATTCCCTGGGCCGGATTCGATCACTACCCGGCCAGATTGGCGGAGGTTCGTCGACGTTTCGACCTGGCGAATTCCCGGCGCTAGGCCAGTGTGCCGGCGGTTTCGACTCGGCGATCTCCAGCGGAACCGTCCCGTCCCAGGTCCGGACATCGTCAAGGTTTGGGATGTCCACCAACAGGTTCTGTTCGATCAATTCGTAGCCAAAAGCAATCCCGAGCGGCTCCAGCCGTCCTCTCGCCTGGTAATAGGCGCGAATCCCATCAGGGCGGATCAGGAAAACGAGATAGGGAACCGCGGGGGCGCCATCTGGGGTCTCGGACTGCTGGATGTGGAGTAACTCTCGGGCGATCGCAAGGATGATCGGGCTCGCCTTCGGATGGATCAGCGGCGAGAGATCGACGAGCGAAAAGGTCTGTCCGTTGGGCTGAAGCTTCACCGTGTTTCCCGAACACTCCAGTACGATCGGCCGTTGCCAGGTTCCGTTCGGGCCCTTGTAGGGGAGAACGGCGTATCCCGATCGATGGGCGTCCTTCTCGAGGGCCGCCTTGAGGGCATCTCGCTCTCGGGCCAGGACATCGCGCTCGGAGTCGAGACTGGCGACTTCCTGTTCAAGCTTTTCGGCTTTCCTGTTGATCTCGGCGATCTGCTGCTGAACGAGCATCTCACGACGCTTCCAGCCCTCCGACTCCTTGACCGAGGTTCGGGCCGCCGTTTCCATATCGGCGGCCTTGCGATCGGCCTCCTGAGCGGCGGCGGTCTCCCGGTCGATGGCCTTCTGAATTCGAGCCAGAATCGGCCCGGTGGGGTCTTCCGGGGAATTCGGTGAAGGCGGTGGCGGATCCGGTCGCCGGACGATCACCGCAGGCGCGGGTTTCGGCTCCAGGCCGATGCTCGGGCCGATTGGATCGGCCCGCTTCTCGGTCTTCGTGAGCGATCGGGAGCGATGATGGATCGCCAGGGCGAGATAAAACGTCGCTCCCAGGCTGATCAGGATCAGGGCCAGGACCATGCGCTCGGTCCAGACCGCGCCCTTGCGGTGCGTCATCGGTCCCGATCCTCTCGTCCTCGGGTCGCGCGGGGGCCAGTCTGCCCGGCCGGCATCCTGATCCGGCCGTTGACCGCGCCACACCCGAAATCGGCAAACCGGGACGACATCCTATAACAAGACGCCGCCCACGGCGATGCAGATTCCGGGACGATTTCCTGGAGATCATCGGCCGATCCCGCTCACGACTTGAGGCTCCCTTGAGCTTTTTCTCAAACGGCACCGTCAAGGGCGGAAAATCGCGGCCCCAACGGCCAGGATAACACCTGCGCCCAGCGCGAGAATCCCGGCAACCACCCACGAGGCGGTGAGGATGGCCGACAGGGCCACCACCGCGATTTTCGGCGATGGATGACCTCCGAGCCAGGCTCCCGCCAGAGTCAGAAGAAGGGCGACGCCGTAAAGTAGGTTATTCGCGGAAAGGAGATCGAGGCCCTTCCGGGTCTCGATCGAGAGAGCGGCTGGCTGGGGATCGTTCGGCGCGGGAAGCGAGCCGACGAAGGCGTACGGCTGGCCGAGAGCGCGGATGCGACTCGACGCGACCGGCTCGGGAAGCCCGCCGGCCGGTCGGTGGGACGAGTCGGACGCCAGGCCTAGGTAGTCGAGGGCGGCGTCGAGCTCGTCACCAAGTCCAGCGTTACGCACGGCCGCCGACACGGCCTGGTTCGCGACAGCGATGGAATCCGCGCGACTCAAACCGGGTGGGGGTGGGGGTTCGGGTTTTCGGCCGGTCCCACGATCAACGGCGCGCAGGGTTAGCTCCTGGTCAATCAGCAACGCGATGATTCCATCACGATCCCGGGCCGAACCGCGGTCGAGGAAGGCCAAAGACTCGGAAATCGAGCGGCCTAGCCATTCGGCCCGCCTCGTGTCGTATTGCAGGGCGGTCATGGCCTGGAGAGCAGGACCTTTCGAGCGAACGACGAGGCGTTTTGGGGCCGCGATCCGAACGAACGCGGGGGTCGCCTCGACGCCGACGCTCGGCATCAAAAGGGACCTGCTGCCGGATGCGTTTGGAGGATTTGGGGGGGACTGCCAGACGACGCAAACTCGTCCCGCCCGGCGGGGGTCGATAGGGATCGACCACGACCACGGACCAGCCCGCAACGGGACGACCGGGTCGGGCTCGAGAGAGGCCCAGAGGATCGAGGCGCCGGCTGGCAGGGCGACAGTCAGGAGCCGGCCGCCGCCAGGACGTATTTCATAGAGCCCGCGTCCGATCGCCGATCCATCGGTGAGTACGGTCACTGCGAAAGCGGCCAATTCGGCTCGCGCCTCCCCGTCTGGATCGATCGGCTCAGCGTTCGCGCGGGGCCACTGAATCCGGAGTGCCCAGGGCTTTTTGACCCAGTACGCTCCACCAGGCGTCCCGCCGACTGGCTCGAATTCCCGGCCCCGGAATCGCCCCGTTCGCGCGATTGCCTGAAGACCGGTAGCCTCCTCGGTCAGCCCCGATTGGCCGGTCGCGTTGACGATCTCGAGGTAAGTATCGACCGAGCCGTGGCCCAGCGGGGCGACGTCGGGATAATTCCATTCGCGTGCAGAACCGATCGGCATCGAGGCTCGGAGGACCAGCCGGTGTGGCCCCCAGAATGAGGATCCCGATGTCGCGATCGACCAGAAGGCCGACGGCCCGATCACGTGCGGCAAGCCCGGGTTCTCCTCGCCCGGTACGGAGAGGCGCGCCTGAGCCGCCCACGACGCCGGAATCTTGAGGTTAATCCGGTCGAGCCCCCCGCCGAGAACGTCATATCGGATTACGGCGACCCAGCGGGCCTGGTTGGTATCGACGGTCAATCGGCTCTCGACGACGACCGAGACCTGGGGCGGCCGAGGGTCCCATGAGAGCTCTCCCAGGTGTTCGGCGTCCTCGACGAAGTACGAGAGCCGGGGTCTGGAGACGACCTCGGTCCGCGCGAGAGCCGTGGATGGGACCGATGGCAGGAGAGGCGAAGGCGCGAGGCCCGATCCGCCCCGGATCTCCGCGTTGGTCGGACCGAAGACCACCAGCGTCGCGGGGCCTACTTCCGCGCCTGGCCAGTCGATCCAGGGAGTCCGAACGGCAGGTCGACGAGGGGGAACGGCGAGCGGATCCTCATCGGTGGCAATCCAGCCGAGGAGATGGAGCGCCCTTCGCGACCGGGCTCCGCGACGGTGCCAGGTCAGGTTGATCTTTCGTTCTCCGGTGACGATCCAGTCGATCAGTCCGTCTCCCTGAATCTGGGTAACATGCAGGCCGGGCGGCAGAACAGCCTCGAGCACAGGCGGTAATTCGGTCGCCTCAATCTCGGCATCCGCCGCGACGATCAACCGCCCCGCCTCAATCCGAACCTGTACGGCCGGCCGAACTGCGATCCGAGGTCGAGCCGGGCCAGTCTCCAGCAAGATCTCGCGGGAAGGGCCGATACGTTCGGTCCCGCAGAAGGTAAGCGGCTCGTCGGGGAGTGGCCCCCACGCCTTGACAAAAGCCTCATCGTCGATCGGCACCGTGTCTCGATCGGGCGTGAGCCGGCCGGTCCAGTCGCCCGGCCTTCGGACACCCAGCACTCCAGAGAGTCGCTCGCCGCCCACGGGGTGTATTTTTGGAAAAGACCGGGCTGACTCATGCCCTGGAGGCTCTCCGTCGTCAATATCCAGACTGGCGGCTGGCTTCCAGTATTCAACGACGATCGTTGCGGAGGGCGGCAGTGGGGGATCGAAGCTGACGACCCATTCGTCTTTTCCCGGTTCCAGCTCGCAGAGAACCCGAGAGACGCCGGCGACCCTCGCCGATCGAAGGATGACGCCTGGATCATGCGCGAGCCGAACCGAGGTGATATCGTCAGCCCGGTGGTAAGTCAGCCGGGCGCGGACACGGTCACCAGCCGGGGTGACGTCCCAGAGCATCAGCGCGCCAACCGCGCCAGGCTCGATCTCGGGCCGGACGGGCCTCGCGGGAGTCCATCGAACGATCAGCCGGTTGCAGGGACCTAGCCGGCCGTCGAGCGTTCCATTGGCGGTGGTACCCATCCGACCCCGTGTGACGGCAACTCCCTGGCCGATCGCGTCAGTGGGCGGGGCAACGACGAGGCGGGCGGTCGGGGTCGCGTTGATCGGCAGGCTGAGAACCTCGGCACCCGATTCATCCAGCCGGGCCGCAGCCCATCGTCGCAGGCTGAGCAGGTAATTCCCCGGGCCGGGCAGGAGGATCCGAGCGTTCTCGCCGCCAGGCTCCACGGCGATCGGCACGGTCTCGCCTCCGATCATCGCGGTCATCTCGCGGGCCGAGGCAACTGGGACCAGCCAGGCAAAAGGTCCTGGGCCGCCACGAGCCGCCAGTTCGATCTCGGTCTCCACAAGAACGTCGCCAGCTTCTTTCCGCGTGACTCGGTGCCCCGATGCGATAGCAACGACTTCGGTCTGCGCCTCTGCCACGGGCGAACGGTGGGTCAGCCGCTGATAATCATCGAGACGGAGGACGACCCGGTCAGGTGCCTTCACGGGGTCGTAAGCCCCCTCGTAGGGGAAGATCGCGAGAATCGGCGGATCGTCGCGCGCCGATGCCGGTCGAGGAGCAAGGGCCGCGACCGCCAGCAAGGCGACCACGGAAGCTCCGGCCGCCGCCCGGATCATCGAGCTTTCCGCCCGGTTCGGAGCCGGAACGGCCACCGAGGACCGCCGACATCGTCTCGCAATCGTGACGATCAGGACGGTGAACGACCCGACCAGGGCTCCAGCCGTGATGGAGCTGAATCGCGAGGGAGTCGTCGGCTCAATCACCAGGGCGGCCCCGACGACCAGCGCCGGCGCCAGCAGGCCGCCCGATCTTGACCTGCGAGACCAGGCCATCCCGGTGATCGCGACCAGCCCGGCCACCATCCAGCCGATCACTCTTCGCTGGCGAAGGTCGACGATCCGGACCGATGATCCGATCGCGGGCCACCCAGGCGATGAGAACCGACCAGGGCAACGTCCCTCGGTAGACCAGAGGGCGGTCGAGTCCGTCTCCGAAGATGCGGAAACCCTCGGCGAGACCTCGCCTCGCCATCGTTCCACCGACTGAAACCGATCGGTCTGATCGGCGCCCCAGGCGACCGCCTCCGCAATTGAGCGAGCCCACGCCGATCGAGTCTCAAATCGTGGCCGCTCGGCCTTGGTGGTGATGAGAAGAATACCGTCGAACCGAATCGCCGCCAGGCCATGCGCGGCCAGCAGCGCCTCTGCCGAATCGCGATTCTCGGGCGGTAGGCGGCCCGGCAAGCATGGTGATCTCGGTCCGAGCCCGGCTGACCCCAGCGCCACCCGATCAAGAAGTATCGGCCAGGGCCCGGCGTCCCACCGGGCAAACCACTCGCTAAAGCTGAGCTCGTCGGCGGGCGGGCGACCGAGGCGGCCGTCGAGCAGCGCAAGACCATCCAGTGGCCCCGGAGTTCCTCGGCCAAGGGGAAGCGACCAGTCCCTCGGCCGAATTCCGAGTATCCCGGCAGGCCATGGTCCCAGGTCATCCGACTCGATCGCAGCCAGACCACCGACGGGATCGACCAGCCTCCACCCGGACGGGACGGAGATCTCCCAGTCGAACGAAAGGCAGGGGCGGTCGACCTTCGGCGGATTGGGCCGGAGGATCGAGCCGTCTCCATCGGGTCCCGTCTCCATCACGTAGTCGAGGACGTACAGATTGGGTCGCGCTGCTCCGCCCCCTGCCGACGGAACGGGAAGGCCGAGCCGGCTACCCGATCGGATCGGCAGGATGTCGCCCCCATCCCGCTGCACCCGGACGAGTTTCGAGTCCGGGGGCATCTCGATCGAGAGCTCGTCCGATCGGCCCGGCTGGACCAGCATGCGCAGTCGATTAAGAGTCCGGCCGGGCCCGTCCCAGGTGGTCGTCATCCAGGCCTCACGGACGATTCCCGGCATCTGCCCCGGCTCCATCGGCTCGGCGGTCAACTTGAGTTGTGCGCCCGGCTCATCGTACGTGAAGGTACGGACAATCGGCCCGGCGTCAGGACCCGTGGGGAATGTCTCTCTCGTGGTTTCCGTGTGAAGCCGCCCCATTCTTTCCATTTCAAAGCGTGTCCGCATGGCGGCCGGAACCTCAACCCGGATCGTTGATGGCTCGATCGAGCCGGGCGCAATCCGGAGCAAGGGGATTGATCCCGGTGAGGACCACGCCAGGGTCGCCTGAAACGCTATCGACCGCCGCCCGTGGGGGAGCAAATCGACGGGGATCTCTCGCGCCGAGATATCGCGGCCAAAACCCAATCGGACACGATCGATCTCGCCGACCCGGCGGGGCCGCAGCACGGCGCTGTCTTCTCCGCGGAATTGCCAGGCGGCGAGCGGATCGCCGGACCCTTCGAGGCCGATTGGTATCGCGTCGAGCGGTGCTCCGCCGGCCTCGACGAACATCGTCCCGTCGATCGAGAGGCCGCGCCCATCGGGAGAGAGCCGGGCTCGAGCACGGATTGAGGCCCGGGCCGTGCGGTCGACTCGCTCGCGATCGATCCGAGCTTCGGGGTCGCCATCGGCCGCGGCGGTCCATCTCCACCCCAGCGCGGGGAAGAGTCCAGGTGAGGGGGCGGGCGTTGCCAGTCCAGGAACATCGTCCGGTTCAATCCACGCCAGGCCACGCGCCCGGACGGGCCGGATCGTCGACGCGTCATCCGTCCAGGCGATCCAGGCTTCGTCGACGACCGATGTCCCAACCGGTTGCACCCTCGGCAGTTCCAGCGGTCCGCGGGACAACGATCCGCCGGCGGTCGCCCCAATCGTCAGTGTCCATTTGCCCGAGGCCAGCACCGAGGCCGGAAGCATCGCTCGGAGCCGGATTCCTCCCGAAGGGGATGGCGACGAGTGCCAGGTCAGCGGGTCGTCCAGGCCCTGAATCCGGACCTGGTCCGGCGACCATCCCGGCGAGAGATCCACGACCAGTTCGGAGACCGACCCTCGTCGAAGCGCCCAGTCGAGCCGGGCCTCGAACCGTGCCGGCGTCCCACTCAGGTCGAGCTGGCCCCGGACGGTGCAGGCAAGACCTGGTCGGGGCTGGACCAGCACCAGTTCGGCGACTGACTTCGGCGCCCTTGACTCGAACGCGAGCCGGTCGTCGGGCCCGTCGTCCCCCCTTGCTGAGGGGACCAGTCGCCCGGCACGCTCGCGATACCCGCGCACCGCGTGCGACTCGTCGAGGAGAACCGTCGTTCTCCCTCCGGTCCAGATCGCGTCGACCGGATGAAACGCCGGAATTCGCCAGGTTCCTTCCGTCGGAACGGTCGCGTGCGCCATCAGGCGGAGAGTCGTGGCGCGGACGCCCTCGGCGATGGAAATGACCACTCGAGTTGACTCGCCCGGTCGATCGATTCGATAGCCGCGGAGCGCGTTGCCGCGAACGTCGATTAGCTCCAGCCCCGGGTCGAGTTCAGCCTCCAGACGGGCCGCGTGCCGTGGATCCAGTTCCAGCCGGCATTCGGAGGTCCAGTTTGCCATCGAGGCCGATCGGCCGGGCCTCTGTCGGATGTCCACCTCAGTCGAGGCGCTCAACCAGGCACCCAAGTTGGCGCCCGACTTTCCGCGATCGGTGGCCTCGCTCAACTCGACGTCGAACCGTCCTCCCTCACCGTCAAGTTCCCAGAGACTCCAGCCCGGATCACCGGTCGGGATCGGCCCACGACGGACCCCACGCTGACTTGACGCCGACCACCCCTCGGGAAGCTCTAACTCCAGTACGGTCGTGTCGACCGCGGGCAGGCCGAGCGCGAATCCTCGACCTCGCGAGAGCGGCCTTGGTTGCTGCTCCCACTCAATCGGAATGGCCCGACCTCCCGGCGTCCCGGTGATCCGTAGGACCGTGGTCCCGTTTTCGCTCGCCCCCACCGCCGGTGCCGCCCCGGCTCCTATCCCAACGCGAATCGCTGGTGTCCAGGGTTCCATCGGGAAGTTGAAAGGACCCGAGGGACCACCACCGACGACTAGCTCTGACCGCCCACGCAGTAGACCGCCCTCCAGGCGGGCTCGGTGGCGGGCCACGATCAGCCGGGCCGGCTCGACCGCTCTACGTCCCGCCGAATCCCTCGCCGCCCTCGAGACCGCCGCCTCGAATTGCTCCGGCGAAAGAATCCGAAGCTCCGTCCCGGGAGGAAAGTACCTCGTCAGGTCCTTCGCTGGCACCCGAACCCGGACAACCTCCGGACCCGCGGCACCGCACATCGGCGGCGGCGTAAGAGCCGTCAGAAGAGCCAGCAACGATACCATCCGCCCTCGACTCGGGCGATTGGCAGACTCGGAATGTGTCCGGCTTTCGCTCACGTCCGTCTCGCCACGATCCCGGCCCTCGCAAGGTGCCTTCGACCACCATGAGCCTCGGTCTCGACCCTTCCACAAGAATATCACGTCCGCTCGTCCTTTTCCGAGATGGGGCCCACCAGGCCCCTTTCCTGACAAGGCTTCTCCGTGCCGGTCGCATGCCTCTTGAATCATGAATCAGGAATTCCCTTGCGCGGCGGCTAGCAGTGCCCTACAATCCAGTAGATGAGATTGGCCGATGATTGTGCGGTCGATCGGATGCCGGACGCCCGCGTTAACTCGACCGTCGTTGTTGATTGCCGAGCGCAAGGGATTCCTGGTCGATCGAGAGGGAGGCTTCGGGTCCAATGACAAGGCGACGCACTGGTTTTACATTGATCGAGCTCCTGGTCGTGATCGCGATTATCGCGGTCCTGATTGCACTGCTCCTCCCCGCGGTCCAGGCGGCCCGTGAGGCAGCCCGGCGCATCCAGTGTACGAATAACCTCAAGCAGTTCGGTCTGGGCATCGCCAACTACGAGTCGTCGAATGGCTCCATCCCCATCGGTGTGGTCTACGGAATCGGTGTTCCTCCCTGTAAAAGCCCGGGATTCGGCCGCGGTTGCCAGAACACACCCTGGTTCGTGCTGATGCTCCCTTACATTGAGCAAGCCACCCTCTACAACGCTTTCAATGCCGCGATCGGTATTGAAGGTCCACCCGTCTTGCAGGGCTTTCTGATCAATAGCTCGGTCATCACGACGAAAATGGCCACATATCAGTGCCCCAGTGACAACACCAATTCACTCTCGCTCGCCTCGCTCTCCGCGGCGGCTGGCGGAGCCATTCCTGCCCTTCCCTGGTCGCTCCCGAAGGGAAATTACGGCGCGAACTGGGGTAATACGGATTATGGACAGATTCCCTTCGGTTCCTACGGCTCCCTTTATCGACAATCTCCCTTCGGCGTGGCCTCCAGCGGGATGGGACCTCAACTGGTGCGATTCGCCTCGGTGACCGATGGCCTGAGTAATACCCACTTCGTCTCAGAATTGCTCCAGGGGGCGAGCGACGACATGAGGGGCACCATCTGGCTTCAGAATCCGGGAGCCGGCTCTTACATGACGCGTTTCACACCCAACGGCTTCCTCGACTATTTACACGGTCCGCTGGGGAACTACGACGTCCTGGCCTCCTTCGCATCGACCGGCCCTGGTACCAGTCCACCGAGCCCCGGCTCGCTTTGCGATAGCCAGCCTGCCCAGTTGCTTGGGTGTAATCAAACGACCAGCGAAGGGTCCGAGTACGTGGCCGCAAGGAGTCGGCACCCCGGCGGCGTCAACGCTCTCTTCGGCGATGGCTCGGTTCACTTCATCAAGAACTCCATCAGTTCGCCCATCTGGATCGCACTCGGTACGATTAACGTGGGCGAGGTCATTAGCTCCGATTCCTATTAAGGATTGGGTCGATCTCGATTTCGGCCCACCCGGATTCTGGGGTCCGTTTGTAAGATTCTCCCGAGCGTGGAAAGACTCCCCGTTCATGATTGAACGATGGTTCCCGATCCTCCGAATTCCGATGACCATGCGGCAGTTCCAGAAGCTCCCGCGTAACCCGGCTTATCGCTACGACTACTTCAAAGGAAAGGCCGTAATCTCGGGAAGGCCCCGGTGCTTCGGCGCCCGGCTAAAGTTGCGACGATCGGAGGACGGACCACCGTCCGAGGTCGAGGTCCATGGCGAGCGGGCAGTCTTCCGCCCTCTAGACGACGACGACTGGCCAGGGCTCACGCAGGCATTCGCCTCCGGTTTTCGCCGGGTTCCGCCGTTTGCCAGCATGAGCGACCGCCGACGCCTCGAAGCGGCGCGTCTCAGCCTCCGATCGGCCCGCGAGGGCGAGGATGGCCCGATCATCCACGTCGCCTGCCACGTCGCTCGAATCGAGGGCAAGGAGCGGCCGGTCGGTGCTTGCCTGGTGACGCTCGTTCCACCGGTTGACCTCGAAGATGCCTGGTCGTTGCGATGGAAAGCACCGCCGCCCGCCGAAGCCGTCGAGCGGCGGCTTGGCCATCCCCATCTCACCTGGATTTTCGTCGCTCCCGCGCTCGCCGGCTTCGGTATTGGCTCCGCGTTGCTGGAGCACGCAACCAAGGGGCTGCTGGACCTCGGCTACTCCCAACTCGCCAGTTCATTCCTCGAAGGCAACGATTCCAGCACTCTCTGGCACTGGCGTAATGGATTCGAGCTGCTCCCCTACGTCGGCTCGAAGCGGCGATTTCGCGAGGTACTTCGACGGCTCGAATCCGAGCAATCCGATCCCGACGCGACTTGACCTCGATCGACCGGCGCCTTATTCTTTCAATCGACCACCCGCAATCGTGGGTCATCTTTCATCGCCCAGCGCCGCCTTGATGGGCTCCAAAACGGCGCACCTTTTCCCATGGCTGACGAACGCCTCCGGCGGCAGATCGCCTTCCTCGCCGCCCAGATGATGTACAGCCGGAGTGAGTCGGAGTATTTCACCGCCAAACGCAAGGCGGCCCGCCAGCTTGGCCTCGAATACCGGCACCGTCCCGGCGATCTCCCGAGTAACCGGGAGATTCGCGATCAAATCCAGGCGATGGCCCGAATGCACGAGGGGCCGAAACGGCTTGAGCACCTGCTCGACATGCGGCTCGATGCACTTCGCTTCATGAAACTACTGGCCCGGTTCCGCCCCCGGCTGATCGGAAGCGTACTGACAGGTCACGTCCGCAAGGGCTCGGATGTCGATATCCACGTCTTCTCCGACAGCCTCTCGCTCGTCACTAACCTCCTCGACGAGCTCAACCTTCAGTACGACGTGGAGTTGAAACGGATCGTTAAGCATGACGAGGAGCGCGTTTTCACCCATATTCATGTCTTCGATCGAAACAATTTCGAGTTGACGCTCTATCCCGAAGATAAAGCCCATTACGTCTTCAAAAGTTCGATCACCGGTAAGGCGATTGAGCGGGCGTCGATCGCCGAGCTGGAGGCCATTCTTGGCGAGGAATACCCGGACCTCGACCTCGAGACGGAGCTCGAGACGCTCGAGGAAAAGATGGATCCGTATCTGCTCTATCGAATGCTGCTCGAGCCCCTCGAAGGAGTGAAGCAGAGCAAGAAGCATCATCCCGAAGGGGACGCGCTTTATCACAGTTTGCAGGTGTTTGAGCTGGCGCGCGACGAGAGGCCGTACGACGAGGAATTCCTGCTCGCCGCGCTGCTTCACGACGTCGGCAAGGCGATCGATCCGCACGATCATGTCTCGGCCGCGCTGGAGGCGCTGGAGGGCACACTCACCGATAGGACAGCCTGGCTGATCGAGCACCACATGGAGGCCCACGCGCTCCGAACCGGCGAGCTAGGCGGGCGGGCGCGGTCGCGGCTCCAGCAGTCCGAGTTCTACAACGATCTGATGCTCCTTAACGAGCTCGACCGCCGCGGGCGCGTCCCTGGCGCGAGCGTGAGCGAGGTAGACGAGGCTCTCGAATACCTCCGCGGCCTGGCCGCTGGCGAGACGTAGTTCCTTGCCCGTTACGGCGGGATGAAAGGCATGGCGGATGGCCTCGAATTGTCGGTATGCTGGTCCCGTCTCTTCCTCCTCTCGTCGGGCCTGGACGGCCCGTTGGCTTGTATCGGGTGGTATGATGCCATGCAGTCGATCGGCAAGGGTTCCGAGAAGTTGGTGACGACCATCGTCCTGGCCGATGACGAGGCGGACCTGCGCTCGGTCCTGGCCGAGACCCTGCGTCGCGAGGGTCATACGGTCTTCGAGGCGCGAGACGGGGGCGAGGCGGTAAAACTGGTTCGGTCGCATACGCCTGGACTCTTGTTGCTAGATATCTGGATGCCAGTGATGGGAGGTCTGGAAGTCCTGGAGCACCTCGGTCGGTCGACGGAGGCGGTGGGGATGAAAGTCGTTGTCCTCTCCCAGCTCGGCGACTCCGACACGCGTCTCGAGGGCTTCGCTCTGGGCGTCGATGATTACTGGACCAAGGATTTTTCGCTCGTCGAGTTTTGCATGCGGATTCAACGTCTGTTGCGTCTCGCCCCGATCCCGCCGATATCCCCCGGTTGAGCCGGAGGGGAGCGGTCTCGGGCCGTCGGCGTGGTTGGGTGGGGCGAGTATCCACGCCCTCGGAGTGTCGGTTACCCGATCGCAGATCCTGGGCTGAGTATCTGTGAAAGAATCGATCAAAAACGAATCGACAATTGATGGAAAGATCTACAGGACAATGACCTGGGATTTTTCCGTCCTACAACCTGGATGATCCATCCGATTCCTTCACGTTCACTGAGGGGAGCGCGACTGCCTCGCCATGCCGCCCGATTATCCGGATCGACTCGAATACCTCTATGGCCGGCTGAATTACGAGTGGCTGGGGATGCCCCGCATTCCGACCGAGCTGAAGCTGGGCAGGATGCGCCGCCTTCTCCGAGCGCTCGGCGATCCTCATCTCGGACTGCCGATCGTCCACATCGCCGGAACCAAGGGGAAAGGTTCCACCGCCGTGATGATGGCCGCGGGGCTTTCAGCCTCGGGCGTGCGGACCGGTCTGTACACCTCGCCGCACTTGCACCGGTTGGAAGAGCGATTCGTTGTCGATGGCCGTCCCGCCGACCTGGCCGAGATCGTCACGCTGGTGGACGATGTCCGAGAGGCGGTCGACCGGGTCGAGGTGGAGGATATCCGCTGCCAGGAATGCCGGCTGACGTTTTTTGAGATCACCACGGCGATGGGCCTACTCCACTTTGCTCGTCAGAAGGTGGGGGCCGTCGTCCTGGAAGTTGGCATGGGGGGCCGGCTTGACTCGACGAATGTGGTTCATCCCCGTGTCTCGATCATTACCAGTATTTCATTTGACCACACCCGGCAGCTTGGCAACACGCTCGGGGCGATCGCGGGTGAAAAGGCGGGAATCCTCAAGCGACGGCGCCCCGCCATCAGCGGCGAGCGCACCGGCGAGGCCCGAGAGGCGATCCGCCGGATCGCCCTGCAGCGTCATTGTCCGCTCCTCGAACTGGGCGAGGCCTTCGATTACGAGGCGATCCCGCCCGATCGGCCGATTACTCGACCCACGCCGTTCAGGGTCGCGGTGAAGACCTGGCGGACCGACTGGGGCATGCTCGCTCTCCCTTTGCTTGGAGCGCACCAGGCGCATAACGCGGCCGTCACACTGGCCGGTTTCGATGCGCTGGCCGAGGCCGAGCCCCGTCTCTCCGTCGCCCCGGCGGATGCCGCCCGGGGATTCGCGGCTCTCGAGTGGCCGGCCCGGGTCGAGATCCTTGGCGCTCGGCCGTTGCTCGTGATCGACGGCGCACACAACGGCGCCTCAGCCGAGGCCCTGGCCGCCACCCTCCTCGAGTGCTTCCCCAACGTCCGTCGCACGCTCGTCTTCGGCACGACTCGCGACAAGGACCTGCGAGGTCAACTCCAGGCGCTCCTGCCGCTCTTTGACCAGGTGATCGCGACGCAATACGTCGAGAACCCACGCGCCCTCTCGCCCGAAACCGTGGTCTCCGCCGTCCTGATGCTCGCCGGGCGGACAGCGCACCTCGCTGTCGACCCAGCCGAGGCGCTCGACCTGGCCCGCGTCCTCACCGGACCGGAGGGCCTGATCTGCGTGACGGGCTCCCTCTTCCTCGCCGCCGAGGCCCGCGCGGCCGTCCTGAAACATCCGATTGCCCCTCTGCTCGGCGGGGTTGTCCGCTGAATCCAAATTTCGGCACCCTTTCTTCGGAGAATCCAGGAACCATGGGCGCGACATTCTGGCTGAGGATCGGTGCGATCTGGGGTTTTCTATCCGTCGCGATGGGGGCGTTCGGCGCCCATGGCCTGCGATCTCGGTTCGAGTCGATGGGGAGTGTCCCCGGCGCAATTCCGACGGCCCGACTCAACGAGACCTTCCATACAGGCTCGCAGTACCAGATGCATTGCGCCCTGGCGATCGTCGCGGTCGGCCTGATGGCGCAGGGGGGCCGGACTGGGATGGCGATCCAGGCAGCCGGCTGGCTCTTCCTGGCCGGCTCGATCCTGTTCTCGGGGAGCCTTTACGTTCTCTGTCTCACCGGCAAGGGGTGGTACGGCGCCATCACACCGATCGGCGGCCTACTGATGATGGCAGGCTGGGTGGCGATGGCGATCGGAGCCTCGGGGAAGGCCCCGGGCAGGGAGATGCTGCCGTGATTGGTCACGCTGCCTCGACGCTCGATAGCAGTATCCGCGTGGCCTCCTCTCTTGGATCGTCGAAGATCCGATCGGGCGGTCCCGATTCAATGACGCGACCCTCGCCAAAAACATGAACCTTGTGAGCCACCCGCCGGGCGAAGTGCATCGCGTGGGTGACCGCGATCATCGTCATGCCTTCGCTGGCGAGGTCCGACATCACCGCCAGTACCTCGGCGGTCATACGTGGGTCGAGCGCACTGGTAGGTTCGTCGAACAGGATCGCGCGGGGCTCCATCGCCAGAGCGCGCGCGATCGCGACCCTTTGCTGCTGCCCTCCCGAAAGCTCGGATGGCATTGAGTGCAGTCGGTCCGACATCCCGACGCGATCCAGAAGCCGGCGCGCCCGATGATCGGCGGCGTCTCGATGGAGGCCCAGCACGTAGATTGGACCCTCCATTACGTTTTCAATCGCTGTCCGGTGCGGGAACAGGTTGAAGCCCTGAAAGACCATCCCCACCCGCAGGCAAACCTCGCGATGCAGTCGCCCCCAATCCGAGGCCGCGACCTCCGACCGGCCGCGAAGGACCAAGCCGTCGATCTCGACCTGTCCAGCGTCAAATCGCTCCAGCCCATTCAGGCAGCGCAGGAATGTACTCTTGCCGCTTCCCGATGGACCAATGATCGCCGCTACCTCGCCCCGGTCAACCGAGAGTGTCACGCCCCGCAAAACGTCGGCTTCCCCAAACCGCTTTCGCAGTCCATCGACCTCGATCATTCGGGGGACCCTCCCTTCACGCTGGCGTTCGCCAGGCGAGCCTCGGACCATCGGGAGAACCACGAGAGCGGGACGCTCATCATCAGGTAGAGCACCGCGGCGGCCAGGGCGAATTCGATCGTCCCCCCAGTGCTCAACGCCAGAATCTTGTACTGCTTGGTAAGCTCAACCAGCGTGATGACCGAACAGACCGAGGTATCCTTGAAGAGAGCGATGAAGTCGTTGGTCACCGGTGGAATCACGATCCGGACTGCCTGTGGGAGGATCACTCGCCGGAGCGCCAAACGCTTCGACATTCCCAGGGCCAGAGCGGCCTCCATCTGTCCGGCGGGAATCGCCTGTAATCCGGCCCGGTAGATCTCGGCCTCGTACGCCGAGTAATTGATCGCTAGCCCAGCGATCCCGGCGACCCAGGGCGAGAGCTTCAACAGGTAAAACAGCACAAATAGTTGCAACATCAACGGCGTGCCGCGGAGGATCTCGACGTATCCGGTCAGCAGCCAATTCAGGAGACGCGGGCCGTAAAGCCGTCCGATCGCGACCATCAGGCCGATCGCCATCGCGATGGGCATGGATCCGACCGAGAGGACCACCGTCACGAAAGCGGCCTGGAGTAGTGGGCCGGCATACTCCGTCAAGAGCCCCAGGCCGCGGCGTCCCGATTTCCCCGACGCGATCGGGAGCGGTCCATCAAAACCGGAAAGTTCCTCCTGCGCCTCGTTCCAGATGCCGAATCGATCATAAAGCTGTCGGAGCTCGCCCGAGGCGATCAGCTTCCCAATGCCTCGGTCGAGGACATCGCGGAGGGATCGTTCGCTCTCGCGGGTGAAGATCACGTAATAGCCGCGTCCCTCGGGCGGTCCAACCAGTTCCAGTCCTGGATATCGGCCCGCGTAAAATCGGGCGGCCGGCATGTCCTGGAGCGTTGCGTCATACTGACCGTTCTGAACGGCGAGCATCGCGTCCGTCGCACCGTCGAAACGGACCACCTGGATGTGGTTCCCCCCCTGCTCCGCCGCGAAGTGGTCGCCGGCCGAGCTTGCCAGGACGCCAATCCTCCACGGGCCGCCACCGGGTCGGGGCTCATTCAGGTCGGACCACCGCCGGATCCGGCTCCCTCGCTGGACCATCAACTGTAACTGATACACGTAATATGGTCGCGTCGCGAGGTACTCGCGTGCCCTGCGCTCGCTCCACTCGTAGCCATTGATGACGGCGTCGACTCGGCCGATCTTGAGGATTTCGAGCAACTCGTCCCACTGTCCCTGCGAGAGCTCGGCGCGCACACCGATCTCGGAGGTAAGCCGTCGCATCAGCTCGACCTCGAACCCGGCCACGCCGTCGGTCGCTGACGGGTCGGGATAAGCATAGGGCGCGCCGCCCTCCATGTCGCTTCCGTAGACCAGCCGCCCCGTGCGCCGGATTCGATCCAGGGAGTCTTCGGCGCGGACGATCGTCGGTGCGCTCATCACAGAGAGAGCCATCAAAATCGAGAGTCCGATACGAACGGCGGGGTGAGAAGCGGTCCGTGGTCGACTCGCCGAGTGGAACCGCGAATTCCGGGCAGGGGAAGGCCCGAGAGATGAGGCAGATCGGTCAGCATCGGATTCCGATGCGTCGGGCTCTTCTTCCATCAAAAGACCCCTTTCGCATGGGTAGATCTGGGTTCAGACCCACTTCTTACTCGATGGCCAGACCCTCTGGCCGCTCCTAGTCCCATGGTGGGCTGCGATGCCCGAGCTCGGGCTTCCGGTCCTCGGCCGACTCGTCGACGATTCGATATCATCGCTCTCGAATGGAATCCCCCGACTCGGCCCCTGCGATGTCCGGTCCACTCTCCCGATCACTCCTTTGGAGAGGTCGAATCCATGGTCGGATTGGGAGCGGTTCGGCGATGGTCGTCGGCCGGGTTCGAGGAGGACGGCATCTCGCCAATCTCGTGCTGATGACGGAGCTGCCGAAGACGACGGACGCGTTTTCGAACACTCCGGGGCACACGGGCCTCGCGGAGCCTCGTCATCCGGCCGACCAGGAACCGGTGGCCGCGCCACCAGACTCGTCTGTTGAAGATCGCATCGAACCAGACCGAGAGCAGTAAGATATCCTTGATCGGGCTGAATACCAGGTGTCGTAGTTTCGGATACGATCCTCGAAGCCATCGTGATTGCACGGCGTCGCGAAACATTCCAAGTCCGACCAGCAGCAGAAGCCCGCTCCAGGCGATTCCGGACTCGGCCGAGAACGCCCAGATCAGTCCGACCGTCGGCAGGTTGGCCAGCGGTTCGGCGACGAACGCCGGCAGGGCCATCTGGCGGCGGATTTTGTACCACCGCGAGTGTCGGTTGAGGAACCATCGAAAACTGCGTCGGGCGTTGATGTTATCGATGACATGGTGACTTAGCCGGATCGAATAGCCCGCCTGCCGCATCCGGACGCCAACCGCCTGGTCCTCAGCGAGCAGGTTTCGAACCGCAGCGAACCCGCCAATGGCCTCGAGCGCCGCCACAGGCATCATCATCGACTTGCCTACCACGCAGGTCACCTGCATCACAGAGGCAGCCGCCACGCCCCCAGCGATGAAGCCGTTGAGTTGCAGGTTCTCCATCACCGCGGCGGCATGAGACTCGCCGACTCCCGCGAAAATGTTGCTCACCAGACCGACACCCGGTTCGGACAGATAGCAGGCCGTCTCTCGCAGATAGCCTGGTCGCACCCGGACGTTCGAATCGCTGATCAGGAGAACGTCATACTTGCGATGCCGGTCCATCGCCGCCAGATTCTCGACCTTCGGATTGAGCCCAAAAGATGGATTCCCGACAACAAGCTTGGCATCATGATCGGGGAATTCGGCCAGGAGTTTCTGCACGACGGCAATCGATGGGTCATTTTCCTCGGCGACGCCGAAGATCAACTGGTATTTCGGATAGTCCAGTCGGAAAAAGCTGCGAAGGTTCTCCTCGATCCCCTCGTCCATCCCCTTGAGTGGCTTCAGGATGGTGACCGGCGGCGTATGATCGACGATGGCCTTCGGTCTCCGAGTCGCCCAGAGGAGGCAGCCCATCGACCAGAGGGTCGTGACGACCGCCACGACTGCGGCCACCCCGAGCAACACATTGGCGCCATCGACGGTGAGCATGAGAGGTCTCCTCCTGGGGCAATCCTGGCCCCTGCACCGGCGTGAGGGGGTTGAAGAGTCCGACTCGAGAAAACCCGGCGGGTCAGACAGTTTCCTACCGGTCTCAACCCGCCAGAACAGTCTGGCTTCGACAATCAGCGACGATCGGGACGCATTTGAAGGATCATGGGCCCCTGGCAGCACGGACAGATCTGGGGAGCCCGGACCGAAATCGAGCAGACCTCGCAAAAGTATTCC
This sequence comes from Planctomycetales bacterium, assembly GCA_027449865.1. Lineage (GTDB taxonomy): Bacteria > Planctomycetota > Planctomycetia > Isosphaerales > Isosphaeraceae > JAKAUH01. The sequence goes on from DAIDKV010000205.1 coordinate 20,975, forward strand.
GGGATCTGGAGTTGCCCGTCGTGCTCGACCCGGAGAGAGGTCACCTTCAAATAGGGAACGCCCGGATAGTGTCGGCCGTGCAACTCGGCCCGGAGATTGCGGAGTCGCCCGTCCTCGAAGAGAGCGCGAGTGATCTCGTCGCGGAAGAGCGGCGTTATTGAACGATCCTCACCGAGCAGAACGACTTGCTTCGAGGCCGAGCCAGGATCGAGCTTCAACTCCAGGTCAAGCGATCGGAGGGCGGAATCCAGAGTCAGGATCCGACCGCGAACGGTCACCACGGTCGGTCCCGGCGACGCGACAGGCGGGGCGGCACCGAGAAGAACCAGTACGCCAGCCACAACGCCCGTCGCGAGACCCATCGATCGGTCGACTCCGGATCGTCTGGAGAAGTTGCGTTGAATTTCCTTCAGAAACCCCGTCATCCCTGGGAATTGTATCACAGTACCAGATCAGGACGTCCGGACCAAGGGGAATCGTCCCAATCGACCCGGTGAATCGTGGAGGATAGGACGTCTCCGTGGTATATTGGAAACAGGTTCGCTCGTGGGGCACCCTGAGAGGCCGGCGTTACCGCAACGGCCCTTGTCTGGCCCGTTCTACGGACGACGGGCCGGGGGTGTTCGGGCCGATCCGATTCCGGAAAGGTCCGGCCGGGTCCGAGCTCACGAGCAGGTCCGGAATTGCCAACCGGGAAGGTGCGGGGCTTGGTCATCCTCCGTCATTTCGGCTGGATACTGGCGTGTCTGATTGCGGCCGCGGTCGTCTCGGGCACAAGGGCGGCGGCCCTCGAGGAGGCGACTTCGCCCATCCAGGCGGAAGCTCCCTCGTATTTTGTGATCCTGGATCAGCCGGCCGACCTTGGCGCGCTGCTCCAAAAGATCCGACGTCCGGACGTGGAGGTGCGACGGGCCGTGCCCGGTCGTCCAGACGCTTCGAACTCGACAAGTCCCGCTGAGTCTTCGACATCCACGCCCTGGGTGGTTGAGTCCGTCCGGATCCGGGGAAATGTACGTGGCGATTCGGCCACAATCACCGTCGAATTCGCCATCCTGACGTCCGGCGACGGCCCAACCTGGGTGCCGATCCGGCTTGACGGTCAGCGTTTGATCGACGCTCGCGAGGGCGATCGTGTCCTTGACCTTCGGAGGATGCCAGACACTCGATGGCAGATCGAACTGATCGGCCGCGGCCGGCATCAAGTCTCGGTGCCGTTCCGATGCCCACTCACCACCGATCCGGCCCGAGAATCGCTCGTTATGGAGGTTCCTGAGACGCTCTCAACGGCGCTGGAGCTGGATTTTCAACGCCGGGAGCCCGACCTGATCGTCGGCGAGAACGAGGTCTACGGCCAGTCGGATCTTCTCAACGGTCAGGGTGCCCGCCTTACGGCCAGGCTCTCGCCGCGGTCGAGGGTCGTGGTGAGCTGGGCCGTTGACTCCGAGTCGGGTCGTCGGAATCCGCCAATTCTCGTTGCCCAGGGGGATATCGCGCTCGACGTCGATCCCGAGCAGATGCGAACCCGTTCGACCTGGGTGATCCGTTGTGTTCGAGGGATGACCCGAACGTTGCAAGTGCGTGTTCCGGACCGCGACGAAGTGACGGAGGTGAGGCTTGATGACCAGCAGGTAACCCCCGACACGACAGGCGCCCGGCATCCCGGCCTTTTGACAATTCCACTGAGTGAGCCGCTTCGGCCCGGCGGCGAACGACGGTTCGTGATGACCACAAGGCGTCCGCATGTTCGGGGCGAGGGGAATCGGATCGACTTTCGCGGCTTCCCGATCGTCCATGCGCGCGAGCAGACCGGCGCTATTGGTGTCACCCAGAGTCCCGATTTGTGGATTGCTCCGACCGCCGCGCAAGGGCTCCGCCGGATCGTCCCGACCTATCTCCCTCGTGACCTCGCCGAGCGGCCTGGGACCAGCCTGGCTTTTGAGTTCCTCGATCAGCCCTTTGCCCTGGCGCTTGGAGTCGAGTCATCTCCGCCTGTGGTGCGAGCACGAACTCGTTCGTCGATCCGAGTTGGGGCAGAGAGGGCCCGATCGGAGACGGCGATCGATCTTCGATGGGTTCGCGGTCGGCCGTTTGAGGTCCGGTTAAAGCTGGGGCCTGGACTGGAGCTGACCTCGGTCGGACCGGCCTCCATGGTCGAGGCATGGAATCTTGATGGTGACGGCGCCGTCGACCGTCCTCGCGCATTGACTGTTCGATTGTCGCCCAGCGTGCGAGACCAGCCTCGGGTGACACTCCAGGTCGAAGGCGTGCAGCGGCTCCCAACGCAAGGTCCGATCCAGCTGGGCCTTTGCGCGCCGGAAGCCTCGGCTGCAGTCTCCGTCTTGCTTGGGATCGCGGCCGATCGAGGTGTCTCCGTCGAGTTGGACGAAGAGGCCTCTCGTCCGGCATCGGGCGACCGGCCAACATTCCGTGTCGCCGAGGCTCCGACCGCCCCCACGACCGCCGAGGCTCTCGAGGCAACGCCCCATGCCCTGAGTCTCGAAGCCACCGGAGGGCCCGATCTCCTACCACTTCGAATCACCCGGCTCCCCATCGCACTCCGAGAGGAGACGACGCTCCAGGCCAGGGTCTCCCGCCAGTCGGTCGAGCTGGTTCAGCGGACAACCGTGAGCGTCCGCCATGGGGCCGCGGAATGGCTTTCACTCCAAGTCCCAGCTTCGGCGGCGCGTTGGGAGCTTCGCGATCATGAGATCCTCGAGCGGAAACCGGTCTCAGACGGTCCCGACCATTCGCGGATCGAGCGAATTCGCCTCGATCGTCCTATTCTTGATCGAGCTGTCCTGGAATTCCGATGGCAGGTTCCGATCGACCCACCGCTGTCGTCGTCGGCGGCTAGGGAGCTAAGCCTCGATCGGATCACGTTCCCAGGCGTTGAGGAGGCACCGTCGCGTGTCGAGCTTTCGGTGAGGGCCGGAGTAACCACCCGGGCGATCGACCCGGCCTGGGTCCGCACGACCGATTTCGTTTCCTCGGAGTCGACCCTGCCCGCTTATGTCGAAGGCGCCGGCGGGACCGGCCGATCTTTACGGATCGAGGTCGAGGCACACGACTCCGTCGTGATGCCGGTTCCGCTGGTTCCTCGTCTCCTGATTCAGACGACCATCGGCCTCGACGAGACGGTGCAGCATCGGGCGTCGTTTCGGGTTGAGTCGCATGGACCGGCCTTCCCCTTCGAGCTTCCGGAGGTAGCTCGCATCATCGCGGCCCGGGTTGACGGCCGCCCGGCCGAGAGGGTCGATCTGGAGGGCGGAAGCGAAGGAGCCAGACGATACCGGCTCCCTCTCCCTCCAGCATCGGCTGCGCGGCCGGTGCTGGTCGAGCTGGAGTACCAGCTTTCTGACGGTCCGACGACAGCTCCGTGGCCCGCACCCCGGCTACCTGAGGGCGGCCTGGTGCTCCGGACGCTCTGGGAGGTTCAGCTTCCCTGGGATCGGGCTCTGCTTGGCGTCCCAACCGGTTGGTCGGACGAAAATTCCTGGGGATGGGATGGACTTATATGGGGCCGACGGCCAGATCTCGATCCCGAAGCCCTGGAGGGATGGCTGGTCGGTGAGGCCGCTCCGTCCGCGATCGTCGGCCCGCCCGACCGTTCGGTCGACGCATCCCAGCGACTTCTCTTTGGTCAAACTTCGGTTGGAACAGCGAGTGGAACCCACACGCCCTCGATGGCTGTCCGGGTGGTCAGCCGGGCCGCGCTGATCGCGGTCTGCTCGGGCTCGACGCTCCTGATCGGCTTTCTGGCCCTCTTCACCCGGATCCGGTTCCGAACCGCATGGCTCATTGTAGCGGCGATAGGGCTCCTTGGCGCCTTCTCACTAGAGCCGGACACGGCCATCCAGCTCGCGCAGTCCTCACTTCTTGGAGCTGCATTGACGGTGGTCGGAATCCTGATCGAGGAGGTCGTCCAGCACCGACGAGCCCGGTCGCTCCCGGTCCGCGACCCTGTGGCCCCGATTGGCCTGGTGCGCGGCGACTCGTCGGTTGTCGGGGCGCCGCTGGTCGGATCCGACGATCCGACCGCGATTCGCGTTCGCACCCCCTCCACGATGGATTTCGTGCCCAGTCCCCTGACTCGAGCACCTCTCGATCCCGAGGAATCACGTGGCTCGCCTCTCGGCCGCGCCTGATCGGCCCTGGCATTCCATTCGGTGTTGCCCAGGGTTACGATGGGCCGATGCGTCAAAGAACGGCTGGCGTGGGACGCGACCGATCCGGACCTCGGCGCGGAATTTTGGGCGGGGGTGGTGGAGCAGTCGCAAGGCTGCATGAATCTGGATTGGGTCGATGTGCGAGGCATCCGGTCGATGGGCTCAAGCACGGAGACGACAACATCGTGTTCGCCGGCCGAGGAATTCGCCCGACTCTGGCGTCCGGGTGGGCCGTTACCGGATGTATTCGAATATCTGGCGGCCAGGCCGGGGCTGACCGTTGCCGAGCGGCTGATTGTCCTTCAGGTTGACCAGGCTCAGCGTTGGCGGATCGGCCAGCCGCTTCCACTTCGTGTCTACCTCGCGACCTCGCCGGAAATCGCCGAGTGCGGCGAGATGATCCGGGTGCTGGTCGACGGCGAGCGCGAGCATCGCCGACACTCGGCCCAGCGGCTTAACCAGACAGCACCCCGGACCGGAACCCTGGTCGACCCCTCGCAGTGGCCCACCGATACGATCGCGCCACCTGTCCCGCGCGATCTCGATTCCGAGGGAAATGATCCGGCCGTAGACGAGGAGTTGCCGACCACGGCAATCCCAGAGCCCGCCGCTCTCCTGATCCTGACCCGAACGCCGGACGATGGTCCGCCGACTGGACCAAGGAAGGATCTGGGCTACTCGCTCGACGAGGCCCACCACCTTCGGGCTGAGGCTGAGGCCCTCCGCGCCATGCTCGATACCGTCCGGTTCACGCTTGTCCGCCGCATCGGGGCCGGCGGCATGGGAGTTGTTTACGAGGCATACGACCGCAAACGCGGCGAACTCGTTGCACTCAAAACCATGCGACGCGCCGACCCCAGTACCCTGGCCCGGTTCAAGCAGGAATTTCGGGCACTCGCCGACATCGCCCACTTCAACCTCGTCAACCTTTACGAAATGATCGCGGTCGAGGACCGATGGGTCTTCACGATGGAGTTGGTCGAGGGAACGGACTTCGTCAGCGATACGAGAATCCTCTCGCTCGGTCCACCGACTGAGTCCGACGGGTCGTCGTCTCCGCCCCCGTTCAACGAACAGAGGCTACGCGAGACTCTCCGACAGCTTGCAGAAGGAATCGTGGCGTTGCACGCCTCAGGGAAACTCCACCGGGACATCAAACCAACGAATGTCCTGGTGACGCCCGAGGGACGGGTCGTTCTGCTCGACTTTGGCCTGACCGCCGACATGGAGAGCACGGGACAGTTCCGTACCGCGGATCGCCAGATCGTCGGCACGGTGGCGCACATGTCGCCCGAACAGGCGGCCGGTCATCCGATCACAACGGCGAGCGACTGGTACAGTGTCGGCGTGATGCTCTACGAGGCGATGACCGGCCGCCTTCCGTTCGTCGGGCCCCCGCACGAGGTGATTCTCCTGAAACGCACCAGCGAGCCACTCCGGGCTTCGGCCATCGTGCCCGGACTCCCGGAGGATCTTGTCGACCTCTGCACCCGGCTCCTCGATCGCGACCCCGACCGTCGCCCTACCGGCCGTGAGGTCATCGCCGCGCTCACCGGCTCCGAGCCTGAGCCGGTGGACCCCATTGGGCCAGGGCGAACCCTCCCCCTGATCGGCAGAGACCGGCACCTTCAAGTACTGGACGCAGCCTTCACCGGCCTGGTCCGGCGCAGGACACAATCCATCTTCGTCTTCGGCCGGACCGGAACCGGCAAGACGACGCTGATCCGTTCCTTCCTCGAGGGCCTGGCTCGTGGCGACGACGCCATCGTTCTCTCAGGGCGATGCTACGAACGCGAGTCAGTTCCATACAAGGCGCTGGATAGCCTGATTGATGCCCTGGCGCGGTACCTCAAGGGACTGCCAGCCCGATCGCTTGCGTCGCTCATGCCCCCCGATGTCGCTTACCTCGCCCGCCTCTTCCCAGTCCTTGACGGTGTTCCGATCATCGCCGCCGCCCGCGCTGAGGCGCTCGATCTGCCCGACCCGCAGGAGGCCCGACGCCGTGCCATCAAGGCCCTCCGCGTCCTGCTCCGCCGGATGGGCGAGAAGGCTCCGCTCGTCCTCGCCATCGATGATCTGCAGTGGGGCGACTCGGAAAGTGTGCTCCTTCTGGCCGACCTGCTCGGCTCTCCCCGGGCGCCGGTCCTCCTGCTTCTGGGTTGCTTCCGCGTTGAAGACCGAGAGGATGGCCCTCTCCTCGTCCAGCTTCGGCAAGCCCTCGAAGGGCGACCATCTCCACCCGAGCACCGCGAACTGGCCGTTGAAGCGCTCACACAGTCTGAGGCCCGAGAGTTGACCCTGGCCCTCCTGGGTCGCGACGACCCCGTGGCACGAGCCCAGGCGCATTTGGTCGCGCGCGAATCCGGCGGCAATCCCCTTTTCGTCGACCAACTTGTCCGGCATCTCCGCGGTTTCGGTCCGGTCGAGAAGTGGGAGGCGATCGGCCGTCTGGACCTTGATGAGGTTCTAAGGGACCGTATCCGCAAACTCCCCGACGAGGCCCAGCGCCTGCTGGAGACGGTCGCTCTCGCCGGTCGGCCGATTGACCAGTCTCTGGCCTTCCGCGCTGCCGGGCTGGGAGCGGGGGGGCGGGCCGCGGTCGCCGCACTCCGGACCGCTCGCCTGATCCGCCAGGCTGGACTGATCCCGGACGAAATCGAGATCTATCACGACCGAATCCGCGTCTCGATCGTCGAGCAATGGCCGCCCGATCAGCTCCGACAGCACCACCATCGACTGGCGGAGGTCCTCGCGACTTCCGGGCCGACGGACCCAGAGGTTCTCGCCGGCCATTTCCTCAATGCCGGCGACCTAAGACGAGCCCGCGCGTACTACGAGCGAGGTGCCGACCAGGCAGCCTCCGCACTGGCGTTCGAACACGCCGCGCGGCTCTACCGTAAGGCGATCGAGCTGGCTCCCGCCGACTCCACGATCACTCCCTCACTGCGGAAGCGGCTTGGTGATGCCCTGTCAAACGCCGGACGAGGATGCGAGGCGGCCCGCGTCTATCTCGAAGCGGCCTCGGCCAGCGAGCCGGCCGCGACGCTCGAACTGAAACGGCTCGCCTCGGCCCAGCTCCTCATCAGCGGTCACATCGACGAGGGCCTTGCCCTGCTCCGCGACCTTCTGATCCCAATGGGGATCGGCATGCCCGAGACTTCACGCTCCGCTCTGGCATCCCTGCTCTGGCACCGCGCGATTCTTCGGGCGCGTGGCCTCGAATTCATCCCGAAGCCCGCCGATCTGGTGCCTCCAATCGACCTGAAACGGATCGACCTCTACTGGTCGGCCGTCGCCGGACTGAGCATGGTCGAGCCAATCCGTGGGGCCGACTTCCAGGCACGTGGCCTGCTCCTGGCCCTTCGCGTCGGAGAGCCGTTCCGGATCGTGAGAGCGGTCGCGATGGAAGCGGCACACGAGGCCGTTGCCGGCCCCTCGGCCATTGTTCGGGTGGAGGCGATGCTCGCCCGCGCCGCCGCCCTGGCCGATCCGTTGGACTCGCCCCAGGCCCATGGAATGGTCGACCTTGTCCGCGGCCTGAGCTCGATCCTTTTCGGGCGGTGGCAGATCGGAGTCGAGTCCCTCGCCCGTGCAGAGGAGCTCTTCAGGGACCGATGCACTGGCGTGGCCTGGGAGCGCGCTACCGGCCATAATTTCGCACTCTGGGGACTGTACAAGCTGGGCGAGATCACCGATCTCCGCCGCCGATGGATCTCGCTCTCCCGAGAGGCCAGGGAACGCGGCGATCTCTACGCCACTCGCTACCTCAACGCCTTCTACCAGACCATCCTCGCCCTAGCCGCCGATGATCGCCCGACGAACGAGACCGAACTGGAAGCCATGCTGCGCGAGACCCGGGGCCGGACACTGAGTCTCCAGCAGACGCCCGCCTTCGACGCCCTGATGCATATCGACCTCTACCGGGGCGACGAGGCTCGTGCCTGGACCCGACTCCGCTCGTACTGGCCCGAGTTCGCCCGCTCGCTCCTGTTCCGCGTCCAGATGATCCGCGTTCAGATGTTCGAGTTGCGTGCCAGAACGGCCGTCGCCCTGGCCGACCGATCGTCCCAGCCCGGCCGCTTGCTCTCCCAGGCGCTCCGCGACGCAAGAGCCCTGGAACGCGAGGGCGTCGACTGGGCTCGGGCGCACGCCCACCACATTCGCGCCGCTGTCGCCGCTTGCCAAAAAAACGCCCCCCGCTCCATCGCCGAATTGACCCTCGCCATCGAGCTCTACGACCGCGCCGAGATGCCCCTTCTGGCTGAAACCCTCCGCTATCGGCTCGCCGGTATCGACCCCAGCGATGCCGCCGCTCCCCTCCGAGAGCAAATCGCCAGGCGAATAACCGCGCGGGGCATCGTCAACGTCGATCGATGGGCCACAATGTGCGCCCCCGGATTTGGACGGGTCAGTAGCGAGACATCCGATACCAGCGGCTGAGCCGCTGGAAGTGGGCCCGCGAGAACAGGAATCCCACACGCGAGCCGACTCACCCCTCAAACCGATTCATACTCCCTTGTGGTATTAAGGATTCGGCAGCCTAACAATAAAAAGATCGTGCCGACGAATGACAACCAGACGACCACGTCGTTTCGACCCGGAAGTCTGAATGGAATCATCTCGAAGGAGATCGTGCTGTCTATCACTTCGCCATCCGTGTCCAGGAGGCCGATCGACCTGCCATGACAGGAGGCAGTATGCTCACCTCCGTTCGTAGCCTCTCTAGCTGAGATCAAATCGTTTTACCTCCGCATGTCCCCGATAAAAAGTATGAGATCCAGACTCGCCCGTTGATTGCGCAGAATCCATGGCGATTCAAGAAACGGACCGTCCCGTCTGATTTGTGTAAGTTTCCCCGGGACGTATGCCGTATCTAAGTGAGAAGCACATTTAGAACGGCGATCCAGCCGAACCGGCAGGAGCGCAGCAACCATGAGATTCTGCCTTGAAGACGCGGATCTTCTCCGATTCCTTGCCGGAGAGATGGATGCAGTTGCTGAGGCCCGCATTGTGTTGCATGTCGAGCAGTGCAACCATTGCCAGGAACGCCTTGAGCGTCTGACATTCGCCCGGCCCTGGCAAATCCCAGGGTCTTTGAGCGGAGAAGGCTCAAGTGCGGACAGGCAAGACAGTACGAGCGGCGGAATGCGGTCTGTTGCGCACTCCTTGTGCTCGAAAGAATCAAGTGGCGACCGGTCTTTCGAGTCCGGGAACACGGCGCTCGTGAAGGTCGGAAATGGGCGAGCTTTCACAACGATCGAGTGGCCCGGCGACAGCATGTCACGGGAACCCGACGAGGATGGCGGAAGGGTCGCTCTGACCGACCGACATCCCACGCAAGACACCGAACGTTCGCGTCTCCGGCGCGAGCCAGTTCGATCCACGTCCATCGATCAACTGGGGAACGAGCCTTTACCGTGGCCGACTTTCCCCGGATACGAGGTATGTCAGCGCCTAGGTGAAGGGGGCATGGCCGTGGTCTACAAGGCCCGGCAGCATCGGCTGAATCGATGGGTGGCCCTGAAAATGGTCCACGGTGGGGGTCGAGCCTGTCCGGATCATCTTATCCGATTCCAGGTGGAGGCCGAAGCGGTCGCGCAGCTGGATCATCCTCATATTATCCAAATATACGAAATTGGAGAGGCCGAAAAGGTCCCATTTCTCGCGATGGAACTGCTGGAGGGCCCGAGCCTGGAGGATCGGCTAGCAGAGGGCCCGTATCCAGCCCGGGCCGCTGCCGAGCTGGTGGCAAGCCTGGCCTGTGCGATCCAGGTCGCCCACGATGCCGGAATCATCCACCGTGACCTGAAGCCCTCCAATATACTGTACAACAGCGAGGGCGTACCCAAGGTTGCCGACTTCGGTCTCGCCAAGCGAATCGACTCTGACGACGGCCCGACTCAGAGCGGTCAGATCATGGGCTCGCCGAGTTACATGGCGCCCGAGCAGGCGCGGGGCGATTCGCGACACGTCGGTCCGGAAGCCGATGTCTATGCCCTGGGTGCGATGCTCTATGTGATGCTGACAGGTCGCCCACCGTTCAAGGGTGATAACCCGATGGAGACGGTGCGCCAGGTCGTTGAGGAAGATGTGGTGCCGCCGTCCCGGTTGTCGCCTCGGCTTGCACGCGATCTGGAAACCATCTGCCTGAAGTGCCTTCAGAAGTCGCCGAGCCGGCGCTACCGATCCGCGAGCGAGTTGGCGGATGACCTGGGACGATTCCTCGCCGGCGAACCGATCGCGGCCCGTCGGACTTCGCCCTGGGTGCGACTGGTCCGCCTGGCGAGACGCCGGCCAGCGACCGCTCTGACTGGAGCGTTGACGGTGCTGCTCCTGGTCGGGGCAATCGCCGGCCTGTTCGCCATCCATTGCCAGTCCTTGAGAAGGGGCCAGTTGATCGCGGCCTCGGTGGACGAAGCGAGCCGGCTGGCATGGGAGGTCGACTCTGCCCGGTCTTCCGCCGAGCTCGAGGAGGCCCGGATCCGGATTGCCGGTCTCCTGCACCGGCTGGAAGCGTTCGCGGACGATCCGCGAATCGAGGAACTCTCCGACCACCTCGCGAGGAAGCAGCAGAGACTGGGCTCCCAGTTGGCGACCCTCCGGTCGGAGCAGGCCGAGCGCGACCGTCTCGCCGAGGAGGTCCGTCGATTCCAGGCATTCCGCCAGTTGCTCAACGAGGCCATGTTTCACGAGACCCGGTTCACGGGTCTCGATCTCCCTGGCGACGAGACCGAGGCCCGACGCGCGGCAACGGCCGCCCTCGGTCTCTATGCTTCCTCGGCTCCCGGCGACTCGTGGAACCTCGGGCCGATACCTTCGAGCCTGAGCACGCGGGATCAGGCCGAGATCGTCGAGGGATGCTATCTGCTGCTCATGTTGCTCTCCGGATCCGAACCGATCCCCCGGCAAGGACTCCGGCGACTGGAGGAAGCATCGCGACTCCATCCGGCTCCCACGCGGGCCTTCCTGCTCCGGCTCGCTTCCTGCCTGGAGCGGGTGGGCGATCGTCCGCGGGCCGAGCGAGAACGCCGAGTCGCCGAAACGATCGTGCCGTCCACGGCCTCCGATTACTATCTCCTCGGACTGGAGCAATTCGAGCTTCGGGATTGGATCGCCGCGGTCCGGAACTTCGAGCAGGCCATGCGAGAACAGCCGGACCACTTCTGGGCCCAGTGCCTCTGGGCGATCTGCTCGCTGGAGCTCGGGCGACCCGAAATAGCGAGGGCAGGCTTTAACGCTTGCCTAAATCGCGAACGCGAGTTCGCCTGGCTCTACATCCTTCGCGGAGTCGCCTCGGGCATCACCTCGCCGGGGGCGAGTCCCGAAGACGTGCGGATTCGAATCCAGGCCGCTGAGGCCGATTACCATCGGGCGCTCGCCTTGCTCGAACGGAATCAGAATAAAGGGCTCTACTACGTGGCCCTGGTGAATCGGGGCTTGCTACGTGCGCAGGGCGGCGATCGTCGGGCCGCGGAGGCCGATCTCCGTCAGGCGATCGAGCTGGGAGACGCCAGGACGCTGGCTTCCTCAGGGCTGGCGGGAGTTCTGGCGGCCGAGGGCCGCTTCGACGAGGCCCTCGCGCTTTATGCAGCGGCGATTGGACGGCGGCCCGACTGGTCGGCCCTCTATCGAGGCCGTGCCGAGGTGATCCTCGCGATGAAGAAAGCCGGCCCGTCCCTTCGATCGCAGGCCCTCACTGACCTGGACCGCGCGATCCGCCTGGAGGGACCGAACCGCCGTATCGTGGCCCGCGACCAGACGAATCGCGGCCGGCTGCTCGCGGCCGAGGGGAACGACACCGAGGCCCTCGCGGCGTGCGAGGCTGCGATCGAGCAGGCGGGCGACTACGAAGACGCGCATCGGCTCCGACTCGACCTGCTCCGCCGGATGAAACGCCCCGAGGAAGTCATCCGTTCCTGCGATCCCCTGATCAAGCGGCATACGACGAGCCCCATGATCTACGAGCAGCGCGGACTGGCACGCGTCGACCTCAGGGACTTCGCCGGGGCCATCGGGGATTTCACCCGGGCCATCGAACTGGGTGGCGATCGTCCGAAACTCCTGAGGCGACGAGCCTGGGCATACCTCCTCGCCGATGCCCCGAGGTTGGCATGGAACGACTTCGACGAGGCGATCCGCCTGGACCCTTCCGTCGCCGATACCTACAACGGCCGAGCGCTCACCCTGGTGCGCCTTGGCGAACATCGCCGGGCCCTGACCGATGCTGAGGCCGCTGTCTCCCTCCGCGAGCCTACGCCGGAAGTCCTTTACAAGTCCGCCCGCTCCTATTGCCTCGCCGCAACCGCCGTTTCAACTCACGGGCGGACCATGGGCGGAGGCTTACCGATCGATGTGATCCGATACCAGGACCGAGCTTTCGACCTGCTGTGCGAGGCTGTCCGCAGAGTCCCGATCGAACAACGCGCGAGATTCCTCAAGGATGTCCTGCTCTCCGATCCAGGGCTGCGTCCACTCAGGCGCCGGATCGCTTCGATGGATCTGAAGCGAAGACCATCCGCCGGAGAGAAAATCCGTGTCTCAACGGTCCTCCGTGACCATTATGTCCGTCCCATCGTGGATCCTCCACCGAGGAGTATCCGATGAAAGTCCTCAAACGACACAGGAGCCCGGCGACCTCGTGCGGCAAGATACATGGGCTTCGACCCCGAGTGGAACTCGTAGAGCCGAGGGCGCTCAGAGCAGCCCTATCCTCTGGGATGTTTGAGCCCCTCGCGGTACTAGGACTCTCTCCCGGCAGTGGGCCGACCGTGGTTCAGGTCAATGATCTCCCGGCCCCGGAAACTCCGATCGGCGCCTCTCCTCAACGATCGGATAATGCCAGCCCATCTTCCGTTCTCGTCGTTGATCTCAACGGCGACGGTACCCCGGATCTACTCTCAGTCGACGCCGCCGGCAATCTCCTCTATCACCAGGGGGTGGCAGGACAATCCGGCGGTTTCGAGCCAGCCATCGCAATTGATCTGCGATCCCCTCCAACCGCCATCCTCTCTGGGCTCAGGTCGAGTCTTCCCCAGATGTTCTCCCGTGCCTCTCGGGCCAGCCCAGGCTTCTCAATCACGAAGGCGACCGAGTTTCAGCGACCGAGGTCAATGCCGATGGCCCATCCCGGTCCTGACGTCGAGGAGCTTCTGGCCCTCGGTCGCGGCGAGGAGGAGGCGGTCGCTGTACTGGGCGATTCGGCGGGAGTGGAAGTCTTTGGGGTTGGGGGACTGTCAAAGGCCACCGACTCATACCGGGTGAGCCGAAGTTCCAGCGAGGATTCGTACCCAGCCGTCCCGAAAAGCGAGGGCGACAATCTCGCGGGGCTCATCGTGGCGGGCATACTGGGCCCGTATGAGACGATACCGGATCAGGGCGAGCAGTCTCCGCCATCATGCGTACCCTGGCAACTCGTGGTCCTGGAAGAGGCCTCTCTGCCGATGGTGATGACCTCACTCCCCATCGAGATCTCCCCACCGGGCGAAGGGGAAGAGGCCGCACAGCTACCGATCAACAATGGTTCCCTTGCGGCTCCGCCCTCGATGCTGAATCCATGGGAACGCTACCTGATGAGCCTGGACCTGGCCCTGGAAGATCTCGATCGCAATGTAGCGGACAGCGACGAAGACTCGACCGGCAGGAGGGAGCCATCCAGGCTATTCAGTTCGATCGAAGCGGACCCTGGCCGGACTCATACCGATCGGGAGGAAGTCGACCTCAGCAAGCTCGATCGGCAGGCATCTCGGTTTGCCCGGGATTCGACCGGCCCTGCGATGACGACTCTGGCCGTCGGGGCCTGGATTCTCCGAACGAAACTCCATCAGCGTGTTCGAACCAAGAGTCCGCATGATCGATCACCAATTGGATTGCTCATCTTGCGGAGGGGCACTGGATCATCCACGGGTTGACCATGAGGGGCCGAATTTCATCGGCGTTCAAGGTCTGGGCTGCGATCCAGAGCTTCAGGCGGGTAACGGGCGAGGGATCTTCCGATGACCGTACCTCGTAATAAGGATGAAGACACCTCGCTGTCGCTGCTCGAATCCATCCGACTCGAACCGCAGAATCCGCAAGCCTGGCAAGCTTTCGTGGAGCGATACGAGCCGAGGATCCGAAGCTGGTGTCGTCGCTGGCGTTTGCAATCCACCGACGCCGATGACGTCTTGCAAGACGTGCTCATTCGATTGTTCGCGTCACTCCGAGGGTTCCAGTACGACCCGGCCAGAAGTTTCCGAAGGTGGCTTCGGGCCGTGACCCAGCACGCATGGAGCGACCTCGTGGCTGCCAGACGCAGGGAACTCGGTCTGGTAGGGACCGCGATGACTCAGAGGATCCGGTCTAACCCAGCGACTCAGCAACAGGTGGTGCCTCAAACGGACGAGGGACTGGAGCTTGAGTTGCTCGACACTGCCTCGCGACGGGTGCGGGGACGGGTCAAGCCGTCTACCTGGGAGGCGTTCCGCCTAACAGCGATCGAAGGACTTACCGGTGTGGAGGCGGCTCGCCGGATGGGGATTCGCGTGGCCCACGTGTTTGTGGCCAAGCATCGGGTTTTGAAGATGCTTCAGGAAGAGATCCGCCTCCTTGAGGACGGGTCTCTCTGAGTACCAACACGGCAACGCCCTCGGCGTTCTCCCAGACGAGGATCGACGGCTCCGCTCAGTTCACCCTTGCCGACCGGCGAAAGAACGCATAAGCCGGCACACCTGCTGCTACGATCCCCAGGCCGACCAGCGAGGGTACTCGGCTGAACGGGTCGGCGAGCATGCTGCCGAGTAGCAGTAATTCCGCTCCCACGAACATCATCGGTGTGACGGGATAGCCGAGTGTCCGATACGGCCGGGGCAGGTCTGGTCGCCGGGCGCGGAGGACAAAAACGCTTGCGATCGCGAGCATGTAGAAGATGTGGGCACCGAAGATGACATAGGTGTAAAGAACGTCATAAAGCGGGGTTCGGTTCAGCGTCCGCCAGGCGACGACGATCGGGCCGGGCAACGTCTTCTCCCACCCGGCCGGTGAAACCAGGATGAGCGCCGTCCCGGCAACGATCAGCCCAATCGCCAGGATTCCCTGGGAAAGGATGGCGTTGGCTGGCGTCTGGAACCGCGGATGGATCCGGCAGAGGGCCGAGGGGAAGAGTCCGTCGCGGGCCATCGCGAAGTAAGCTCGGGGGCCCGACATGGCATTTCCGTTGAGCGCGATGAAGGTCGAGCCCATCACCAGGATCGAGACTCCCAGCACCCCCCACCACCCGACCAGACGGTCGCAGTAGATCGCCGCGACGGCCTGCTCGAAGTGCTCGGCGTCCTGGGGAGCCGTTCGGACTTGCTCCATCGGAATCACATAATGATAAGCGAGAGTCATGGTCAGGTAGACCGCGACCAGGACGATCATTCCCGAGACCATGGCCAGTGGGATGTTCCGGCCGGGGTCGCGAATCTCCTCGGCGAGCGGTGTGACATTCGTCCAGCCGTCGTACGCCCAGAGCACGCTCACCATGGCCGCCATCACCCCCGCGAAGAGCGCCGAGGGCGAGGTCTCGCCGGGCCAGACCGGTTCCAGATTCGTGGTGGATCCTCCGCCGACCACAATCGGCAAGGCGATCAGTACGACCAGTCCGCCCACCTTAAGCGCCGTCCCCACGACCTGCAACCCGCCGCCACGTCGGCTCCCCAGTACATTGACGGTGGTGACAACCGCGATCGCGGCCACCGCCGCCCCCGCCTGCCAGACCTCACCCGAGATCGATCCCGGCGGCTTGACCACGTGGGAAAAGTACCGGGCAAAGGCGGCGGCGAGTGTCGCCATGGACCCGCTCCGGACCACCAGGAACTCGACCCATCCGAAGAGGAAAGCCGGCAACGCCCCGTACGCTGCTCTGAGGAAGACGTACAATCCGCCGGCCTGGGGGAGCATCGCGCCCAGTTCGGCCAGAGTCAGTGCGCCCGCCGCGGTGAAGAGCCCGCCGATGACCCAGACAGTGACGATCCCTCCCAGAAATGGGACATCATGCGCCACCTTCGCCGGCACGAGGAAGATCCCCGAGCCAATCACCGACCCCACCACGGCCGCGAACGCCACGGGCGCCCCGAGCACTCTAGGCAGCTGGGACGCCTCCCGGTCGGGATCGTTGGGGTTCATCGAGTCCGGATTCCTGCGGGTTGTGTGGATTACATCCAGGGAAGATGGAGCATCGAATCTTCCCGATTTACTGGTTACCCACAGCACGGCCGGCCCGTGTGGCGGTGTCGAGGGCCCCGGCGGCTTTCCGTATCTGGGTGCAAGCCGCGGCGACGGCTTTTGCCAGCGCCTCGGGCTTGCCGTCCTCGATGGCCTGTCGGACGGCCGGAAGCGGCCAGGACGCATATCCGGTGGTGAGTCCGGGGGCATAGATGGCGTGCCGGAACCAGGGACGGCCGGGAAGGCCCTCGCCGAGCAGGAACGAACGTTCGACCGCCGTGATTGCATCGTTCAGGGTCGCCAGTCGGTCGCGGTTGGGATGATCGTGGGTCGCGGCCTCGTGAGTGATCGTGTCGAGCTGGTGCGCCCTCTCCTCGAAGTGCTTGACCGCGGCGATCAGGTCGCGGACGCCCTCGAATTCGGTACCTGGCTGGAGGATTCTGTTGTCTGATTTTCGTTTCTTTCGGACGGCGATCAGACGGAGTTCGTCGACGTGGCCGCGAAGCGCCTCGGCGTAGGGCTGGAACCGCATCGGGACAACCTCGGCCGCCGCCGCTCGCATCAGAATCGCGGTATAAAGCTTGGCGGCGGTCGCGTGGTTGAGAAACTCGGGATCGCCGAACTTCTCCATCCATCGGAAGTTGTCGTAGATCGAGTGGTAGACACCGTACCCGCCGTGCAGGCCGATGTCGAGCGCAGGGATGCCGAGGTGGTCGACGAAGACGGTGTAATCCGAACCCGATCCGAGTGGGTTCATGTGTGGACCTCGGGTCAGGGGAACCCTGGGCTCCTTGGGAATCCGGACTCGCTGATCGCCCCAGGCCGGATCGTCGAGGATCAGCGACGACTGGGCCGCCCACGCCTCCCGACGAGACGCGACCCAGGAATCGCGGAGGTTCTTGCCTGTCCGGACGTCGACCACTGCGGCCGCGGCCTCCATCGTGAAATCGCGGAGCGAGGGGATGCCGCTGAATCCGACCTCCGGGCCGGTCACGGCGACGTCGACGTTGAGCATCAGGACGGCCTTCGTCTTCAGCTCGTCGGCGTGGGCCTCGGCCCATTCGGTCGAGCCGACGAGCCCGTATTCCTCGGCGTCCCAGCTTGCGTAGACGAGTGTCCGGCGGGGCTTCCAGCCGTGCTTGACCGCCTCGCCGAGAGCCCGGCAGGTCTCCATCGTCGCAGCGGTGCCACTACCCGGGTCGACCGCGCCGTAGACCCAGGCGTCACGATGATTCCCGATCATCACCCAGCGATCGGGCTCGCCGGCGCCGGGGAGGGTCGCGATCACGTTCCAGATCGGGCGGAGCTGGTAGTCCATCGAAACGGACATCGCGACCTCGGCCGGCCCCGGGCCGACGTGGTACGGCATCGGCAGCCCGCCCTGCCATCCGGTTGGGACGTTCGGGCCGGCGACGAGCTTGAGGATCTCGCGGGCCGTCCCGTAGCTGATCGGCAAGGAGGGGATCGTTGCGAAATACTCGTCGCGCTTCAGGCCGGTTGTCTTCTCCCAGTGTTCTACGGAGTTGTACTCTCCAACATTCGACCTTGCGAGGATGTTGAAGCCGTAGATGGGATTGAACGGAAGCCGTTTCGCTCCCTCGACCGAGGGCCCGAACGGCGTGGAGGGGTCGCCGGGACCGTGCGAGAGGAACTGGACGCTCCCGCGCTGAATGGCCGACTCGGGGCGGAATCGGCCGTCGGGGTAGGTCTCGCCCTTCGCGTAACCGTCGTCGGCCGGGTCGGAGAAGATCAGGATGCCAGCGGCTTCCCGCTTCTGGGCGTTGTAGACCTTCAGCCCGCGGAAGACCTCGCCGTATCGGACCAGGACGACCTTCCCCTTGACGTCGATCCCCATCTTTTCGAGGGCGGCGAAGTCATCCGGGCGGCCGTAGTTTGCGTACACGACCTGGCCGTAGGCCTGGCCGGAGGTTCCGTACCCATTGAAGGCCCCGAAGGCGTCGCTGCTGGCCGAATCCTTGTCGACCGCGAGCGGAGCCTCGTTCAAAGGCAAATTTATGAGATGGGGCCGCCGGACCTGGAGCGACGGCTCCCCTTGCGGGTAGTTCAGCAGGACCTTCATCTCGACGAGGTCGGCCTTCCAACCCCACTCTCGGAGTTTATCCCGAACAAACTCGGCGGTCTTGCGATCGGCGGGCGTTCCGGCGACGTGCGGCTCGGCCGTGAGCACGCGAAGCCACTTCCGTGCATTCTCGGGCGTCGGCACGGCGAGAGCTCGGGCCTCGGCGGTCTGTTCCTTCTCGACCGATCGGGGCGCGAATCCCAGGATCTCCGGTGGGCCGGCGGTCGCCGTCGAGGTGGTCGCGATCAGGAGGAGGGCCAGGGACAACGATGCGGATTCCCGGAGGATTCGAGATCGGCTCATCGTGGATTTCTCGAAGAAAACTGGGCGCTTGACAGTGGGACCGCGCGGGGACAGACTAACGCTTTCAGAGAGAAAAGCAGCCGGCCTGGCTTGATCGATCGATGGAGCCTGACCGTGGTCTCGACGGTCGGACGGCTGACGTCCTCAAGCTTGCCGGGCCGCTGCGGTCGCGAAACGGAACCAGAATACGCCCGTCTCGCCGCGGTGGATAGGGAGATCTCCCCGGCTTCACCGGTCGCCCGAATTCGCCATTCTGCCCGCGTGCCAAGAGCCTTCGTTGCGAGGGACCCATCATGGCCGTTTCATTCACCGTCGGTGGTGCCAGGGGAACGTTCGCGGAGAGATTCGCTGAGGAGGTCGTGGGCGTACTCGACAACGCCTTCGGCGCCGAGGGTGAATGGGACGGTCCCACGGCCCTGCACTTCGGTGAGATGGCCGACACAGGGTGGTCGGAGTTGCTCCGGCGGGCCGTTGAGGAGCTGGGATTCGACGCTGTTCCGAACCTGATGGCTCTCGGCGACGACGGCCGAGGCGTCTACCTGCCGGCCCACGTGCAAACGGCCTCATTACCGCTCTCCGCCGGAGGCGCGCTCCGATGTGCCAGCCTGCCGGGCCTGCGAAACGAGCTTGGCGCACTGGCCGATCGGTGGGAGCTTCCACTCGACGACCAGGGCCTCGACGAACTGCTCTGCGTGGCCCACGACCCGGACGATGGCTACGTGGCCGAGGCGCCCGAAATCCTCACGTTCGCCCGACTGGCCCTGGCCGCGAATGAGGCCGTCCGCCGTGATTGCCCCCTTTGGCTAGTCGGGTCGATCGCCGAGTGAAACCATGGCCCGGGGGCGAGCCTTGCTGAGCTTCGCTCCGAGTGGGGAGGCCGTACGCCATCCCCTGGTCTCGATGGACCGGTTAAGGCGGCTGTCTCGGATGAAGATCCAGCTTTCAGAGCCCGGAGGACTTCCGGGGCGTGGTTGGCGCCGTTGTGCCAGAGGACCCTCGCCTAGAATAGGTCTCGCTCGAGTCGGGCACAGTAAGCGGGATCTGGAAGCAGACTGAAGCTCGGACTGTCGAGACGTGGGCCGACATCCACCTGCTTGCTGGTCTCATCTCGGAGCGCCACGTCGTCCTATCTTATCTTCCCAGAAACCGCACGCCAGAGAACCTCCGATCCGATCGAGTCGGAGGCTCTCTGGCGTGAATCGCCGACATCTCACTGAGGAGCCGCTCAGCCAAAAAGCTCCTGGATTGGCTTCCCGCCGTCGACGATCTTCATCGGTCGGCCTCGGGGCGTCGTGTACTGGGTGTCGAGGTTCATCCCCATCGACTTTGTGAGCGTGGCGACCAGGTCCATGACACCGACCGGCTTGTCAACGATGTCGACTCCATCCTTGTCAGTGGCACCGATGGCCTGCCCGTTCTTCATTCCGCCGCCGCCGACGACCACCGACCAGCTCCTCGGCCAGTGATCGCGGCCGGCGTTCTGGTTGATCCGGGGTGTCCGGCCGAATTCGCCCATCCAGACAATCGTTGTTGTTTCGAGGAGGTGCCGCGACGCCAGATCGGCGACCAGCGACGACATCCCCTTGTCCAGCTCGGGGAGGAGCCGCTTCGAGAGTGTGTCGAAGTTATTCGCGTGCGTGTCCCAGCCGTCGAGCGCGACCTCAACGTAGGTCACCCCCTGCTCCACCAGCCGGCGTGCCATCAAACAACCCGAGCCGAACGAACCGCGACCATAGGCGTCGCGCACGGCTGCCGACTCCTTTTCGAGGTTGAACGCATCCTGGTATCGGGAGTTCATCATGCGCAGGGTCTTCGCGTAGACCGCCTTGTGGT
The DNA here is from genome assembly GCA_027449865.1 of Planctomycetales bacterium. GTDB lineage: Bacteria > Planctomycetota > Planctomycetia > Isosphaerales > Isosphaeraceae > JAKAUH01. Next base: position 41,537 of record DAIDKV010000205.1, read on the forward strand.
CGAGTGCGGCCTGGGCCTTCCTTTGCGCGATGAACTGGTTCTCGACCTGTCCGAGCATCCGAAGCCGGCGGTCCATCCGCCACGCCTCGACGTCCTTCGGCGGCTTCAAATTGGCGATCGGAGCGTTCGGATTCTGCACGACGAACGGCGCGTAAGACATCCCCAGGAATCCGGCCGCGGAGCCCGGCGTGTTGATCGAAATGCAGTGCGGCAAGTCAAAGTTCGAGAGCTTCTCGCCAAGCTCGAGCGCGCAGTACGAGCCGAAGCCGGGATGGGTCACGGTTGGGTTCGGGGCGTACCCCGTGTGCATCAGATAATTACCCCGTTCGTGGTTCCCTTCCTTTGAGTCGAGTGAGCGAATAATCGAGAGATGATGCATTTGCTTGGCGGTTTTCGGCATGTGCTCGGAGATCAGCACGCCGGACGCCGAGGTCTGGATCGGCTTGAACGGGCCGCCGTTCTTCTCGCTCTCGGGCTTGAGATCCCAGATATCGAGGTGGCTGGGGCCGCCGCCCATCCAGAGGACGATCAGGCTCCGATTGGTCTTGCGCAGGGTCTGAGCATTGGCCTGCATGGCCGAGAACAACTGCATCGCCGGGACACCCAGTGCGGTGGAGGCCAGGTGGCCGAGCCAGTGCCGCCGGGTCATCCCGCCGAGGGGTCGGATCGCGTCGGACATCGGACGAACCTCCCGCCGCGAAACCAGGCCGCTTGATCGATGAACGCGCCCGTCAACGTGGCGGGAACGCATACGATCGCTCGGCGTGGGCCAACTCGCGGCGCGCCTGAGTGAGGGGTCAATGGATCAGGATGAACTCGTTGGAATTGAGGAGAGACCAGAAGAGATCTTGCAACACCTGCATTCCGTCGGGATAGTTTTGAAAGTACGAACTGGCCTGGTGAAGTTCTCGAGTGGTTGGACGTCGGCTCAGAGCGGCCAGGTATATCGACTCAACCATGCGTGCCTCGGCCGACCTTCCCCCGCGGGCCGCCTGGGCGCACAGTTCGCCCACGAAGCTCCCCGGCTTGCCCGAGAGGGCTTGCTCCATCAACTCGCCGTTCATCATCATCAGGGCCTGGGGGATCGTCCCCTGGAAGCTTGTGGATTCTTCGGCCTCGTCGTTGGCGAAGGCAAAGATGAATTGCCGGAGCCAGGCGTCACGGCGGCGGTTGCCGTCGTCGGGGGCTCCTGCCTTGTGCGCGGAGGTTGCCGTCAGGAGCGAGTCGAAGAGCTGCTCGGGGGTCATCGGCCTCAGGGGCATCGAGGCGAAAAGTCCCTCGTCCTTCTCGCTTCCCTTACCCCGAACACTGCTAAGCTGGTAGGCCCGGCTCGCCGTGATCCACCGGCAAAGCTTCTTCACATCGTAGCCTGACTCCTGAAAGTCCTTCGCTAGCTTCTCCAGAACCTCGGGGTGGCTAGGAGCGTTGTGCGGGCCGAAGTCGTCGACCGGATTCACGAAGCCGCGGCCAAGGAAGTGAGCCCAGGTCCGATTCACGAACGCTTGTGCCGTCGCCTCGTTGGTGGGGTCGGAAATCAGCTTCGCCAGTTCGGATCGGCGGTTGATGTCGGTACCCTGACTGATCTTCCGGCCATCGATGAACCGGGGGAAGGCGATTCCGACCATCCCGTTCCGTTTGTCGTAGCTAACGTAGGCGTCCGTCGGGTTGTCGGTCAGGAGCGTATGGTCGTAGGCCTCGCCTCCGGTCTCGTTCGCCTTCATCACATCCTCGGTCTTCACCCCCTTGAAGAAGGCGTTGATCCCCCAGAAATCCGCCTGTTTCCAGTCATTCGAGGGGTGATCGTGGCACTGAGTACACTGAATCTGCTTGCCGAGGAAGAGCCGGGTGGTCTTCGAGGTCAGCGGGACGGCTCCGAACTCCAGGTGCGCCAGGACGTAGTTCGCGGCCCCGTTTTCCTTGTTCGACCCGGTCGCGCCGACCAGGTCTCGCACAATCTCGTTCCACGGGCGATTCGCGCCGAACTGCTTCCGCAGCCAGTTGTTGAGCGAGTTGCGGTCAACCTGACGACCCTGGTTGCCCCGGCCGATCAGAAGGACCGACCACTGCGTCGCGAAGTTCTTCGCGAAATCCGGATCGTTGAGCAGATATTCGACCAGCTTTCCTCGTTTGTCGGATTCCCGTGTATTCAAGAAGGCCCGGGCCTCTCGAAGGCTGGGAACCCGCCCAACCAGATCGAGGTAGACCCTGCGCAGGAATTCCTCATCGGTCGCCATCTTCGCCGGCTTGATCCCAGCCACGTCCCAGGCCGCCGCGATTCCCTCGTCAATCGCCGCGACCTGTGGAAACGCCGAGGTCGTCGTCTTCGAGGGCGTCCCTTGTTTTGAGGGCACATCCCCCGCTTTTGCCTGGGCCAGCAAGGTTCCGACCATCGCCATCACTGTGGCCAGCACCATAAGTGCTGACGCCCGACGGAACCGACTCAGCGCGCGCTCCATCCAATTTATTCTCATGGCTTCTCACCCCGGGTCCTGGGACGTATTCTCCCCGTCGATCAATGCCGTGCGCTCGGACGAAACACTCCTCAGAATTCGCCCCGCCGCGTCCGGCCGGTCCCCGAATTCAAGGAATGGGCGATGTCTTTATTAGCCGTGGGATGGATGCAATCCGACTTTCTATATTCTACGCCGGCCTCTTCCGCACGTGACAAGATCCGATCCCAAATATCCGGTGTTTTTTGATCGATCATTGCCAGGGCGCACGACTGGTTGATTGCTTGAGTCTACTTGATCGAGGAAAATGACAGGGGCGAGCTTGGAGCCCCCTTGAAGCTTCTCCTGTAAGTATGCTAACTCTTTTCTGACGGTAGATGCTGAGGCCGTGATGCAGCCGGTGGACTCCTGTGTGTCAGAGCCGACGGTTGGCCGCGCACTCGCGAGGTCCGCTCACAGGTCTGATGGTCTCTCCCTCCCCCCACCCATGAACCGACCGTTTTGGCGGGCCTGGCAACGGCCCCGGTTCGAGGGTTCCCGTCCGCGCGGGATGAATCCGCCTACAAACGCACCGCCCGATGCGTTGGTGGCCTGCCTAGAAACGCCGGGCATCCCCGAATCCGGAGTTCTTGCGATGTGGAATCGTCGTGGCTTTACGCTGATCGAGCTACTGGTGGTGATCGCGATCATTGCCGTACTGATTGCGTTACTCCTGCCCGCCGTTCAGTCGGCGCGCGAGGCCGCGCGTCGGGCGCAGTGCACCAACAATCTCAAGCAGATGGGTCTGGCCTTCCATAACTATCACTCGTCAAACAACGCGTTCCCGCCCGCGAAGATTTACTCGGGGAGTTGCATGAAGCCCAACGGTGGTGTTGGCTTCGTGCTCAACACGACCTGCTTCACGATGATTCTGGGCTACATGGAGCAGACGACGCTCTACAACGCCTATAATTTCAGCCAGGCATCGAGCAACTCGGCGTGGAACGGGGGCAATACGAAGCTGATGGGGAGCGAGGTGGTCAACTCGACCGTCGTTGGGACATTGGTCTCAGTCTATATCTGTCCGTCGGACCCCTCGGTGCCCCAGCCGGAGAACCAGACCGGAACCAGCGGCTACGCCCGGATGAACGCGATGCGGAGCAACTATCTGGCCGTCGCCGGCCAGTACACCGAGTACAACTGCCCTGCCTCGACGGCCTTCAACCGGGCGCTCCAGGGAACGTTCAACTGCGACATCTCCATCGGCATTAACGCGATGACCGACGGGACGAGCAACACGATGATCGTCGGCGAGTCGAAGCAAGAGCACACGCCCGACACCTTCTTCGGCCCCTGGTGGGGCGCCGGCGCCCATACCTCGACCCAGATGCAACTCGTCAGCCCGGCTCTCTATCTCAACCAGGCACTCTGGCTGATGCCCAACTCGACCTACCACCCCTCGACCCAGGGTGGGACGCAGTACGCCTGGGGCGCGGGGAGCTGGCATCCGGGCGGGATCAACATCCTGATGGGCGACGGGAGCTGTCACTTCATCAAGAACTCGATCAGCCCCTACACCTGGTTCTCCCTGGCAACCTTCGGTGCCGGCGAGTTGATCGACAGCTCTTCTTACTGATCCCGAACGTCGGACCGCACCGTCTGTCCGGGGCGGTCCTTCGAAGGAGTCGAATCCCATGCGGTGTCTGTTACTCGCGGCCCCGATCGCGTTCGTGTGTTCGGTCGCCGGCTGCGGTGGTCCGGTTCTCTACAGTGTCTCTGGCAAGGTGACGAAGGGTGGTCAGCCGCTCGCCGGAGTCTCGATCGCGTTCGTCCCCGACCCTGGCAACGCGATCCAGACGCCGGGCGCGGCCACCACCGACGATTCCGGGTCCTATACGGCCGTCGGCGGCGAGGGAGGCGGCCTGGCGCCCGGCAAATATCTGGTCGGTGTGACCAAATGGAAGGGGACGCTGGAGTCGGCCGCGAAGCCCTCCGAAGTGCCGACGGCCGACCCCTATCAGGCTTCCCTCGCCAGTGGGGCTCTGTCGGGTCCGTCGCCTGGATCGAGGCGTAAGGCGAAGGATGCTAGCCAACCGCCTGCACCGGTGGAGGCCCGCTTCCCCGTCGAGATCACCCCAGAGAATCATCAGTTCGACTTCGACATCGACAAGGCCACGTCGCCCGACGGCAAGCCCGCTCCAAAGTGAACCTGGTTGTACGCATTGGAAGCGGTTGCATGCAAGCCGCCTCCTGGTGGACCCGATTCCGGCGATGTGGCCGGTCGGGTCCTAAGAAAAGTCGCGGTCGAGCGTCTAAGGGGTCGGATACGACGCGGTCCCCTGTGGGCGAGGCAATGTCCAGACGACCGATCGACGGGCATGACAACTGGGTGCAGGCGGCGGTGGGCCAGTTTGAGGGCTCCTTGCTGCTCTACGCCTCTCGGTTGCTCCGCAACCCGGAATCGGCGCGGGACGTCGTTCAGGAGACTTTCCTGAAGCTTTGCAAGGCGGATCGGGTTTCGGTCCAGGATCACCTGGCTGAGTGGTTGTTCACCGTCTGCCGGAACCGGGCGCTGGACGTCTTGCGGAAGGAGCAGCGCATGATCCCGTTACGTGAGGAGCAGGTCCGCCGATGCCTCAGCACCGATCCCAGCCCGATCGACCTCGCCGAGCGTCGAGAGCTGGGAAACCGGGTGCTGGAGCTGATGGAGTCGCTGCCGGCCGGGCAGCGCGAGGTTCTGCGGCTGAGGTTTCAAAACGGTTTCTCCTACGCGGAGATTAGCCGGATTACCGGCCACAGCATTTCTAACGTGGGCTACTTGATTCACGCCGGGATCAAGACGCTCCGGGGCAATCTGTTCGAAGGCCAGGCGGCCGAGGCCCACGCCTGAGGAGACCCACACATGACCTTCGATCCCGATGACCCCCGTCTCACCGCCTTCGTTCTCGGCGAGCTGGACCCCTCCGAGCGCCCCGAGTTCGAGGCGATCCTCGAATCCTCGCCCGAGGCGAGGCAGGCCGCCGACGAGATCCGACAAACGATCGGCTGGCTGACAGACCACCTCCGCGACGAGCAGGCCGCGCACACTCAGGCCGCTCGTCCGACAACCGACCCGGCCTCTGTGTCCCCCCGTCGCCGATGGAGCCGGCCGATCTGGATTGGCCTGGCGGCGTCGATCCTGATTGTGGGCTCGACCATTGCCCTGCTGATGCCCGTCCAGTACGCCACTCCTCGGGCGGCCGTGCCGGAGCAGAGCCTTGCGGTAAGTCCGAAGTCCGCCGTGCCCGCTTCGGCTCCAGGGGTGGGAGGAACAGCGGTGGTCTTGCGCTCCGTGAGAAATTCCCCGGCTGGACCCATGGTCCGATGGCAAGGCGCTGGAGAAGCCGAAAGGAATGGCCCGTCGAGAGACGATGCGAGCCAGACGCGGTCCACGGAATTGGCGCTCGCCAATGGGCCAACCAACATGGGTCGTATGATGGGCGGCATGGGCGGAGGCATGGGCGGCATGGGCGGACAGAAGCCGGGTCAGCTACCTGCCCCCCAATCTCGGCCAGCGGCTCAGGCGGGAATGATGCAGAGGATGTCTGGTTACAGGATGAACCCCGCACAAGGGCAAGGGCAAGCGATTGATTCGAATTCTATGTACGTGCGTCAGGCGAGACCTGCGCCTCATCAAGCGAATTCCGAGCAGGCCGCTTCCCCTTCCGAAAAGACAGACACGGGTGTTGCACTCCGGGTACCGAACGAGCCGCCCGCCCTCTCGAAATCCGCCGATACGCCCTCGGACCGGGCCCATAAGCAAAAGGAGGCCATCCAGGCCCTCGCCGCTGTCGAACAAATCCAACCTCAGGGCGAGGTCTTCCTGCCGATCGTCGACAACCCGTTCATCGAGACGAAGGACGACCGTCAATCGACCTTCTCGATCGATGTGGACACGGCGGGATACGCCAATGTCCGCCGATACCTGACCGCCGGCTCGCTCCCGCCGCCCGACGCCGTCCGTATCGAGGAACTCCTCAATTATTTCCCCTACGACGACGCTCCTCCGCCCGCCGACGCCCGCGACCCTTTCGCGGTCCACGTCGAGATCGGCGGATGTCCCTGGAGCGCGGGGCACCGGCTGGCACGGGTCGGAATCCAGGCCCGTCAGATCGACCAGTCGCGTCGGCCGCCGAGCAACCTGGTCTTTCTGATCGATGTCTCGGGCTCGATGGATGAAGAGTTGCCGATGATCCAGTGGGGTCTCTCGCGACTTGTCGAGCAGCTCAACGAGAACGACCGAGTGGCGATTGTGGTCTACGCAGGTGCATCGGGGCTGGTTCTGCCGTCGAAGTCGTGCCTGCACAGGGCCGAGATCCTTTCGACTCTGGAAAGCCTTCGCGCTGGTGGCTCAACCAACGGCGGCGCCGGCATCCAGCTTGCCTACCAGGTCGCCGCTCAGAACTTCATCAAGAACGGCACCAACCGCGTGATCTGGGCGACCGACGGCGACCTGAACGTCGGAGTCACCAGCCAGGCGGACCTCGTCAACCTGATCCAGGCGAAGGCGAAGAGCGGCGTCTTTCTCTCGGTGCTCGGCTGCGGGACGGGCAACATCAAGGATGGCCCGCTCGAGCAGATCGCCGACAAGGGGAACGGCCACTACGCCTACATCGACTCGCCGCGAGAAGCGTACCGTGTCCTGGTCGAGCAGATGGGCTCGACGCTCGTCACGGTCGCGAAGGACGTCAAGATCCAGGTCGACTTCGACCCGGCGACGGTCGCGAAGTTCCGCCTGATCGGCTACGAGAACCGGGTGATGAATCACCAGGACTTTGCTGATGACACGAAGGACGCCGGTGAGATCGGTGCCGGCCACCACGTCACCGCGCTTTACGAGATCGTCCCGACGACGGCCCCGCCCATGGAGCGATCACCGATGACGGTGAAGCTCCGCTACAAGAAGCCGAGCGAGGACGTCAGCCTGTTCCTCGAATTCCCGGTGCAAGACAGGGGGACCGACTTCGGCCACGCCTCGGACGACCTGAAGTTTGCCTCGGCGGTCGCCGGCTTCGGGATGATGCTCCGGAACTCGCCGTATAGGGGGACGCTGACCTACGGCGGCGTCCTGGAGATCGCCCAGCCGACCCTCGTCCGCGACCGGTCCGGCTACCGCAAGGAGTTCGTCGAACTGGTTCGAAGGGCCCAGGCTCTCTCGGGCCAGACGCGATAATCCCGGCCGGGATCGGCCCCGGCGTGCAAATGGTGAGAAGGTTTCACGCAGAGACGCAGATTTTCCCCTCTGCGTCTCTGCGTGAAACTCCGGCAATTACTCCCGAATTTGCCCATCGCCGAAGACGATCCACTTGGTGCTGGTCAGCTCGCGGAGCCCGCACGGTCCTCGGGCGTGATACTTGTCGGTGCTGATACCGATCTCGGCGCCGAGGCCGAGTTGGCCGCCGTCGTTGAACCGGGTGCTGGCGTTGACCATCACCGCCGAGCTATCCACCTCGGCCACGAACCGACGCGCCGAGGCCAGGTCTCGAGTGACGATGGCCTCGGTATGCCCCGAGCCATGCCTCGCGATGTGATCCATCGCCGCGTCGATCGTGTCGACCACCGCAACGGCGAGGATCTTTTCGAGATACTCGGTATCCCAGTCGTCCGGCCCGGCTTCCTTCATCGCCGGGACGACCGCCCGCGCTGACGGATCTCCACGCAGCTCGACCCCGGCACCGAAGAGCGCATCCGCCGCGGGCAAGAGGAAGGCTTCCGCGATCGATCGATGAACGAGCAGCGTCTCGGCGGCGTTGCAGACCCCCGGGCGCTGAGCCTTGGCGTTCAGGATGATCCGGACGCCCATCTCAATATCGGCATTCGCATCAATGTAGACGTGACAGTTCCCCTGATAATGCTTCAGCACGGGCATCCGCGCCTCGGCGACGACCCGACGAATCAGCCCCTCGCCCCCGCGCGGGATGGCCAGATCGATAAATTCGGGAAGGGCCAGTAGCACACCGACCGCCGCGCGATCGACCGTCGGAACAAGCTGCACGGCGTCGGCCGGTAATCCGCTCGGGGCCAGCTCGTCGGCCAGGATGCGGTGCAAGGCGAGGTTGGTGGCGATCGCCTCCTTGCCGCCGCGGAGGATCGCGGCGTTCCCGCTCTTGACGCAGAGCGCGGCGGCATCGACCGTCACGTTTGGCCGGCTCTCGTAGATCATGAAGACAACGCCAAGCGGGACACGCACCTGCCGGACGTCGAGCCCGTTCGGACGTCGGCTCGATGCGATCGTCTCGCCGATCGGATCGGGCAGCGCGGCCACCTCGCGGAGCGCCTTCGCCATCTCTCCGACCCGCTTCGGATCCAGCCGAAGCCGGTCGATCGCCGCGGACGAGAGTCCGCGTCCTGGCGCTTCTTCCACGTCGATTGCGTTCGCTGTAAGGATCTCGTCGCAGCGGTCGACGATTGCCGTTGCCGACCGGATCAGCCAGCCGTCCTTCGCCGCGCCGCTCGCGACGGCCAGCCGACGCGAGGCCGCCTTCGCCCGACGGGCCATCTCGTGGCAAAGCTCCCGCATTTCGACCGCGACGTCCGCACCCGCGCTCATGGCGTCTCGCTCCTGTCCCATCCCCGGACGTCGCCCCAGATTCTTATGGCGTCCACGGTCTCTCCGACATCGTGAACCCGAACGACCCGCGCCCCGTCGGCCGCCGCCAGCAGCGCCGAGACCGCCGACGCCGTCGCCCGCTCCGCGACCGGCCGGCCCGTGATCTTCCCAAGGAAGCCCTTGCGCGACGTGCCGACGAGGAGGGTACATCCCAGGGTGGCAAATCGCCCGAGGTTCCGCAAGAGAAGCAGATTGTGCGTCATCGACTTACCGAACCCAATACCCGGGTCGATCGCGATCCGATCGGGTGGGATTCCAGCAGAGCCCGCCCACTCCACCCGACGCGCAAGGAACTCATAAACCTCGGCGACCACGTCGTCGTAATGAGGCGCGTCCTGCATCGTCCGCGGGATGCCTTGCATGTGCATCAGGACCACGCCCGCACCCGAATCGGCGACGATCCGGACCATTTCGGGATCGCTGGACATCGCCGTGATGTCATTGACGATCGCCGCCCCGGCCGCGATCACCCTCCGCGCGACTTCGGCTTTCGTGGTGTCAACGGAGAGGAAGGCGCCGGCCCCGACAAGGCCCTCGACCACCGGGAGAATCCGCCGCAGTTCCTCGTCGAGCCCGATCGGCTCCGACCCTGGCCGGCTCGATTCGCCGCCGATATCGAGCAGGCTCGCGCCCTCGGCGATCAGCCGGCGCCCGTGCTCGACGGCATCGCTCACGCTGAGATAACGGCCCCCGTCCGAGAAGCTATCAGGCGTCGCGTTGACGATCCCCATCACTTTGGGCTCGGGATCGTCGGCCGTGACCATCGTCTGGCCCAGGGCCTTCCATCGCGTCATGACCGCCCCCGGTGTTGGCGCCCCGGGCCCGACGCGAAGCCGCGCCCGGCGACCGTCACTGGAGGTCTTCCTCGTCGAACCAGGGCTTCTCCATCATATCGACGATCTGCTTGGCGATGTTCTCCGTCACCTGTACGAAGCTGCTCAGCGTCGTCTGTCCAATCTCAGGAACGAACGGAAGCGTCTCGATGATGATGGTCGGCTGGAGTTGCTTCTCCGAATCACGCGGCGGGTTGTGCCGGAAGTAAATCCAGACGTTCATGGTCGTGCTAAGCTGACGTGGCAGGTTGGTCGGCGCCTCGACAATCATGTTCTTGCTATCGACGATGATGTTCCCTTCGAGGATGAAAGCCGCTTCTTCAGGAGTGCCGACCGTCCGGTAGGGCGTTCGCATGTTGATCTCCTTCGTGACCGCCTCCATGAGCATCAGTTGCAGGTCGCGGCGGAACCGCTGCGACTTGAACTGAACGAACACGGTGTTGCCTTCGGTCGTGTCGAAGGGGGCCTGCATGTGCCAGCCGAAGAAGCCGCCCTCGGGATCCGGCTCGCGGACGAATGGGCCCGAGGGAAGCATCGAGCAACCGGTCGAAAGCATCGCCTGACTGAGGATCGCCGTCGCGATCGCCCATCGGGCCGCCCTCGCGATCATAACGGATCGGGAAGCGTTCATCACATCATCCCTCCGGGCATACCCATGCCCATCCCGGGCATCCCCATCATTCCGCCCATCATTCCGCCCATCATTCCGCCGCCCATCATGCTGTTCGTGCCTGGCGGGATGATGATCTTGCTCGGCTTCGATGGCTTGCGAGGAAGCTTCGCGAGCGCCGCCAGTTCGACCTTGGCCTTGGCGGCCCAGGGGCTCCGGGGCCATCGCTGGGGAATCCAGCCGAAGTAGTATTCGGCCGACGCCACCTTGCCGGCCCGCTTGTAGTAGCTTCCAATATTGAAAGCCTTCTCGGCCTCCGCCTCGTTGATGTGGTCGAGGGTAGTAATGAGCTTGGGGTTGCCGGCCTGGCTCTCGGGGTACGTCGCATAGACCCGGCGCACCAGTTCGCGTGCCTTTTCCAGGCCGGAGGCATCGTACTCGGGTCCAAGGTAGCCCTTCATCCGCGAGTCGATCGCGGTGAGGTAAGCGTATTGAAGGAAATCGCTCTTCTTGCTGGAGAACTCGTCGATGAACTGCTCGTAATAGACGGACGCCGTCTCGTAATCCTGGTGCTTGTAGTAGAAGTCGGCCAGGTCAATGGCCGCCTGCTCGGCGAGCGGGCCTGTCGGGTCGTTGAACCGAACGTGTTCCAGCTCCTTGATCCCTGAGCCCTGCGTGTCGATGAGCGGGAGTCGGCCGTCGAAGTGCGCCAGCAACGGCAGTTTCTTCTCGGCGGGCAACTTAGGATCCGACTGCGAGAGCCAGATCTGCGCCAGCTCATACTCGCGGCGGACGAGCTTCTCCTTGTAATTGGTGGCCGGATATTCGTTATAGAGCTTCATGTAGCTATCGGAAGCCTTGGTGTAGGCTTTCCGCTGAAACTGGCTCTCGGCGAGGTACCATGAGGCGTTCTCGCCCCAGGTCGAGCCCTTTCGATCCTTGGCGATCTTGGCGAACTGTTTCTCGGCCTCTTCGAAGACTCCCTTCTGGAAGAGGCTGATGGCGGCGTCGAGCTCCGCATCGGCCTGAGGGTCGGGAGCCGGCTTGGCGAGCGGTCTCCAGCCGTCGGAGCCAAGGACCAGCGTCGAGGCCGGCGGCCCGGCCGCAGTCGACTTCGGTAGCGGTCGAGGAGTCAGCCAGCGCTGGAGAAAGCTCCCCGGATCGGTGGACTTGCTCTCCCCTCGCTCCTCGGGCGTCATCCGCTTGAAGAGGCTTCCGTCGTAGGCGGCGCGCCACTTGCTAATCGGGCTGACGTAGGTCGCACAGCCGGCGGCCGGTAGCGCGGTCATCGTCAGCAGAACCGCGGCGATCCGTCGGACGTTCGTTTTCAGGCGGATCATTCCGTTGAAACTCCCAACAGGGGACGGAGTCGCGGGCGGTGCCCGAGGACGTGGCTGATGACCGCGCCAACCGTCTCACGCGCCCGGGCCAGTCCCGTCGACGTCGGATCCAGCCTGCGCCAGGCGTCGCCCGGACTGGCGAGGGCACGGATCGCCTCCAGCTCGCCGGACGTGATCGCAACCACATGCGGCGGGCCAGTTCGGCAGGCCTCACAGAGGATCCCACCGGTCGCCAGGCCGAACCAGATCGTTCCCCCCCTCGGCTCGACCGGCGCCCCGCAATGGGCACACGACTCGAGCGCTGGCATCAACCCCAGCTCGCGCAGGCACGCCAGCTCGAACCGGAGTACCCTCCGCGACCGCAACTCGGGCTCGCCCAGATGCCGCAGCGTGATCCGCGCCGCGTCGAAGAGCTTCGGATGCGGATCGTGGAGGTCGGTCAGCTCGTTCAACAGCTCGGCAACGTAATAGCCGGCATACAGGGACGCCAGATCGCGGCGCAGAGGTGCAAAGCGCTCGACAGGAGCCGCCTCGGTCAGGAGGTCGAGCGCCTCGGACGCCTTGGGGATCAGCACGATATCCGAAAGCCCGAGCAGGTCAAGCCCACCCTGCATCGACGACTTCGGCCGCCGCGCCCCCTTCGCCAGCACGCCGACCTTCCCCAGTTCCCGGGTGAAGAGCGTTGCCACCAGGCTGGTCTCGAAGACCTCGATGGTCCGGATCACGATCGCGAGGGTCCGGCTTGTCGGCACACTCCCGCTCCCCGGCCTTGACGGCCGATCGATCCCATTCTAACCCAATCCCTTGCCGACCAAGCCCGCCGCGATCTCGCCCGCGAGATAGCCGGTGCTCCAGGCGGCCTGAAAATTGTATCCGCCGATCAGGCCGTCGAGGTCCAGAACCTCGCCAGCAAAGTGCAGGCCGGGAACGATCCGGCTCTCCATCGTCCTTGGATCGACTTCCTTGAGGGCGACACCCCCGCTGGTCACCTCCGCCTTCTCAAAGCCGAGCGTGCCGACGATCGGCAAGGGAAGTCCCTTGAGCGCGTCGACCAGCCGGTGCCGCTCGTCGCGTGAAAGATCGGGCCCCATTCGCGCCAGAGAGACGCCCGCGGCCGGAACGATGCATTCGGCCAGCCGCCTCGGAACCGTGTCGGGCAGGATCGCCGCGATCGGTCGACGCCCGCGCCGGCTCTCGCCCTGAAGAGCCCGATCGAGATCCTCACGCGAGTCGCCCGGCAGTAGATCGAGCCGGAGCGACAGCCGACGGGGATCGTCCGATCGAGCCACCGCCCGGCTCACGTCGAGAATTGCCGGACCGGTCAGCCCAAAATGGGCGAACAACACCGCCTCACGCCGCGATTGCAGCGATTCCCCGTCGCGGTCGTGAACCGAGGCGACCGCATCGGCGAGCGTGATCCCCTTCAAGTCGGCGACCCATCCGGGTTCGACCCGCAGCGGCACCAGCGCCGGCCGTGTCTCAACAATCGAATGGCCGAGCCGGCGGGCCAGCTCGAATCCGTCGCCGGTGGTTCCGCAACCAGGGTAGGACAGTCCGCCGACGGTCAAGATCACCCGACGCGCCGCGATCGCCGCGTCGGCCGTACGAATGAGAAAACCCTCGGAGGTCGGCTGAATCTCCTTCACCGCGGAATGCGGACGGAACTCAGCCCCCGAGCGTTCCAGCCGTCGCACCAGGGCTTCCAGAACATCAACCGCCCGGTCGGATGCCGGAAAGACCTTGCCGTTGGACTCGACCTTCAACCGGACGCCGGCTTCCTCAAACAGGCGGACGGTCGCGTCGACGTCGAACTTCCGGAGAGCGGGTCCGAGGAACGCCCCATTCTCGCCGAACGCCTGCTGAATCGCCCGTGCACCTCGGCAAAGCCCAGCGTCGAACGCCGGTGCGACCGGCCCGCCCACGCTCTCGATCCGACGAAGTCCCCGCGCATTGGTGACGTTGCACCGCGTCCCGCCGGAAATCAGAATCTTGACGCCTGCCCGGCGGTTTTTTTCCAGCAAAACGACTCGTGCGCCGCATTCCGAGGCGCGTGTTGCGGCCATCAGCCCGGCAGCGCCAGCCCCCAGCACGGCAAGGTCGTGAACGTCACTCATGGTGTGGGGCTGGGTCATGCCGGGCAAGGTGTTTGAATCAAGATGGAATCTGCAATCGAAAATCCTGGACAGACTCCGCGCCTCTGACTTCGCTTATCCGACCGTCGGGGTCACCAATGGGGCCGCGGCGTGGCCGATCGGGCTGGTCTCGCAGGCTTCGATCGCCATGTTCTGAAACTCCACCTGCGAGCGAATGGCCGGCTCATGGGGTCCAGGCGGGGAAACACGGCGATAGGTTCCGTCGGCTTGAAGCTCGCGCGCCTTGACGTTGTCAGCCAGCAGGACGCCGAGGATGCCGTCGACCATGCGCCGGCGCAAGGGAGGGGCCTCGATCGGGAACATCAGTTCGACGCGGCGGCGGAAATTTCGGGGCATCCAGTCGGCTGAGGCGCAGAAGACCTCGGGCTCGTCGCCATTCTGGAAGTAGGCGATCCGGGAGTGTTCGAGGTATTTATCCACGATGCTAATCACGCGGATACGGTCGGAAACTCCGGGAAGTCCTGGGCGCAGGCAGCAGATCCCGCGGACAATCAGGTCGATGCGAACGCCGGCCTGAGAAGCTCGATAGAGGGCCTCGATGATCTCCGGGTCAACCAAGGAGTTGACCTTGGCGATGATCCGGGCGGGACGACCCTGCTCGGCGTGGGCCCGCTCGCGCTCGATCAGGACCAGAAGCCGAGCGCCCAGGTGTTTCGGCGCCATGATCAGTCGATTCCATTCGTTTCCCTGGGAATAGCCGGTCAGGACGTTGAACAGCGCGCTGGCGTCCTCGCCAAACTCAGCCCGGCAAGTGAAGAAACTGAGGTCGGTGTAAAGCCTCGCGGTCATCGGGTTGTAGTTCCCGGTCCCGAGGTGGACGTACCGTTTGATCCCGTCGTGCTCGCGGCGGACGACCAGCGCGGCCTTGCAGTGTGTCTTTAGCCCGACGATTCCATAGACGACATGGACGCCGGCCTTCTGAAGCATCCGGGCCTTGTCGATGTTGTTCTCTTCGTCGAGTCTGGCCTGAAGCTCGACCAGCGCCGTGACTTGCTTGCCGTTCTCGGCCGCTCGGGCGAGCGCGTTGATGATCGGGTTGGCCTCGGCGGTCCGGTAGAGCGTCATCTTGATCGCGAGAACTCCCGGATCCTCGGAAGCTTGCTCGATGAACTGTACAACAGTGCCGAACGACTCATACGGATGATGCACCAGCAGGTCATGGTCGCGGATCGCGCCGAAGATGCTCTTCCTCCGTGCCAGGACGGGCGGCATCTGCGGCTCAAAGGGCGGCTCGCGGAGGTCCCGAAAGCCTTCCAGCTTCCAGAGCCCGCTGAGTACGGTCAGGTCGACCGGCCCGGTGACCTTGTAGACATCGCGCTCCTCCAGCTCGAGTGCCGAGGACGAGAGCAACTGGGCAAGGAATCCCTCGTCGGCCCCTTCGGAAATCTCGAGCCGGACTGCGGCGCCCCATTTCCGCTGGCGAAGAGTTTCCTCGATGGTCGACAGCAGGCTACTGCGGACCTCGCTCTCCTGGATGGTGAGGTCGCTATTCCGGGTCACGCGGAAGGCGACCCGTTCGGTGACGCGATAGCCTCCAAAGAGGACGTCGAGTCGCGGACCAATCACGTCCTCCAGCAGGACGAACCGGCGCTGGCCGTCGGCCTCGTCGGGTAGTGGAACGAGCCGGTTCAGCACCGAGGGAACCTGAAGCACGGCATAGAGCGGCCTTGCGTGCGACTTGTCCGGCTCAATTCGCAGCAGGAGGTTCAGGCTCTTATTGTGGACGTGCGGAAACGGATGTGCCGGGTCGATCGCCAGTGGTGTGAGCACCGGGTACACCTGGCTATCGAAGTAGGCGTCGAGGTGGGCGTTTTGCGAATCGCTTAGCTCGGCTGGCGAGCAGACCCGAATACCGTGCTTCAAGATCATCGGCCGGAGTTCGGCATACCAGGTCTCGTACATCCGGCCGACGAAGTCGTGCGCCCGCCTGGAGATCTCCACAAGTTGTGCCAGCGAGCCCATGCCATCGGGCGGCGGGTCCTGCGGCTCAAGATTCTCGTAGACCTGCGCCTGGAGCCCGGCGACGCGGACCTCGAAGAACTCATCGAGATTTGAGGCGCAGATGGCGAGGAATTTGACCCGATCGAGGAGCGGGTTGGAGGCCTCGCGCGCTTCTTCCAGCACACGCTCGTTGAAGTCGAGCCAGCTTAGCTCGCGGTTGATGAACCAGCCTGGGTCGGGGACAGAAACCGGCGGCACGTTTGAGGGCGCCACGAGGGCCGCCGGCCCGTTGAGTTGTTCGATTGACATGATAATGGACGCCTCGCCGCGGTCGATCTCCACGACCGGGCCGGCTCGTCTTGCCCCGGGGGTGATCAGCGCCGGCGCGGGCCCCGCGACCGCCGATCGGGCTGAACGAGCTGATGCAGCACCCGGGCGTTGCGGACGTCGAGATCCTCGCCGTCCGTATTTCCCTTGGGCGTCTCGAGGATCATCGGCAGGTCGCGGAACCGCGGATCATTCACCAGGTTACGGAATGGCTCCAGTCCCATCTCACCGACGCCAATTCCCGCGTGCCGGTCGACGCGACTCCCCAGGCCCCGACAACTATCGTTGAGGTGCCAGAGTCGCAATCGTCCGAGGCTCACGGAATGATCGAGTCGGTCGATTGTTTCATGGTACTCCTCCGGTGTGCCCATCGGATAGCCCGCCGCGAAAATATGGCAAGTATCCGCGCAAACTCCAAACCGCTCGGGCCGCTCCACCTGATCCAGAATCGCCCCCAGGTGCTCGAATCGGTGCCCGAGGCAGGTCCCCTGCCCGGCCGTCGTCTCCAGGTCAATCCGAACGCCGACCCCCGCTGTCCGACGAACGACCTCGTTCAGCCCCCGCGCCACGCGATCGATCCCCGCGGCTTCTCCCTGGCCCATGTGAGCGCCCGGATGCATCACCAGGTCCTCGATTCCCAGCGTCGCGCTACGTTCCACCTCGTCGACCATCGCCCCGATTGAACGTTCCCAGAGAACGTCGTCCGGACTGGCCAGGTTGATCAGGTACGACGTGTGGGCGACCGGTTCGACCACCCCCGTCTCGTCGAGTGCCGCGCGGAAGGCGCGGGCATGCTCGTCGGTGAGCGGAATGCCGGTCCATCGGTTGTTGTTTTTGGTGAAAAGCTGGACGGTCCGAAAGGGCACGGCGTGCGCTGCGTGAACGGCCCGATCACACCCTCCGGCAATCGACATGTGTGCCCCGAATTTCCGCCCTGTCGCTTCGCGATCGGGTTCCTTCCGCATGGATTTCTCCATCGATCGACTTCATCCCTGGGGAACCGGGTCCTGACGAAATCCGTCCCTTGCAGACAGCGACCCGTCGATCCTACAATGATTTTCAGCGTCGCCACGTCCAGGGAAGAATGCCGGGGGTTTGACCATGGGAGTCCTGATCTGGGCTGGCATCCTCTCGGTCTGTGTCCTGGCCGCGAGCTGGTTCTTCCTCCGCCGTCCTCTCCGCCAGATTTTTGAGGACGTGCACGTGGACCACGCCCGAGAGCTCTTCCACCAGCAGCGAGAATGGCTGGAGGCTCGGTTCATCACGGCGCTGACTCGCGTCGATTACGCCGAGGGCCAGCGCTGGGAATCGGCACAGTGGGATGACGAGGTCCTCTGGGCTCGCGACCGCCAGACGAGGCATTTACTGGCCCTGGTCTGCGTCCACTTCGACCCGGCACCATTTGACCTGATGGCGATCTCACGCCATGCCACGGCTCTCTTTGAATACCGGAAAGGCCGGTGGCACGTCGAGGGAAAACGGCTGGATGAGGTCCGGCCGGATGAGGCCGTCGGCCGGAACCAGCGGTTCGAGGCCGTCGCCATCTCGCCGCCGCCGCGCCGAATGGTCTAGACCAGACGCGGCGGCTCTGGCTCGGTCGATTTATTCGCGGATCCTGGTGTGCGCGACCTGCCGGAGTCGAATGTATTCCTCCAGGTCGAAATCGTCCTCGGCGCAGCATTCCAGCAGCGGGCGTTCGCGGCGTTCGACTTCGGCGCATGCCTCGGCGAGTTGGTGGGCGACGGAGTGGGGGACCAGGCAAACGCCGTGCTTATCGGCGTGGATCAGGTCGCCACAGTGGATCTCCACTCCGCCGAGGGTGACCGGAGTGTCGAATTCGACGAGCCGGACATACGCGTGGCTGACGCACGGATTCAGCCCGAAGAGCTGGAAGCCGAGCGCTCGAACCTCGTCGAGGTCACGGGGGCATCCGCTGGTGATATGCCCGATGCAGCCGAGCTTCTGATGGATCGTCGCGGTGACCTCGCCGAACTGCGCCCCAAGGCCGGGCGGGTCGTCGAGGTCCTGGGCCACGGCGATTTTCGGGCCGGGCTGGCTGGCGACGTACCGGAAGTAGTCGCCGAGCAGGTCGGGTTGCTGGGGCTCGTCGGGGCCCGGCGGCGCGGCCTTGGTCTTGGAGGTCACCGCGTAGCCGACGATCGGGCCGAGGTCCGGCAGCAGGCACCGGATGTAATGCGGGAGAAATCCAGTGTGCCTCGGACGGACGTTGAACAACTCGATCGCGTTGGCGATCGTCGGCGTGTTGTACCGCCGCAGGGCCCGCAGTTCGTTGGGGGTCAGTCGCGATCCGGCTTCGGACATGCGTCTTGCTCCGCTGGGGACTGGTTGGGCTCAAAAGAAAGACGGGCGCGGGTCCTCAAATTCCCGGTTCACGAGCAAATGGCGATTGCGACCCTTCAGTTCACTCGGAGCCAGGATAAGCAGCAGGAGAATATCCTCTCTGGTACGCTTGTCCAGCCTATCGATGACTTCGAAGACCAGGTCCTCGCGCTCAGGGACAGGCATTTTCTCGAATCTCGGGTCGATTACGCGAACGCGGATCGAGGCCGAATTGTAGCGGTAGGCGTCTACTTGCTGAAAACCAGCCTGTCGGAATCGTTCTTCGATGACCCGAGTCTCGTCCGTCTTCTTGTTTTCCCAGAGCGGGACTTCCGGCTGGGTCGATGTTCTCTTCGCCATCGCTAGCTCCTCTCGGCCCACTCATAGACGGCGTTGACTCGCTTCAGAAAGTCTTCGGTCTCTCGGAAGGAAATCAAGGCTCCCTTGTATCGCAGGTCCGTTCGCCATTCTCTGTTCAGAACGACGAGCGCTTCTCTGATTTCTTTGGGAGGAGAGCATCCCTTGGCTCTCAGTATACGGACGAGAAAATCCAGGTTGTGGCCCTGCGCCCCGGAAGTCAATTCGTCGAGTATTACGCGGCGTTGGGGCGGGAGTGTCCTCTTCAGGATCAGCGCCTTCAGAGCACACTCCACGGCGTAGCCAGCTAGATAGACAGAATCGAGATATCGGCCGGGCTCCATGGACCTGAGCAAGAATACCGCCGTATCACGACGTTGTGTTGCTGCTCTCCAGAACGACCTTGTCGCGTCCCCAGGGAGGGGGGCTCCTGCGAGATCCCTGAGTCGGTGTTCTCCCGGCATGATTCTCCCGGCTTCTACATTGGCCAATCCTCAGCATTGCGCCTACCGGAAAGGGAGTATACCAGTGACTTTGCGAGGCGGCTACGCTAGCTCCGGGATAGTAAGACCGGAACACGAGTCGAATGAGGTGGAACTTGGCCCCCCGGGCATGAAACGTTAGTGTGGTGGGATCCGAATCGCCCGGGCTGGACCCGCGCGTCCGGAGGGATCCCCGCACCGATCGATCGTTGGGAAGCGACGCCATGTCCGAATCGAACGAGCAGTCGAGCTTGCACAAGCCCCCCACACCCGCCGGCCCCGCCGGGCCGAGGCCGGAGCCGCCGCCCGAGCGGACCAGCACCGACGATGCGATCGACGACGCCCTCTCGAAGGCGACCGGACGCACCGCCGGCGAGCCCCGGTCCGCCGACGTCTCGCTCAAGCGGCAGTGGGACGCCGACCTCGAGGCCGAGCTCGAGGCCGCTCTCTCCGGCTTCGACCCCAAGAACTTCGAGCCCCAGGGCGGCCGTCGCCCCCGCTCCGAGCGCGTCCCCAATCCCGCCGATCAGCGCGGGCAGGAAGGCAAGCCCGGTCAGCGGACCGGGAAGGTCATCGGCGTTCGCGGCAAGTCGATCTTCGTTGACCTCGGCGGCAAGAGCGAGGGCGTCCTGCCCGTCGAGCAGCTCGAAGGTGCTGAGATCCCCGCGCCCGGCTCCTCGATCGACGTCATCGTCGATCGGTTCGATCCTGACGAGGGCGTTCAGATCCTCCGACTCAAGGGCGCCGCGATCGAGGCCAACTGGGAGACCGTCCGTCGCGGCGTCGTCGTCGAGGCCCGCGCCACCAAGGTCGTCAAGGGCGGCCTTGAGGTCGATGTCGACGGCATCCGCGGCTTCATGCCGATCAGCCAGATCGACCTCGGCCGCGTTGAGGACGCCTCGGCCTACCTCAACCAGAAGTTCAAGGCCATCGTCACCGAGGCCAATCAGCGCGAACGCAACCTCGTCATCTCCCGCCGCGACCTCCTCGAACAGGAGCGTGCTGAGCTTCGCGAGAAAACCTGGGCGACGCTCGAAGAAGGCCAGGAGCGTGAGGGGGTCGTCCGGTCGGTCAAGGACTTCGGCGCCTTCGTCGACCTCGGCGGCGTCGACGGCCTGCTCCCGATCGGCGAGATGAGCTGGGCGCGGGTCCAGAAGGTCGAGGACCTCATCCGGATCGGCGACAAGGTGAAGGTCAAGATTCTCAAGATCGATCCAAACGCCCGGAAGCTGACACTCGGCCTCAAGCAACTCACCCCGAGTCCCTGGGAAAACGCCCCGGACAAATATCTCCGCGGGACCATGGTCAAGGGGAAGATCACGCGCACCTCCGAGTTCGGTGCTTTCGTCGAGCTGGAGCCGGGTGTCGAGGGGCTGATCCACGTCTCCGAGCTCTCGCCGACGCGCGTCCGGCGGATCTCCGATATCGTCCAGCTTGGCCAGGAAGTCGAGGTTCGGATTCTCAAGGTTGAGCCCGAATCGAGGCGGATCTCGCTCTCGCTTCTGCCCGATCCCCGCAAGGCGGGCCTTGAGGCCGAGCCCGAGCCCGATGGCGACGACGAAACGCCGCCGGCCCCTAAGCCCGAGCGCAAGGTTCCCCTTCGCGGCGGGCTGGGCGACCGCGACCGAAACCCGGATCGCTCCTCGAAGATTAGCGACTGATCCACAATCCTATCCGATGGAAGAGGCTCCGGATCGTCCGCCGATGCGGCGATTCGGGGCCATCCTGCATCCGGACCGGTCCAACCTCTGTCGCGAGAGCGGTCGCCGGCTTTTCGGCCGGGACACCGGGATTCCGCAGGCCGTCGAGGTAGGCAATCAGTGCTCGCTCATCGATTCGAGCCGCCGCCAACCTGGGCGTGATCCGGGCGCCCGCGCGCTCCGGTTCGCCGAGGTACTCCATCAGGATCGTTCGCCCTTCCTCCGGCCCTCGGAGCATCATCCGGACCCACGACCAGGCCTCCCGATACTCGCGCTGGGTCATCTGCTTGATGTCGGCCATCGCCTCTAGCCGGGCCAGGTCGGGCTTCCACCCATGGGCCAGGTCATCGGCGATCAACTCCAGCCGCTTCCGCTCTGCGTTGGGGTCGGATCGATCGGTCTCGAAGTATTCGGCCAGCCCCTCATCGAGCCAGAGTGGCAGCTCGCCGAAGGCGCCGTGGAGCATCGCGTGGGTTGCCTCGTGCCGGAGGTCCTCGTCAAGCCTCGGACTCGCATAGGTGTAGACCAGCCGCTGCGACCCCATCGCGATGAAGAACGCCCTGCGCGTCGGGAGCTCTGGGTAATAGAACCGCAGGAAGTGTTCGAAATCCTCGCGACTGTCCAGAACGTAAATCTCGACCGGCGACTGGTCGGCCGACGGTCGGAACCCCAGCTCGCGCCCGGCGTCACGCTCGAGAGCCTCCAGGCAGCGGATCGCCGGCGCTTCGCCAGTGGCGCCGGCGTTCGAGTAGATGACGAACGGCCCGGTCCGCGCGCTCGGCTTGCTCGGCACGAGCGACTTCCCGCGATCGAAGGTCGCGCAGCCGGCCCATCCCGCGAGCATCCAGAGCACCAGGGCGACCGCCGGCCGTCGTCGACTCTCGATTCGCACGCTTCGTCTCCCGTCAGGACAGCGGGCGGCCGCGCCGATGATTTCGTGACCGCTTGGCGCTCATCACTCGCTCGATCGAACGCCAGAACGACTTCCAGTCGCTCAGCGGCGAAAGGCCCCAGGGCAGATACAGCCGGAGGAACCGCAGCGCGTCGGTCCGGGTTGCGCCCGGGACCGATCCCAGGCTGATCGCCAGCCGCGCCAGGTTCTGCACCCGACGTCCCCTCGGCAGTGGATGGCGGAGCCGAACCCCTACCAGGTCGATCAGACTCAATTCGTCTGAGTCCTCAATCCTGTCCGTTCGAATCAAGATATTCGCGCACTTCAAGTCGCGATGCGAGAGCGATCGGTCGTGCAAGGATCGGATCAAACCCGCCAGCGACGTCGTCAGCCGTCGAATCCGCGCCCGACGTGCTTCCATCGGCATCGTCGCGAGTACCTCATGTGCGTAGGTCCAGAGGTCAAGCGCCGGTTCTTCCTTCACGGTCGCCAGGTAAGTCTCGTGCGTCAGAAGCCGCACGATCGGCCCGTTTCCGTGCGGCCGGCGCTCGATGTAAGCAAGATTCCTCGGCGTCGGTATCCCCCGGCTCACCAGATCCTGCGCCGCCTGCCACGACCGCCAGGCACGCGACGGCCGGAACAGGTTCAAGATCGGATCAAGCCACTTCTTGCGGTTGAACCGCTTGTAGATCACGGCCGATGGCCGCCCGCCAACGAGCATCGTCGTCTCGACCACCTTCGTCGTCCGGGAATCCTTCAGTACCCGGGCGCAGGGGTCGCGGAACGGCGACTCGGGATCGGCGACGATCTGGCGAGAGGTTTCGGCATCCAGCTCGCGAGAGGCCACCCCCCATGTCGACCCGCCGGAAATCACCTCGAAATACTTGTTCGTCCCGCGACACCGACGACCCCATCGCCGCCAGAGCCGCTCGGCCCATGTTCGCGTCGCGCTTTCGATCTGCCCGGCCGCTTTATGAATATCGCGCACCGGGCCCTTTCGATGGCGCCGATAATGTTCGAGGAACCTAAGCCGATCCGTTCGACTTGAACGAACCCAGAAAAAATGATTCAAAAGCGCAAGGTTCTGCCGGGCCGTTTTCCAGTCGACCTCACGACGCAGCCGGAGCGCGTCCAGGTCGATCATCACGAGCTCAGGCTCATCCGGTGTGGGAAATCGAACGAGAATGTTCCCGGGATGGAAGTCCACATGCAGAAAGCCCGCGTCGTGGAGTCGGGCGGTCATCTTGCCGAGGGCCATCGCCACCCTCTGCCGCATCCGTGACCGCTCTGGCTCCGGCCAGTCTGGCAATTTCTCGGTGACAAACTCGTCGAGCGGCGTGGAATCAGCAATCTCAAGCGTGACGAGATAATTCTCAAAAAGAAAATTTCGCTTCCTCTGCTCTCCGAGAGCGACCGGCCAGATGGTCGGTACACCGGTCGCGGCGAGCCGTTGTGATCGTTTTCCTTCATTCCGCCCCTTACCGCGGCGAAACCACTGCCGCCACTTCGCCCGGCGATTGGGAATGAGATAATGCTTGAGGAAAACCGCGCCCTCGGGCAGGTCAATCCGGTAGACGATCCGATGGGGGCCCGACTTGATCGTCTCAACCCGCCCGGCCGCACGCCATTCCTCAAGCCGGAGACCGTCGGGACCGAGAAGAATCTCGCGCCAGGGGGTCCCGGCACGTGTCCACCAACCGATCTCGCCGAATCCCGACCACTCCCAGGCCGGCGGCTTGAACATGAGGGGAGGCGCGATAGGTCGGCCGGGGTGGGCCGCCTGTTCGGCTGGGGGCATCACGCTCATATAGAATCGCCCACCGTCTGGAGGCTCGCGGCCGAGGATCGAACCCGGGCTGCGTGCGGACCGGACAGTGCCGGCCGCGGACGTCCCTGGATCGACTGCACGAACGCCTCGGACCAGGCCGAGACCGAGTAATTCCGCTCGACGTCCCGGCGCGATGCCTCGCCCATCCGCCGCCTCAGCTCAGGGTCGCGCATCAGCCGACCCATGGCCTCGACCCATCCGGTCGCGTCGTCGGCCAGGAATCCGTTGCTCCCCGGCCGGACCATCTCCACCTGGCATCCAACCGCATTCGCGACGACCGGAAGCCCCGCCGCCTGGTATTGCAGGATCTTCAACCCGCACTTTCCGCGGCTCCAGAGGTCGTCCGGCAACCAGCTCACGCCGACGTCCCCCGCCGCGATTTGCCGGGCCTCCTCGGCTTCCGACCAAGCGACCGGGACAATCGGGATCGGGAAATCCTCGGGAAAACGGTCGCAGATCACACGGAGCCGAAGCCCCGGAACATTCCTGGCCAGCGATGCCCAGACCTCACGTGGCTGGAGCAAGCCCTTCAGTGTCCCGCCCGTCCCGATCCAGACCAGGTCGATCGGCCCTTCGGCAATCCCGACGCTCGCCTTCGGATAGCGTTCCGGCTCAACACAGGTCGGGATCACGTGAACATCCTGCACCCGGGCACCCGCGCGAAGGGCGCAATCGGCCAGGAAGTCGTTGCCGGCAAGAACCGCGTCAGCCGCCGCCACCGTCGCCGCGAACCGTCGCCGACGTCGCCCGTCCTCCGGACCACGCGGGTCATTCGAGTCGCGATACAGAACCGCATCGTCAAAGTCGAAGATCAGCCGACGCGCGGCCCGGCGGAGAATCCCCAGTTGCCAGCCCGGTAACAACTTGCGCTGGAGGATCACGGCGTCGAACCGACCCGATGCAACGAGCTGGCGCACTCGCTCGAACGGACCCCGGCCCAGCGCTCGATAGTCGACCCCGATCCCCGCTCGCTCCATCGCCGGGGCGAACGCGCGAATCCGGTATCGGCAGCAGACGTGATCGGGTGAGTCAACCAGGGCGAGTAGCTTCATCCCGTCCTCCCTGACGGATCGCCGCCTTCCCGCGATCGGGGCCTGGGTGACCGAGAGGCACCCGCGCCCGCACGATCCTAACCATCAGGGCCGAATCCTCCAAGCCCGACTGGCCGATCTTTGGCCGCCTCGCCGATGGAACTCGAAATCGGATTGTCACTTTGGCCCGGTCGTGGTAAAGACGCCTCGATCTGCTGACGGTCCCCGGGGCCCGCCGGCGCATGGAAGCACAATGGGTCTCACCCCCGCGACGCCGAGAACATGAAAAACTTCGCTCGCCTCGTGCGGTTCGCCTTGCCTTATCGCCTCCGCTTCGGCCTTTCGGTCGCGTGCGCGGCAATGGTCGCCCTGCTCTTCTTCGCCGAACTGGGCGCCGTCTATCCCCTGCTCCACATCCTGTTCAACGACCAGAACCCGCAGAGGTGGGTTGCTCACAAGGTCGGCGACTACCGCGAACGAATCGCCGCCCTTGAGGCCCGTCGCGAGGAAGTGAGGTTCGCCATCGGCGTCGCACCACGCGCCGAGGCCGCCAAGGACTCCATCAAGGAACACGTCCAAAAGGTCCACGACGACCTCGACCTCCGCGAAAAAGCCCTCCGGCAATTCGAATGGGAAGTTCACGACGCCGACCTGCGCAACGCCTCCGACCCCAAGGCCCAGGCCCAGCTTGCCCAGCTTGAGGTCCTTCGCCGAGAGGCCATGGTCGCCGCTGCCCGCAAGGCCGAGCTCTTCGAACGATGCAGCCCCCTGATTCGCGATAAGGACGTCGACGGCCTTCATCGTCGCCTTGGCTCCATCGCCAAGGAAATCGCCGATAACGACTGGTGGCTCCAGCGCTGCCTGATCGTCCAGCCCTACGTCAATCGTTACCTCCCCGGTAACCCCTTCACGGCTCTCTTGCTCCTGATCGGGATGGTGATGGTCGGCGTCGCGCTCAAGGGCTTCTTCATGTTCTTGCAGGAAGTCCTCGTCGCCGATGTGATGCAATTGACCCTCTTCGATATCCGCAATCGCTTCTTCCGGCGGACTTTGAACCTTGACCTGGCGAGCTTCTCCGACCAGGGCTCGGCCGAATTGATGGCCCGGTTCACCAGCGATATGGAGTCGTTTGGCCAGGGATTGAACACCCTGATGAGCAAGCTGATCCGCGAGCCGATGCGGATCACGACCTGCCTGGGAGCGGCCCTGCTCTGGAACTGGCGGCTGACACTGCTCACTCTGATCCTGGTCCCGATCTCCGCGGCGACGACCTACCGTGTCGGCAAGATCATGAAGCGCGCCGTCCGCCGATCGCTGGAGAGCATGTCGACCATCTACAAGATCCTCCAGGAGACCTTTCAGGGGATCAAGGTCGTCAAGGCGTTTGCGATGGAGAGAGTCGAGCGCCGACGGTTCCTCGGCGAGACGAAGAACCTTTATCGCAAGAGCGTCCGCGTCGCGATGATCGACGCCATGTCCGACCCCGTCCTCGAAATGCTGACCCTCACCACGGTGGCGATCGCCCTGCTGGCCGGCTCGTATCTCGTCCTGCACCACACGATGTTCCTGGAGCTGGGCATCTTCCGCTTGCAGCTCGCCGGGCAGATCATGGAGATTCAGGATCTTCTGACCCTCTACGCCTATCTCGCGGGAGTCTCCGACCCGATCCGGAAGCTGGCGAACGTTCACGGTAAGATCCAGCGCGCCGCCGCGGCGTCCGACCGAATCTGTGCCCTGATGGACCGCACGCCCCGCGTGGCCGATCAGAAGGGTGCGCCCGCTCTCGCCCGCCACCGAAATTCCATCGAGTTCGACCGCGTGGTCTTCGGCTATACCCCGGGCACGCCGGTGCTTCACGGCCTGAGCTTGACCGTCCGGCACGGTGAGACGATCGCGCTGGTCGGACCCAACGGTTGCGGCAAGACCACGCTCACGAGCCTTCTGCCACGATTCTGGGACGTCGAGTCCGGCTCGATCCGGATCGACGGCCGGGATATCCGCGAGGTCCCCATTCGGACCCTCCGCCGCCAGATTGGGATCGTCCTCCAGGAGACGATTCTCTTTCAGGAGACAATCGCCAATAACATTGCCTACGGCGACCCGAAGGCCCCGCGCTCGGCGATCATCGAGGCGGCCCAGCGCGCCTACGCTCACGAGTTCATCATGAGCCTGCCAAAGGGATACGACACCCTGATCGGCGAGCGTGGCCTCGGCCTTTCCGGCGGCCAGCGGCAGCGAATCGCCCTCGCCCGCGCCATGCTCCGCGATCCAGCCATCCTGATCCTCGACGAGGCCACGAGCGCCGTCGATATCCAGGACGAGGTTCTCATTCGCAAGGCGATTGGCGAGTTCGCCCGGAACCGGACCACGTTTCTCATCTCGCACAATCTCGCGACAATCCAGTTTGCTGACCGGATCGTCCTGATGAAGGGGGGCCGGATCGAAGCGGTCGGCACCGATCACGAACTGAAGCGCACCTCCGCTCTCTACCGAAAGCTGCACGAGATCCATTACCACCACGAGCCCGAATCGCCCACCGGCCGCCCCCACTTTGACCGGGCCGATTCCCTCGCCCTCGACGGCCGCCTCGCCTGATACGTGGCGGCATATCCCATGCAGTCCGACATCCATTTCCATTCCGCGCCCGGCCCTTGCTTCCCACTCGGAAGCGCGTTAGGCTCCGTCGACTGTCCCAGACCCCGTTCCTCCGGGCCAATTTGAGGGTCATTGATGATGAGTTTCACGAGTGCCGGGCGCCCCTGGCGCCTCGTCGGCATGGGCGCGTCGACCATCCTGACCGCACTCTTCCTGCTCGGCTGTGGCGACTCCGGCCCCCCGCAGGTCGAGGACACCACCGGACACGGCCAGGAGACGAGCAAGAACATGGAAAACTTTATGAAGACTCAGCCTTACAAGAATGTTGGTAAGGAGAAGGTCCAGTTGAAGTGATCGTCGTCCGAGGGGTACCCGAGTCGTCGAGAATTGTTCGGCGTCCATCTCGCGCCGTGTCCGCTTCCAGGTTCACGTTCAGGCAACAGGCGTCATTCCGTGTAGTTACATTTCGCACCGTGATTCGCACCCGCGAATCTGTTTCGGAGAATGCCATGAAGCATCGTCGAGGATTCACTCTGATTGAGCTGCTGGTGGTCATTGCCATCATCGCGGTCCTGATCGCCCTGCTTCTCCCCGCTGTCCAGGCGGCGCGCGAGGCCGCCCGGCGGAGCCAGTGCACCAACAACCTCAAGCAGCTTGGGCTGGCTCTGCATAATTACAACACCGGGAACAATACCTTCCCCATGGGCGGCTCGAAGAGCCCCTACAACATGGCCGGCAACACCACTGCCGGCGGCACCCCCAACACCCCCTATTATTCTCCCTCTTGGGACGGCTGGAGTTCCATCGCCCTGATGTCGTCGTTCCTCGAACAGGGAACGTTGTACAACGCGTCGAACTTCTCGTACTCCCCTGGATGGTCTGGTCAGTACGGCCAGATCTGCAACTACACGGTATTCACCTCGAAGATGGCCGTCCTGCTCTGCCCCTCCGACGGAAACTCCGGTAAGGGAAGCACCCTGGGCGGATACGGCAACATCAATAACTACTTTGCCAGCATTGGAACCACCACGTCCAACTGCTGCCAGAACAACGACTACAACACCACCGGGATGTTCGCTTACGAAAACAATTTCGACATCGCGGCCATTACCGACGGTACTTCGAACACCATCGCCTTTTCGGAGTCGCTCACCGGTCAGACCGGGTCGTACACGCCTGGCTTCCGCGGTAACGCGACGGGCAACATCGGCTCCTACTCGGCGGCCAACCTCCAGGACGTCCGTTCGCTGGGCAACGCCGCTGTCACCGCGCTGACTTCCGACTGGCAACTCTGCACGGCCAAGTGGCGGAGCCCGGGCGGCGTCAACGGCGGGCCCGGCTGGCGATGGGCCGTCGGGGCGATGGGCTACACCCTCTTCAACACGGTCGCCCCGCCCAACTACAACGGCTGGGGCGGATGCCGGATGGACTGCTGCGTCCAGGCCGAGCACGACCACTACGTCCAGGCCATGAGCAACCACCCCGGCGGAGTGAACGCCCTCTTTGCCGACGGATCGGTCCACTTCATCAAAAACTCGATCAATATGCTCAACTGGTGGGCGCTCGGTACCCGTCAGGGCGGCGAAGTCCTCAGCTCCAGTAGCTACTGAGCACGCAAGCTGTGTTGGAATCCGGACCCTCGAATCAGTCGAGCCAGGTGTTGAGCCAGTCGCTCACCTGGCTCGCTTCGCCGATCGAACATCCCCGACAGCCTGGTGAATCAATACCCGATCACCACGGACCTCCTCACCCACTCGTCACGATTGATCTGCTCGATCATGAATGCGGCGAGGTCCTCGCGGTTCATCCGAGGGACAAGGCCCCGGCCGTCGACCGAGGCCCGCACGCCACCGCGAGCCGGCTCGTTGAGTAACCGTCCCGGTTGCACGTTGACCCATTCCAGCCCGCTGGCTTTCACGATGGCCTCTCCCCGCCGCTTGTCGGCCCAGATATGACGGAGGAAGACAGGCCGGATCACGTGGCGGAAGATCCAGGGCGCGGGAATCGCCGCGTCGTTGTCCAGCCCCCATGCCGAGAGATTCACCAGTCGACGTACCCCGTGCGCCCGCATGGCCCCAACCATGTTCCGATAAAGTGTCTCCTGCAGATCGTCCCTCCGCAACGATCTGGGAGCGAAGGCGACAACCACGGCATCCTGCCCCGCCACGGCTCGGTTGATCGAGGCGTCGTCTCTCGCCTCGCCCTCGACGATCCGTAATCGATCTCCCGCGCCCTCCGCTTCCCCCGAGATCGCATTCGGTCGGCGTACCCAGGCCGTCACTTCATGTCCGCACGCCAGCAACTGTCGGACAAGCGGACGTCCCGTCCCACCCGTTCCTCCGATCACCAGCACCTTCATCTCAAGTCCCCCAAGCTGGGTCACACGACGCCCCGAGTCTCTCCTCGATCGTCCGTCCGGGCCTCACGGACGGATTGTATTCGAGAGGCATCCATACCGCCTCATCCGCCAAACCACGAAAAATCATGGTCGATTTGCATTGGTGCAATTCTGTGGTAGTCTTTATTTTGGCGAATCCTGTACGATAGTTCCTTGACAATTCGGATTCCGTGATTCAGGGAAATGCCGAGAATCATCAGGTCCGCCCGATCTCTCACTGAACAAGAAAAATCGCGCGAACGAACCCACCGCTGCCATTCCGGCAGTCGTTCCTCTCTCGTTTCCGGGATCAAAGATGACGAACGAAGCCAACTTTGGCAGTCTGCAAGAGTGCCTCTCGTCTCCGATCCCAAACTGGCAGCCGTTCTCAGGGGAAAACCGCGCGAACGAACCCAAATCCTGGTCCGTTTGGGCTGACCTTGCCGGAGGGGTTCACGGGCGTGATGGCATAGATCGCTCGGAATCCTCTTTTCGAGCGGAGGTTCGGGGTTGTGTGGAGGATGCCAGGGGTGCGGCCGGCCCGATCTCCCGGCCTTCTGGCGACGGCTGTATGATGAACCGAGGCCGGGTTTACGGGGGCTATCGAGACTTCATTTCCATCGAGGGAGGGGCGGATGTGGCACGGACGATGGGCCGGGTTGGCGACCGGACTGGTTGTTCTGGGGATCGGGTTCGCGTTTCAGGGGACCGCGATCGGGCAGCAGGATCGGACGACCCGTGCGAGAGATGAGAAGGCCGCCACCAGCGCCAGGGTAGACGACCCGACCGCCGCGGCCCGCAATCGGATGGTTCAGCTTCACCTGGTCGAACGAGGTATCAAGAACCCGAGGGTGCTGGACGCCTTCCGGACTGTCCCTCGCCACCTTTTCGTCCCGCCCGAGGCCCGCCGCCTCGCCTACGACGACGAGTCGATCCCGATCGGCGAGGCTCAGACCATCACACCGCCCTACGATGTCGCCTTCATGACGGAACTCCTGAATCCGAAGCCCACCGACAGGATCTATGAGGTCGGAACCGGGTCGGGCTATCAGTCGGCGATCCTTTCCCGGATCGTGAAGGATGTCTACTCGGTTGAAATCCATGCTCCGCTGGGCGAGCGGGCCGCCCGGCTCCACAAGGAACTTGGCTACACCAATATCCATACGCGTGTCGGAGACGGATACGAGGGATGGCCGGACGCGGCCCCGTTCGACGCCGTGATCGTGACCTGCGCTCCCGAACTGGTTCCGCGTCCGTTGATCGACCAGCTTCGAGAAGGGGGACGGATCGTGATCCCGATCGGAGCCCGGTTCAATCAGGTGGTGTACGTTGGAGACAAGCACAACGGCGAGGTGAAGCTGAAGGCGGTCAAGCCGACGCTCTTCGTCCCGATGACCGGTCGCGCTCAGCGCGAGGCCGCGGAGAAACGGAAGTCGGGCGATCGTTGAGTGTCGAGGAGATCCAGGTCTGGCCATCCGGCCGGCCGAGGAGCCGGCCTCTGGAGGGGAGAAAAGCCGTGGTTTGCAAGCGTCGTCGGTGGAGTTGGTGGCTTCGGGGCGTGACGATGGCCCTTGTGCTGGGCCTGGTTCCAGCGATGGCCGGTCGGTCGATCGGCCAGGACGATCTGGTCGTGCGGCCAGGTCCGCCCGCGCTCGACGACCTGGAGACCGACGCCAACAAGGACGGCGTTCCGGACGCCTGGTACAACGCGCGCGACGTCGAATGGATGTCCGAGGGCGGATACGTTGGGCCGCACTTCTTCCGATTCCGAGCGAAGGCCGCCGGCCGACCGGCACGGATCAGCCGGGCTTTTGGTGTCGACGGCCGGAAGTATGAGGCGATCATCCTGGGTCTCTGGGTTCGACTCGCCGATGGCCGGGTCGGCGACCGTAGCGGGACCGAACCTTCACTCCTGATCCAGTTCTACGACGATGAGCTCAAGCCGCTCTCCCGAGGCATGATTGGGCCCTGGACACACAGCGTCGGGAGCCGGTGGACTCGCGTCGTCAAGCGAATCCCGGTCCCGCCCGGCTCACGCGACGCCATTCTCTCGACCGGCCTGATGGGTGGCACCGGCCTGCTCGATGTCGATGGGATGACGGTCGAGACGGTACCGATCGGGGGCTACGCGACCGCCAACCTGATCGTCAACGGAGACTTCGAGCTGGGGGATCCGAAGCCCGCCTCCTGGACCGTCAAGGAAGCCCACCGATCCTTCCCCGGCCACGACTCTCAGTCGGCCCTCGACCTCTCCCGCGGACGCTCGATGGCCATCGCTGGACTGGGGCTACCAGTCGATCGCTTCAACGCGCTGGAAGTCTCGGTCTGGGCGCAATGCTCGGGCCTTCGCGGGGCCGACTCGACCTACGCGATGATCTTCTTCCTCGATCGACTCGGCCGGCCGGTCGGCCCCTCGGGCCAGCCGATCCTGACCTGGTCGGGAAGCTCTCCGTGGGAAGAGTCGCGTGAGCAGGTTGTCGTTCCGCCGGGTGCCGTCCGGGCCATCTTTCAGATCAACAAGGACGATTCTTCGGGTTCGATCCGGATCGATGACGTGCAAATCACGCCCGCCGGCAACGCCCAGGAGAACGCCTGGGTCCCCTACCACGCGACCGACGCGACCGACGCCTGGTTGACCGTCCCGACCGCCCCCGAACTGGCCCCCGGCAGCGCGCTCGACGTCTCGTTCCTCGTTCCGAAGCCGGCGGGTCGTGAGGGGGCTGTCGCGGTGAAGAACGGTCGGCTGACCTACGGGGGCGGGTCTCGCGCCCGGTTCTTCGGCGTGAGCTACCTGCCGCAGACGGCCTTCCTCGACCCCGATCGGGCCGACGCGATGGCCGATCGGCTGGTTCGGTCAGGGATCAACCTCGTCCGGCTCGGCGACCTCGACCTGCCTCTCGGCCCTGGCCGGAGCCTCTTCGACGACGCCCGAGACGATACGAAGGCCCTCGACACCGAGGCTCTCGCCCATCTCGACCACGCAATCGCCGCGCTGAAGTCGCGAGGGATCTACGTGGCGCTCGAGCTCCAGTCGGGACGGCGGTACCGGGCTGGCGACGGCGTCGAGTCGCCGGGTCTGCTTCCCGACGGCGGCGGTCCGGCCGCGATCATCGATCCGACCCTCCGAAAGCTCTCGATGGCCGCCGCTCGGGCTCTGCTCGACCACGTCAACCCCGAAACCGGCCTGGCCCTTCGCGAGGATCCGACACTCGCCTGGGTCACTCTCGACGGCGAGATCTCGCTCTTCGACCAGATCGATCGTCCCGACTCGCTCCCCTCGTCGTATGCAAAGGCTCTCCGTGAGCGAGGGTCGAAGGCTCCGGCGGGGGCTTCGGGCCGGCGGCTCTGGGAATGGGCCGAGGCCGAGCACGCTCGCCAGATGGCCGAGGAGCTTCGACTCGCTGGCGTCCGGGCTCCGATCGCGGGGGGGTCGCACTGGCGTCGGGAGCGCGAGTATGCCCAGGCTCAGGCCGCCGAGGGCCTCGACCTGATCGACGACCGCCTCTACTGGTTCCCCTCGGCCGACTGGACCTCGCCTGAGTACCGGGCGATGCTCTGGAGTCGAGACGGCGGCCTGATCGCCCTGGCCGAGAAGAAGCGGAAGCACGACCGACCCTATGTCGCCGGGCAATGGTGCAATTTCACGATGGGGGCCTGGTCGTCTCCGACAGAGGCCGGCGACTTCCTCCTCGGCGTCCAGACGGCCGCCACCCAGGACTGGGACGCAATCGTGCGCCGAGGTGTCTTCCTCTACCCCAAGACGTGGGGCGACGGCCCGGTCGGCCAGGTCGGCGGCGACGATATCTTCGCCTTTCCACAGATCCTCAACGGGAGCCCGCACGTACTGGCGATGCTGCCGCACGCGGCCTCGCTTTTCCATCGGGGGCACTCGTCGAAGGCCCAGGCCAGCGGAGTTCGTCACTCGTCGCGAGGCGGGCGAGCAGCGGTACCGGGCTGGGATCCGGCGCAGGGCCGGCTCGCGATCGATACGCCGTTCACTCAGGCCATCGCCGGCTGGTCGGGCGGCGACTCAACCCGGATCGGCCGGATGGAATTCGCGACCGAGAACGACTACGCCGTCCTCGCCGCGACCTCGATCGGGCCCGAGCCGATCGCCGAGGCGAAGCGACTTCTCGTCACGGCCGTCGGGCGGGTCGAGCCGACCGGATTCAAGTGGGTCGATTCGTGGAAGCTTTCCGTGGCTGATCCCGGCCGCCCGCCGTTCCTCCAGGAACCGGTCCGGGCCCGGATCGCCTGGCATCGGAAGGGAACGATCCACGCCCACGCGCTCGACCCTTCCGGCCGACGCACGAAGGACGTCGCGCTCGAAGCGCTGCCGGACGGCGAGGGCGTGGTGCTCGTCCTCGATGGTCGGACCGCGGGATTTCACTGGGAGCTGGTTGTCGAATGAGCCGACGTCTCGCCTCTTCCGGGCCAGAAAAGCCGACGCACCACGACGGCCGGTCTGGGCGGCTGCGCCCGACCTCGGCGGTCGCGGTGCGTTCTGGGGCCCAATCGGCCCGTTCGCCCGGGGGCGAGCTTCAGACGACCATGTCCTTGAGGGCCTTCAGCGGGCGAGCCCGGACGGTTCGGCTCGCCGGCTTCGCCGCCTGTTGCTGCATCTCGCCGGTGAACGGGTTCTTCTTCATCCCCGCCTTCGTGGCCGGCTTGATCGCGACCTTCAGCTTGATCAGCCCCGGCACGACGAACTGCCCCGGGCCCTTCTTGCTCAGGTCGGCCTTGATCACCTCGGCCAGTTGCTCGAACACCGTGGCAACCTGCTTCTTCGACAGGCCGCTCGTCTCCGCCAGCTTCGCATACAGCTCCGCCTTCGTGCGCGGCTTCACCTTCTTCTCGGCGGCGGCCGCCTTCGGGGCGGGGGCCGCCTTCGCCTCGGCGGCCTTGGGTGCGGCTTTCTTGGCCATGGGCCATGACCCTCCTGTGAGATCGTTGCTTCGCCTGGATCGAACCGTTCGATCGCGCCATCCCGCGGTCGGCGACCGAGGCTCTTGCCCATCGTTTTCGACGATTATGCCGGAAACATCCAGCAAAACCAGGCGAGGACCGCGATTTTCCGCCGAAAATCCCGGGTTTTTGGGGGGAGAGCCCGTCCGAACCCCCTTTTTCGAGGGTCGATCGCTCCACGGATCAGACGGCGATCCGGTGGCGGCGAGGCTCGAACTGGAGCAGGAACCGACCAGTCGCGGACATCATCGCCACGTGGAAGCCCGCGCCGGCATACGCCTCGGCGCTCCGGGTGGCCTGCGAGAAATCGTTGAACGAGCGGTGCATGTGGAAGGTCCCGTCACTTACCCGGAGCAGGACCGTCGGGCTCTCGGAATGGGCCGGATTTCTCATGGTGGGAATCTCCTGGGGAATCGGGCCGCCTCGAAGCGGGCGAGGTCTCCCGGAGGACGTCAAAGCCTCTCGCTCGATCGTCCTGAAGGGATATACGTCGCACTCCCGATCTTGTGGCAGCGGTCGCGCATTTTTCTCCGACGGCGCCGATTAATCGCCCGCCGCTCGGGTGGTCGACCGCCTCGGATCGGGCACGCCGTGGATGCGAGCGGGGCGCCCCGCATCGGCCGGCTCGACCACGATCGTGTTGGCGTTCCCTTGCCGTTCGATCGTCCGAAGTCGGTGTCCCATCGAGGAAAGGGCGTCAAGCGTCGCCCGCGGCCAGTCGTGCCCTTCCAGGGTCATCACATCGGGGAACCACTGGTGATGCGTTCGGGCCGCGCCCACCGCCGAGGCCGGATCCAGCCCGAACTCGACCAGGTTCAGCACTACCCAGAGCGTCGTGTTCGGGATCGTCCGGCCGCCCGGCGAGCCTGTGACAATCCGGACCCGCCCGTCTCGCAACACCAGTGTCGGAGTCTGCGAGCTGAGCATCCGCTTGCCGGGGGCGACCTGATTGGCGGGTGTCCCGATCCAGCCCCGGGCGTCGGTGTGGCCTGGACGCAGGTTGAAATCGCCCATCTCGTTGTTGAGCAGGAACCCAGCCCCCTCGACGATGCACTTCGCCCCGTAAGAGTCCTCCAGCGTGTAGGTCATCGCGACGGCTCCGCCGTGATCGTCGAACGTCGAAAAGTGCGTCGTGTGGTCGCCCTCGGCCGGGAGGATCGGAAAATCGGCCAGTTCCGCACTCGGGGTCGCGCGATCGCCGATCGTACGGGCCAGCCCGTCGGCGAACGCCCGAGAAGTCAACTCGTCGACCGGGACCGCCACGAAATCGGGGTCGCCCAGCCGGGTCGCACGAACGAAGTAGGCGCGCCGCATTGCCTCGGCGACCCGGTGCAACGTCCGGGGCGACTCTCGCCCGTCGGCCTTCAGATCGAAGCGTTCGAGGATGTTGAGCATCAGTCCGAGCGTCACGCCTCCCGAGCTCGCCGGCCCGGCGCCGTAGACGTCGAACCCTCGGAACGTGGTGTGGACCGCCGGCCGAACCTTCGCCTCGTAAGCCTTCAGATCGTCCCGCGTGATGAACCCACCGTGCTTCTCCACGTAGGTCGTGATCCGCTCGGCGGTCCGCCCGGTGTAGAACTCGTCGGGGCCCTGCTCGGCGATCCTCTGGAGAGTCGCGGCCAGGTCCGGCTGGACGAGTCGGTCGCCGGCGCGCCAGGACGTTCCATCCGTCTTGCCCAGTGCGGCGACCGATTCGGGATAGTCGCCCAACCGGCCGAAGTCGCTGCGGGATCGGGAGGTCGGCTTGCCTTGTTGAGCGATCGGGCCAAGCTGGCTATTGAGACCCTGAGCGAGGTCGTCGGAAATGGCGAATCCTTCGCGGGCGAGTCGGATCGCCGGGCGGATCAATTCGGCCCAGGGTCGCTTACCCCATCGGGCGTGCGCCGTCGCAAGGCCGCGGACCGTACCAGGAACACCCGCCGCCCAGGCACCCGTTCGGTATCGAGGCTTCGGCCGACCATCAGGGCCGAGGTACATTGTCGCGGTGGCCGACCGCGGGGCGGTCTCGCGGAAGTCGACACTAACCACTTCGTTTCGGTCGGGAAGATAGGCGACCAGGAAGCCGCCGCCGCCGATGTTACCGGCCTCGGGGAGCGTGACGGCCAGGGCGAAGGCAGTGGCGACCGCCGCGTCCACGGCGTTCCCGCCTGCCCGAAGGGCTTCGCGTCCAGCCGCGGCGGCGTTCCCCTCCTGCGCCACGGCCGCGTGTCGAGTGAACACCTCGGCCCGCTGACCGAGCGCGCTGCCGGGCAACGTTCCCACCAGGACTCCCGACAGGGCGATCCAGCCGATCCCGGTTGTTATCCTCATGAGGTTCACCGAAGGTTCCGGAGTGGGAATGGGGTGGGCCGGGCCATCCGTCGGACGGCGTTCCGGGAAGAGATCCCCAGAATAACCCGCCGCATCCCGGATTTCCTCCCCTTTTCTCAGGAGCCATTCGAGACCCGCGATTCCGCCTTGACCGATCCTGGTCCAGGGTCTAGAGTCTCGGCCCGATGCCGGCGAATCTTGAAGGAATCACGTCCAGGACCAAACGGATTTGGGAGGCGAGTCGTGAAGAACGCATGGCAAGGCGATCGCGGCCGGCTGCTGGGGATCGGGCTGGCGGCCCTGACGATCTCGATGACGACCCCGCCCCCCGCTGGGGCGCAGCAGCCGATTGGCAACCGAATTCCGGCGCCCCAGGCTGGCGCCCAGCGCACTCCCGGCCGTCCCAAAACGGTCGATCTGAGGTCGGCCTTCTCCGACGTCCCTGGCGTCAAGCCGGACGGCATCCCAGTCAACCCCTCCGACCCGATCGCCCTGGTCAACGGCCAGCCGATCACACGGCTACAACTCGCCGACGAGTGTGTCGCCAAGGAGGGAAAAAAGGTTCTCGACACGATGATCAGCCGCCTGCTGATCGAGCAGGCGATGACCCGGGCCAAGATGACGGTCACCGCCACCGAAATCGACGACGAGATCAATAACATCGCCCAGCGGTTCGGCCTCGATCGGACCACCTGGCTCCGCACCCTCGACAAGGAGCGCGGGATCAGCCCCTCGCAGTACGCCCGAGAGATCGTTTACCCCGCAATCGCCATGCAGAAACTCTGCCGATCGCGAGTCCAGGTCACGCCGAACGATATGCGAGAGGCCTTCGAGTCGCAGTTTGGCGAAAAGCTCCGCGTCCGGATGATCATGGTGAACAGCTCCCAGAAGGCGTTCGCGATCTGGGAGCAGTTGCGGCTCAACCCGGGCGGCTTCGAGGTCATGGCCAAGGAGCAGTCGATGGACCCCGGCAGCAAGGCCCTCGGCGGCCTGCTCGCCGAGCCGATCACCCGCCACTCCTACCCCCGCACCGTCAGCGACGCCGCCTTCCGCGACCTGGTCGATGGCGATCCGAAGGACAAGGATCCCAGTCACAAGCCCAAGGACGGCGATGTCACCGGCGTCATCCAGATGGGCGAATCGTCGTACATCATCCTCCGTCGCGAGGGGCTCGACCCAGCCGACACCAAGGTCAATCCCAAGGATGAGGCCGTCCTCACCCACCTCCGCGACATGCTCTACGAGGTCAAGCTCAAGGAGCAGATGGAAAAGCTCTTCGAGGGCCTCATCAAGGAGGCCGAGATCGAGAACCGGCTCACCGGCTCGATCAAGATGGCGAACGAGGAGACCCACCCCGATCACCGGACCGATCGCGACGTCCGGCTGATGGGGAACAAGGACTCGGCCGACGAGGCAACCACCAAGGCGGCCCAAACCCCGGTCCCCACCGGCCGGATACCGGCGCGGATGGCCCGACCCGCCGCCCTGGCTCCCGAGGTCGCCGATCAGCAGTTCCGTCCGCTCAAGCCCGTGGAGAAGCCGGCCGCTTCCAGGTCAGCCCCCGGCACCGCGACGACCGCCCCAGCCCCCGCGCCGGCCGCGGGCGGCGGCCAGTAAATCCCAACCGACCGGCGAGGCCCCACCCAGGGGGCCTCGCCCGCGTCTGGACAACCTCGCGATCATCCCCCATAGTCGAGTGTCTCGAATCGCCCAACGCCGGAAGCTTCGTGAGCCAGGCACCTACTGAATGAACACCGGAGCGAACCGTCCCATGCC
Organism: Planctomycetales bacterium; assembly: GCA_027449865.1. GTDB lineage: Bacteria > Planctomycetota > Planctomycetia > Isosphaerales > Isosphaeraceae > JAKAUH01. The sequence goes on from DAIDKV010000205.1 coordinate 80,472, forward strand.
GGGCCCCGACCCCATCGACATCGGCCAGTTCATCCGCGACATTCCCGACTTTCCCAAGCCTGGAATTCAGTTCAAGGACATCACGCCGATGCTCTCGTCGCCGGCCGCCTTCGGCGCCGCGATCGACGCACTGGAAGCCGCCTTCGCCGGCCGAGGGATCGAATCGATCGCCGCGGCTGAGGCCAGAGGCTTCATCTTCGGTGCCCCGCTCGCCCTTCGCCTCAACGCCGGCTTCGTCCCGATTCGAAAACCCGGTAAGCTTCCTCATGCGACCATCGCCCTCGAGTACGACCTCGAATATGGCCGCGATCGTCTGGAAGTCCACACCGACGCCTTCGGCCCCGGCCGCCGGGTGCTCTTGATCGACGACGTCCTGGCCACGGGCGGAACAATGCGGGCCTGTCGCGACCTCGTCCAGTCCACCGGCGCCGAGGTCGTCGCCTGTGCCTTCGTCATCGAGCTGGGTTTCCTCGGTGGCCGGGCCAAACTCGAGCCGACCGAGGTTCTTAGCCTACTCACCTACTGATCTGCCAACTGACCTTGATCCGACGCGAGAGCCAATCGTGAACGACGCCTGGATCGCCGAGAGGATGAAGCACATCGATGCCTCCGGAATCCGGAAGGCGTTCGAGATGGCGAAGTCGATGAAGGACCCGATCAACCTATCGATCGGCCTGCCCGATTTCGATGTCCCCGCCCCGGCGAAGGAGGCGGCCATCGCGGCCATCGAGGCCGGTCACAATGCCTACACTGTGACCCAGGGTCTCGCCGAACTCCGAACCAGAATCCAGGCCGACCTCGATACCCGATTCGGCCACCCCGATCGCGAGGTTCTCGTCACCGCGGGAACCTCCGGTGGCCTGCTCCTGGCCATTTGCTCGGTCGTCAACCCGGGCGATGAGATCATCGTCCTCGACCCCTATTTCGGGATGTACCGCCACCTGGCGACCCTCGCCGGGGGTGTTTCCGTCGCGGTGGACACCTATCCCGACTTCCGCCCCGACGCGGCGAAGGTCGAGGCCGCCATCACTCCCCGAACTAGGTGCGTCGTCCTCAATTCCCCCAACAACCCAACCGGGATCGTCGCCTCGGAAGCCGAAATGCGGGCCCTGGCCGAGCTCTGCCGGCGCCGGGATCTCCTGCTCATCAGCGACGAGGTCTATCGATCCTTCTGCTACGACCAGCCGTTCGCCTCACCCGCCTCCTGGAACGAAGATGTCCTGGTCGTGGATGGCTTTAGCAAGGCGTACGGAATGACCGGCTGGCGGCTCGGCTACGCCCATGGTCCCTCCCGACTGATCCAGGAGATGGCAAAGCTCCAGCAGTTCAGCTTTGTCTGTGCCCCGAGCATGGCCCAGCACGCCGGAATCGTCGCGCTTGATCTCGAGCTCAGCTCCCAGGTCGAGGCCTACCGTCGCAAACGAGACGCCGTTGTCGCAGCTCTCCGCGACGACTTCGATCTCGCCACTCCCGAAGGTGCCTTCTACGCCTTCCCCCGCGCTCCCTGGGGCACGGCCTCCGAATTCGCCGCCGAGGCCATCCGACACAACCTCTTGATCATTCCCGGGAATGTCTTCTCGCGGTATGATACACACTTCCGAATCTCGTATGCCGTAGATGACACCACACTGCATCGGGGCCTGGAGACCCTTCGGAACCTGGCCCGCCGCGAAACCTGACCCTCCCATCCCAACCCTTGTTTACGGAAACCTGCGCAGTTCGGAAGAATTCCGGGGGCGGGTTCACGGGATCTTTGGGTATCTTCTTATTTAGCAGTGCGAGGAACGGGCCAACTGTCGAACGACCTCGAGGATTGACTCCATGAGAGCGTGTCCCAGCGAGAGCGACGTTAGGCGCCTCGTCAAAGGCGGGCTCGAGGGCGCGGACGAGGCGGGGATTCTCGCCCACGTCGAGCAATGCCCTGCCTGCCAGACGCTCCTCGATCGGTTCTCACGTTCCGAGACACCCGTGAATCGAACGGAAGTCGAGAAGACGATACCCTGCACACTGGATGAGATGCCGGCCGTCCCCGCTCTCGATGTCGCCGCGACCCTGGCCGACGACCCTCGCCGAACGATCGGAGTGGATTTCGTTGATGGAATCGTTCTGACTCCCTCGGTGATGCTGGCCCCAAATCCATGCGAGACCATTCAGGAAAGTGGGGCCGAAACACTTCTTGACTCTTCCGTTGATCTGTCAGAACACGACGATCCTCGCCAGACCGTCTTGATGATGGACGAACGCTCTGCCGATCCGCAAGCGACGCTTGCCCTTATAGACTCTCCGGCCGAGTCGGCCGAGGGCGCGACGATCACGGACGTCGAGGCGATGGAATCGTCGCCGAGGGATCCTTACGCGACCATACAGGGAGAGATGGCTTCGGGTGAGGCGACCCGTGGTCTGACGGTCCCCGGATACGAAATCCTCGATCGGCTTGGCGAGGGCGGGATGGGCGTCGTCTATCGGGCGAGGCACCGAGGACTCAATCGACTGGTCGCCCTGAAGATGATCCGGGGTGGAGCGCAGGCCCGGTCCGACTCGTTTGCCCGGTTCCGGGTCGAGGCCGAGTCGGTCGCCCGGCTGCGACATCCCAATATCATCCAGATTTTTGATATCAATGAGGCGGACGGGCTTCCTTATGTCGTTCTCGAGTTGCTGGAAGGGGGCAGTCTTCAGGACCGGCTGGCCGGTGACCCGCAGACAGGACGGAACGCGGCCGAGTTGCTCCATGCGATCGCCCTGGCGGTCGACTTCGCGCATCAGTCGGGGATCATTCACCGCGACCTCAAGCCTTCGAACATCCTCTTCAGTGCCGACGGCGTTCCCAAGATCACCGATTTCGGCCTGGCCAAGCGGGTTGACGGCGACGACGGCCAGACGCTCAGCGGGCAGGTGATGGGGTCGCCAAGCTACATGGCTCCCGAACAGGCCCGGGGCGATTCGCGACACGTCGGGCCGGCGGCCGATGTCCATGCGCTGGGGGCCATCCTCTACGAGATGCTGGTCGGTCGCGTCCCTTACCGGGGGGCCACGGTCCTGGAGACCCTGCGCCAGGTCGTGGACGACGACCCGGTCTCGCCTTCCCGGCTGGTCCCGAAGGTCCCGCGCGACCTGGAGACGATTAGCCTGAAGTGTCTTCAAAAGGACCCAGCTCGACGGTATTCGAGCGCGGGTGCCCTCGCGGTCGATCTGAAACGTTACCTCGACGGCGAGTCGATCGAGGCCCGGCCGATCGCCGGCTGGGAGCGGGCATGGAAATGGTCGCGCCGGAATCCGGCGAGGGCGGCGGCGATCTTCCTGAGCCTGGTGCTAACCGGCGGGCTGATCGCGGGCGCGCTGGCAGAGAAGGACGCCCGGCTGGCCCGGAGTCTCCTCATCGCCACGACACTCTCCGACGCTCCTCGACTGGAGGGAGCCGCGGCCGAGGCCCGCACCGCCAGCCAGATCACCGACGCAAGGCGACGGATCGTCGAGTTCCTCCCAAGGCTCAAGGGTCTGGACGACGACTCCCGGATTCAGGAGCTGGCCGTCCGGCTCGAGACAACCCTCGGCGAGCTTGACGCCCGACTTGCCGATCTCCAGGAGAGTCAGTCGGCCCTGGAGCGCGCCTCGGCCGAGCGCGAACGACTCGGCCGGTTCCGCGAGCGGTTGAACCTGGCCCTCTTCCAGACCCTCTCCATTTCCGAGGGAGATGTCGGCGGCGATCCGGTCGCCGCCCGTCGAGAGGCCGTTGAGGCCCTCGCGATCTACGGCAAGTCCGGGCCAGGCGACGCCTGGACGATCGCCTCGATCCCCGAGGTTCTGTCGTCGGAGGAGAAGAATGAGGTTGTCGAGGGCTGTTATGAGCTCTTGCTCGTTCTCTCGAAGATCGAGCCGACGCCCGAGTCGGGTCTAAGACGGCTGGCTCAGGCAACGACCCTCAGGCCCCAGCCAACACGTGCCTATCTCCTGCGGAAGGCCGATTGCCTGGAACGATCCGGCGACGCGAAGGCGGCTGAGTCCGCACATCATGCGGCCGCGGAATGCGAGGTCGCGACACCGTTTGACCGCTATCTGGCCGGTCAGGAGTTTTACCGACGGGGCGATCCGGTCGCGGCGCTCGGACAATTTGCCGCCATGCTCCGCGATCGCCCGGGCCATCTCGGGGCGCGTTGCCTTTCGGCGATCTGCGAGTTCCAGCTCGGCCACACCGAGGCCGCACGGGCCATCTTTACCGCCTGCCTCAACCTCGAACGCGACTCCGCCTGGCTCTATATCCTCCGGGGTGTCGCCTCGGGCCTCCCGACACGCGCCTCGACGCCGCAGGACGCTCGCGCCGGTGCCGAGATGGCCGAGGCCGACTTCCGACGCGCCGCCGAGATCCTCGACCGCAAGCCCAACATCGAACTCCGATACATCCTGCTCGTCAACCACGCCGTTCTGGATTATCGGCGCAAGAATTATGACGAAGCGGCGCGCTCGCTCATCCAGGCGATCGCCCTCGACGGGCGAAAATTCCCGGCCTATGCCACCCTGGCGGCCGTCCGACGAGCCCAGGGAAAGACCCGTGAGGCGCTGGAACAGTTCTCCCGGGCCATCGAACGCCGGCCCCAGATGGCGGCCCTGTACCGAGGCCGGGCCGAGGCCGTCGTGGCCGACCCCGAGGCGACGCCCGCCGATCGAGCCCAGGCCCTCGCCGATCTCGACCGATCGATCCGCCTGGAAGGCGATAAGGCCCGGGTCGTCGCGCGTGACCAGGTCGATCGGGCGGAGATCCTTCGACGCGAGGGCCGGCTTGTCGAAGCTCTCGCCGCCTCCGACGCCGCGATCGATCGCGTTCCCAGTTATGCCGACGCCCATCGCCTCCGGCTCGACCTCCTCCTTCGCCTGAAACGCCACGACGAGGTGCTCAGGTCCTGCGATGCCCTGATCGAATCGCACCAGGCGACGGCGGGGATTTACGAGCAGCGTGCCATCGCTCGAGAGTCGCTCCGCGACCTCCCCGGCGCCGTCGACGACTTCACCACGGCGCTGGCGATGGGGGGCGATCCGGCCTTGTTGCGCAGGAGCCGTGGCTGGCTCTACGTCGTTGCCGATGCCCCAACGCTCGCCCTGAACGACTTCGAGGAAGTGCTCCGCCTCGATCCCAGTAACGCCGACGCAAAGGTCGGCCGTGGCCTGGCCCGGCTCCGGCTCAGCCAGCACCGCGAGGCCGTCGGCGACGCCGAGGCAGCCCTTTCCCTGGGTGATCCGGGGTGGGAACTGCTGATCAAGTCGGCCCGAGTTTATGCTCTGGCCGCTCGCGTCGTCGCCGCCGAGGCCCGCCGCGGCGGTCTCGACAGCGTCCGCCTCTCCCAACGATACCAGGATCGCGCCGTCGCCCTGCTGATGGCGTCGATCCGGAATGCTCGCGAAGAACACCTTTCCGACGAGATTCGCAAGATCATCCAGACCGATCGAGCCTTCGACGCGATCCGGCGCAGGGTTCTGGCGAGGGGAATCGTGGAGATGTCGACCTCGGCGTCCCCCACTGTTGACGGCGGCTCCGCGGAAAAGCCCGCACCGTCCCGAAAGTAAGACTCGCGCCGTAGATTGGCTGGAAGATTCGATCTGCGTCTCCTGGATCGCCTTCATGAACAACACCGATCGCGCCGCGATGCACTTCCGCCCTAGCCGCCGAGGTCCGGCCGGCTCGCTCGCGCCCGGACTTCGATCGTCGCGGCTCCGGCCCCGCCTGGAATGGATGGAAGATCGAACACTCCTCTCGACGTTTCTGGTCGCGAACACCAACAACTCAGGGCCGGGATCTCTTCGCCAGGCCATCCTTGACTCGAACCAGGCGCCAGGCGGTCCCAACACGATCGACTTCGGCATCCAGGGGACCGGTCCGAGGTTCATTCACCTGACAAGTCCCCTGCCGGCCCCGACCGTTCCGACGATCCTCGACGGGACAACCCAGCCTGGCTATTCCGGATCGCCACTGATCTCCGTCGTCGGCGATGTCCTCTCGGCCGCCGACCCGCTCTCAGTCGGTCCGCAATTGAGTCTGAAGGGTGTCTCGGTCGGCGGAGCGACTTTCACCGGGAGCGCTCCGGTGGATAATCTCGCGATCGTCTCGGCTTCGTTTTCCGTCCCTGGGGCTCCCGAGCCCACCTACCCGATCACAGTGAGCCTGGGCGGGACGCTCGTCGCCACGGTGACGTCCCCTGCAAACGACCCGACGATTGAGTTGCTCGACGGGAATGGAAACGTCCTGACCCGGAGCGACGGCTCCTCGTCGGCTGGGACCATCGCCTCGATCGACACGTATCTCGCCCCAGGAACCTACTCGCTCCGCGTCTCGGATTCGGGCATAAGCGGGACATTCAGTCTCTCAGCGAGCCTGACCGCGTCCGAGCCCCCCGCGCAGCCGATTCCGGTGGGAAACGCGCCGGCCGCGATCGCAACCGGCGACTTCGCTGGCAACGGCCGGATCGATCTCGCCATCGCTAACGAGCGAAGCAATACGGTCTCGATCCTGATGGGGAACGGCGATGGCACTTTCCAACCTCCCGAGACACTCCCTGTCGGATCAACCCCGGTGGCGATCGTCGCGGGTGATTTCTCTGGAAACGGGAAGGTCGACCTCGCGGTCGTGAACCAGGGTGATTCGAGCGTTTCGATCCTCATCGGCAACGGCAACGGCTCATTCTCGGCTGGTCCAACCTACGACCTCACTCCGACCACCAGCCTTCAACCAGCGAATCCCACTGCGATTGCCGCGGCGCCTTTTTCGGGAACGGGGGTTGTGGATCTTGCTGTCACCTGCTCTGGCCTCGACGCGGTCCTCGTCTTGATTGGGAACGGCGACGGCACCTTCCGGGCGCCGGTCTCCTACTCGCTCGGCCCGGAAAACTCCGGCGCCGACGCAATCCTCGCCAGTCATTTCGGCGGTGGGGTGGTCAGCCTGGCCGTGGTCAACGGTGGTTCCAATGACGTCTCGATCCTGCGAGGCAACGGTGACGGAACCTTCAGTGCCCCGGTCAACGACCCGGTCGGCGGCGCCCCAGTCGCGATCGCCTCGGGCGACCTCGCCGGGAACGGCCAGACGGATCTCGTTGTCGCCAACTCCAGTACGAACGATATCTCGATTCTAATGGGGAACGGCGACGGGACGTTTCAGACTGCCGTGAACCAGCCCGCCGGAATCCAGCCGCATGGCATCGCCGTCGGCCACTTTCTCGGCAACAGCTCGCTCGACCTGGCCGTCGTGAGCTTCGACGGCGACAGTATTCTGATCCTTTCGGGCAACGGCGACGGGACGTTCCTCGACGGGGCGACCTTGCCGGTTGGGAGCGAGCCCTACGGGATCGTCGCGGGCGATTTCAACCAGGACGGCCGAACCGATCTCGCGGTCCCCAACCTCGGGACCAATACGGTCTCCATTCTGCTGGGAAACGGTGCCGGCAACCTGCTCGGCCAGTCGGCGAACACGACCCGTGGTATCCTTTCGATGGCGACCGGTCTATTTAATGGCAACGGCCAGACCGACCTGGCGATCGCCGATGCCGGAACCATGTCGATCTCCATTCTGCTCGGGAATGGCGACGGCACCTTCCAGGCCGGGACGACGATCAGCCTTGGCTTCGAGCCTTCCGCGATCCTCGCCGGTTACTTCCACGGACCAGGCCATCCCGAGGACCTGGCCGTTCTCGATACGCTCCATAATCGTGTTGCGATTCTCCAGGGCAATGGCGACGGGTCGTTCCAGCCACCCGTTGACTATCAGGTTGGCAACGACCCTGTCTCCTTCGCCTCGGGCGACCTCGCCGGCAACGGCATCATGGATATCGTGGTCGCCAACGCACTCGACAACACGATCGAGATACTCGCAGGAAACGGCGAGGGCACCTTCCGCCCGAACGGCGTCTATCCGGTCGGGTCGATCCCTGGCGGGATCGACATCGCTGACATCAACGGCGATGGGAAGCCCGACCTCGTGGTTGTCAACGAGGGAAGCGATTCCCTCTCGCTTTTGCTGGGGAACGGCGATGGAACCTTCCAGTCAGCCCACTCGCAGTCGCTGCATGAACCCGGCTACATAAAGTATGTCCAGCCCGAACAGGTCATCGCCCAGAACTTTGGCAACGGCCAGATCGACCTGGCGATCGTCAATTACAATGGCACAATTTCCGTTCTGCTGGGCGACGGCCGGGGAAACTTTGCGCCCCCCGTCTATTATCCCGTTCCCTTCCGAGCCGTCTCGATGGTCGCGGGAGACTTCGTCGGCAACGGGCGGATCGACCTGGCCGTTTCCGACGACTACAACGGCGACGTCGCGATTTTTATGAGCAACGGCGACGGAACCTTCCAGCCGGCACAGATCGATCCCCTGGGTGCCATTCTCAACGCGCCAGTGACCGGTCATTTCAGGGGCGGACCGGCCGAGGCCCTCTCGATCGTCAGCGTTCAGAACGGCGCTCTCTATCTGCGCACGAGAAGCCCCGATGGAAGCTTCTCGGCTCCGATGCAGGCCGACGCTCCTCCACTGGGTAACCCCGTCGTGGCCGACTTCAACGGCGACGGCGTGCCCGATGTCCTGGTGGTCGACGCGAACGGGTCGATCCTCTACCGACAGGGGCTCGCCGGCCACCCCGGCTTGTTCGTACCGCCACTGGTGATCAATGCGGGGCACCCCTCGCGCGATATCGCCTTCATTCCCCAGACGATCGAAGGTCCATTGCTGGCGAGCGTTGACGCCCTCGACAACGGGATCACACTCTACGCCTACCGGAACGGCGACTTCGTGACCGTCGGGAGCCTGAGCACGGGCGTCCTACCCGCCCAGGTTATCGCGGCCGACCTTGGGAACACCGGGTGGGATGACCTGATCGTCCGAAACGCCGGGGACGGAACCTTGTCCGTCTTCGTGAACGCCGGGTTCGGCGGCCAGCCAATCGGCTTCGTTGGGCCCGTGGCGAGTGTCTTTCCGAACGGTTTCGGCAACCCTTTCCCACGTTCCTTCACGATTCCCGTCGGTGTGGGGGCCTCCAGCGTCCAGGCGATCGACACAACCGGCCTCGGCCGCCTCGACCTCGTCGTTACAAACCAGCTCACGGGCGAGGTCACGGTTTTACCCAACCTGGGAAGCCTACGGTTCGGTGCCCCCGCCTCGTACCGCGCAGGGACTGGCCTCGACGCGGTCGACCCCTCCAGTGGGCCTCAGCCTACCGGCCTCGACGTCACGGCCGGCGTCGCTGGCGGCGCACTCGTGCCCGGCGGTCCAGTCGACCTGGTCACGATCAATCCCGGGACCTCGACCATCGGCATTCTCTACGGCCTGGGTGACGGCCGGTTTGCCAACCCGTTAACAATCCAGGGCCAGAGCCCCGAGCAATTCCTCCGGATGGCCAACTTCCAGCTCAACGGCATCCCTGACCTGGCCGTCCTCACCAACACAGGGCTTGAGGTCTACCTCGGCGACGGACGCGGCCATTTCAAACGGGGTCAAACTTACCCGATCCCCCCCAGCGCCGACGGGCTAACGGTCGCCGACCTCCGAGGCAACGGCATCCCCGACCTGGTCGTTGGTGATGCCTATGGCGATGAGCTTGTTCTTTTCGGCAACGGCGACGGGACCTTCCAGCCGTACCGCCCCGCCGACCAGGCGATCAAGCTCGCCGTGGCCGACCTCAACGGCAATGGCCAAAATGACATTATTTACGCCAATTCAACCCTTGATCGGATTTCGATCGCCTATCCGAACAGTCAGGGGACGCCCTCTCCGCTCACCCAGCAGTCCGCCGGCCTGCTCGAGCCGGGCGCCGTGGCGCTGGCCGACCTCAACGGCGACGGAATTCCCGATCTGATCGTGACCGACAGCGGCGGCAACAACGTTCGGATCTATCCGGGGCTGGGAAATGGACAGTTCGGACCTTCGCTCAACAACGGTTATGGGTATTTTGTCGGGACAAATCCAGTCGGCATCACGGTCGCCCATCTGACCGGCTCACTTCCCGACCTAATCGTCGCCGACCAGGGATCGAACCAGGTTTCGATCTTGCTGAACACGTCGATGCCGGGCGGCCCGATCTCGTTCGACGCCTCGCAGCGGCTCAATTCGGGCGGGATCGGCCCAGTCTCCACAGTGATCACGAATGTTCCAGGGAGTCCATACCCTGACATCATGGTGACCAACAGCGGCTCGAACAATGTTGCCATGCTCCAGGGGGTTCTGCCTGGTTTCTTTACCGATCAGAATATCCGCCTTTTTTCGACCGGTGCGAATCCGGTGAAGAGTTTTGTGGGGAAATTTGATGGGCAGCCCGACCTCGTCACGGTCAACTCGGGATCGAGCACGTTGACCGTGACCTCGGGCTTCACAAGCGCGGATCCTCTGGTGAGCACGGTCTCCTCGGGAGGCCTCGACCCAACGACGGCGTTCGCCTTTGACCCGGGGGGCGGGTACGAGGATCTGGTGGTCGGGAATAGCGCGAACGGATTGCTCTCGCTATTCGACGGGTCATTGTCGGGGCTCCAGATGGTCTCCTCGACCCAGGAGGTCTCGCTCCCCTCGCCGACGGACCTCTCGTTCGCGACCGCGACCAGCAGCTCGGTCTCTTTCTACGCGGCGACAGCGGGCGTGGAATCGGCCGACCTGGTGACACTCGACCTGAGCTTTGCAGGATCGACGACTTCCGGCCTGTCCACAGCGTCCACCGCGACCGAATCAGCCTCCGTGCAACTGGTCTCGCTCGACAACGCCTCCCTCCCTTTGATCGCCTCGGTGCTGACGCTGACGCTCGACACCGAGGGTGGGGCGGTCGCCGCAAGCCCCGAGGAATCCGGGGCTTCGGTGGCCGCGGCAAGCCCTTCCGCCAATTCGGGCCAGGGATCTCGATCCGCACACCCGACCGACCGGAGCGGAGAGGAAACGATCAACGAGGAAATCCGCACGGGCGACGAATCGCCTCCGCCGACCGAGTTACTCCCCTGGGAGCGTTTCCTTCTCGGAATTGATGACGCTCGCCGAGCCCTCGAGCGGCGATGGCTTTCCCATCCTGAGCAGGTTCCCTCCGAGGTTCCAGGATCGACGGCACCTGCGGCCGTTCGCGAAAAGCCCACCGACCCGCCCTCGCCGGCTCTCACGCCCGCAACCCACTCGCAAGCCTCGACAGACCCCGTCGAGCTGGTTCCAGATCGGGCCGCACCGACAACCGCCGCCGCCATCGATGCGGCGATCGAGCGACTGGAAGCCGACCCTCAAAGCGCCCGTCCTACGGCCGAGCGCGTGCCTTCACACCAACCGGAACGGCGAGGAGCCGCTGGATTCGTTATAGGGCTGGCAATCTCGTCGGCCGGGGCGCGATGGTCCGACGCTCGAACCCGATCGCGACGCCCGAACTCCGCCGAGTCCCTGTCCTTCTTTCCTGGGCCCCGGACTTCCAGGAAGTAGACCGATCGTCCTTCCCATTCAGGGCTCTGCTAGGAACAGAAGTACAGAAACCTCGGCGGGGCCTTGAGGACGACGAATCAACAAGCCCGGCTCAGGCGCTCTCTTTCTTTCGCTCGCGGTCGGAGCTCGACTTCGGGGTGGTGATCGGCACGGGAGCCGCCTCGAAGAGGCTTTTCTCCTTGCGGACGATCTCGGGCGTCACCTGGAACTTGCCCTTGTCCTTGGCAGCACGGTCGGGTAGCTCGAACATGATGTCGAGCATCAGGTCCTCGACGATCGATCGAAGGCCACGGGCGCCGGTGTCTTTGGCCTTCGCCATCTTGGCGATCTCGCTCAACGCCTCAGCGCTGAACTCGACATCGGCCCCTTCCATCTCGAAAAAGCGGCGATACTGCTTGACCAGCGCGTTTCGGGGCTCGGTCATGATCCGGACCAGCGCATCAACGTCCAGGGGCATCAACGGGCAGATCACCGGTAACCGGCCGATGAATTCAGGAATCATTCCGAATTCGAGCAGGTCATCGGAGGTCACCTTGGTGAGTAGCTCACCGAGCTGCTCGTTGTGGGCCTCGGTCTGAGTCTGGCTGCCGAATCCGATCGTCTTGCGGCCGACCCGCCGGGCAATGATGTTCTCCAGCCCCACGAACGTCCCGCCGCAGATGAACAGGATGTTCGAGGTATCCATCTGGATGTATTGCTGCTCGGGGTGCTTGCGTCCGCCCTGCGGCGGAACGTTCGCGACGGTCCCTTCAAGCATCTTCAAAAGGGCCTGCTGAACGCCCTCGCCGGAGACATCCCGGGTGATGGAAACGTTGTGCGTGGTCTTCCCGATCTTGTCGATTTCGTCAATGTACACAATCCCGCGCTGGGCGGCTTCGAGGTCGAAATCGGCGGCGTGCAGGAGCTTTAGCAGGATGTTTTCGACATCCTCGCCAACGTATCCCGCCTCGGTCAGCGTGGTGGCGTCGCCGATGGCGAACGGAACGTTGAGAATCCGGGCGAGTGTACGGGCGAGCAGGGTCTTGCCGCAGCCGGTCGGGCCGATGAGCAGGATGTTCGACTTGTCCAGCTCGATTTCGGACTCGGGATCCTCGCCGTGTACGAGCCGCTTGTAGTGATTGTGAACAGCCACAGAGAGGACCTTCTTGGCCCGTTCCTGACCGATCACGTAAGAGTCAAGCTGTTCCTTGATCTCGCGAGGGCTGGGGATGTCGGTGAAGAGGGTCTTGGGAACACCCCGCCGCCGGCGCTCCTGGTCGAGGATCGACTGGCAAAGCTCGATGCAATCGCCACAGATGTAGACATCGCCAGGGCCCTCCACCAGGGGCCCGACATCACGGTAGCTCTTGCGGCAGAACGAGCAGTAGGCATTCTTCTTGGAGCCGCCGGTGCTCCCCGAGCTCATGTTTGCACCGCCGTTCCGCTTACCCGTACCCCCGCCGCCGCCCGAGCCACCGCCGCCGCCGGTGATGTCCTTACCTGATGGCATTCTTTATCCTTTCATCCCCGATCGAGGATTGTCGCAACCGCGCCCCTCGAACCCCCCGGGCCGATTCCGATAGATGTCGGATCGACCTCACCCCGACGCCCCCCAGACCACGATCCGACCCAACACGGCCCCAAGCCCGCATCCGATCCCTTCCCGCTCGCCGACGCTCCCGACCGACCCCGGCCCTACATTATGACCCATGGGAAAAGGGAAGAGAGAAAGTTCTCGATAGGTCGACAGATTAAACACGAACAGGACGGATGCCTATCCGATCGGTCGAGACCGGACCGCTGGTTCGACCGCTCCATCTTCGTCTATCTCGATTCTATCTTAGAGAAGCCTGATGAACCGAGCAAGGCCGGTGACTCGTCGCATCAGGGCGACCTCGTTGCGTTATTGCGATGTCCGGACCTCAGTCTTTAGCGAGCGTTCCACAGGCCATGCAGGCACGCAAAACTTTGCCGGGCCGTTTCCTCGGCACCTGGGGAAAAGTCGAAAACTTCGACCGAGACCCAGCGATCGTACCCCGACTCCTTCAACGCGCCGAGGATGGGCCGAAAATCGACCTCGCCCATTCCTGGGCCGCGGAGGTTGGTGTCCTGGGCGTGAAAGTGTCCGGCGAAGGGAGCGTATCGCCGGATCAGGTCGGGGACGGTCGTTCCTGTCTCGCCACTCTGGGCCTTGACGTCCATGTGCAGCTTAAGCCGGGGATGTCCGACCTGCTCGATCAACTCCATTGCCTGGGCACATGTGTTCAGGAAATCGGTCTCACTGGGCGCCAGCGGTTCGAGGCAGAGGTCCACCTCGAATGAATCGAGCGTCGGAAGGATTCCCTGAAGAATCTCGACAGCGTAACCCGTGGCCTCCTCATACCTAATGCCCGGCAAAAGGTTGCGCTGCTTCGGCGAGCCGAGCACCATCAATGAACCGCCGAGGTATCGTGTCTTCTCTGCAAGCGCTCGTAAATAAGCAGCGGTCGCGTCGCGGACGGCCTTCTCGGGCGAGGTAAGGTAGTAACCCTCGGTATTAGCCAGAAGCCAGTGCAGGCCGATCACCTCAATACCGGCATCCCGAGCGATCTCGCTCAACTCGTAACACCGAGACTGTTTGAGATCGAAGATCGTCGAGGCGAGAGTGAACGGCGCAATCTCGATTCCGTCGTAGCCGATCTCCTTGACGGTCCGACAGACGCAGGCGAAGTCCCAGCCCTCAAACAGCTCATTGCAGATCCCGAGTTTCATCGACCGGACTCCTGCGCGATCCGCGCGGCGTGGAGAGTGTTGCGGAGGAGCATGGCGACAGTCATCGGCCCGACGCCGCCCGGGACGGGCGTGATCCGCGAGGCGACGGCGGCGGCCTCGTTGTAAAGCACGTCGCCGCAAAGCGTCCCGTCGTCGCGACGATGGATACCGACGTCGATCACGACGGCGCCCGGCTTGATCCAGTCGCCGCGGACCTGCTCGGGACGTCCCATCGCGACGACCAGGATATCGGCCTGGCGAGCGATCGCGGCCGGATCGGTGGTCGCGGTGTGGCAGACGGTGACGGTCGCGTCGCCGCCGGGACCTTTCTGCAACATCAGGAGGGCCATTGGCTTGCCGACGAGGTGCGAGCGACCCAGTACGACCGCGTGCGAGCCCCGGGTCTCGACCCCGGCGTGAATCAGCAGCTCCCGGATTCCGAGTGGCGTGCACGGGACGAACCGCGGCCGTCCCTGGGCCAGCCGGCCGACGTTTTCCGCATGGAGACCATCGACATCCTTCATCGGCGCGATCCGGTCGATGATGGCCCGCTCATCGATCTGCGGCGGGAGCGGCATCTGGACGAGAATTCCGTGGACGGTCGGATCGGCGTTGAGGCGGTCAATGGTCGCAAGCAGTTCGGCCTGTGCGACGGTCGGGGGAAGCCGGAGGACGTTCCCGCTCATCCCGGCTTGATTGCTGGCCTTTTCCTTGCTGCCGACGTAGACCCGGCTGGCGGGATCGTCGCCGACGAGGACCACGGTCAGACCGGGAACAATCCCGGTAGCCGCCCGGAATTCCGAGACCTCCTGAGCAACCTGCCGCCGAACCTCCTGTGCCAGTGCCTTCCCGTCAATAATCTGCGCCGACACCGATTCCTCCCCGTCTGGGACTCTTTCGCTAGCTTCGCTTCATCATGGCGCACACAGTCATCATGGAGAGGGCGGCAAGTCGGCCGGATTCTTCATCCGTCTCTGTGCCCTCAGCGTCTCTGTGGTGAATTGCATTTATTGTGACCCGAGCACCGAGGCGGCCTCTTCCTGGAAAGCCTGCCGGACGGCGGAACGGTCGGAATTGCCAATGTTCGACCGCTGGATCATCAAAACATAGACCCGTTTCTTGACGGGATCAATCCAGGCCTGCGTCCCGAAGGCCCCGCCGTGGCCGAAACTGCCGGGCGAGAGCATGGAGGTGATCCCCTGCGGATGCCGGACGACGCACCAGCCGAGTCCCCACCCGTTTCCGGGCGTGAAGCCCGTTTCGAGGTTGCCGGTCTGGAGGCTCGTCATCTGCTTCACCGTTTCAGGTTTCAGGTAGCGGCGTCCATCCAACTCCCCGTGGTTCAGGATCATCTGGCAGAATCGCGCGTAATCAGGAGCGGTCGAATAGAGCCCGCCGTTGGCGGCAGGGAACCGGTCGTGATGGGTCGGGTTCCGACCGGCGAGCAGATCCTCCTCGGTCGGAATCAGCTTTCCATCCTTCTTCTCGTAAGTCATCGCAACCCGCGACGCCTGCTCGTCGTTCAGGTAGAACCCGGTATCCTTCATCCCGAGCGGTCCAAACAGACGTTCTTCGAGGAACCTGTCGAGCGAGGTCCCGGAGGCAATCTCGATAATCCGTCCTGCGGTGTTGATCCCCGACTGGCAATACACCCATTTCGACCCCGGCTCGTACCGGACCGGCCGGTCGATGTAACACGGGATCGCCTCGGCGAGGACCCTGACCTTCCTGGCCTGGCCGCGTTGAAACTCCGCGAGACCCGAGGTGTGGGTGAGGAGGTGCCGGATGGTGATCCGAGCGGGTTTGCCGTCGACCGTCTTGAGCCCGGCGAACTCGGGGATGTACTTCGAGACCAGGTCCTCAACCGAAAGCTTTCCTTCTTCCTGGAGCATCATAATGGCGGTCGCCGTAGTCGGCTTCGTCATGGAAGCGATCCAGAAGATCGTATCAGGTCGCATTGGACGATGGTTGGCGATATTGGCAAGTCCGTTGGCTTCAAGGTGGACGATCCGGTCGGCAGTTGTCACCAACGTGACGGTGCCGGAGATCTCTTGATATCGAACCAGGGCCTCCATCCGTTCGCCGATCCGGGCGAGGACTGGGGGATTCGATGGTTCGTCGGCAGCCCGAACGGGTAAGTTCGTGAGCAGGGCCAGTGTCGCGGCGACCTGAAAGAGCGAGGAGATGGTACGAAGCACGTCGATGGTCCTTGATCCGGGCGAAATTTCCCATGGCCTACCGAGAGCATCGACTCGCATTATCAAGCCGCATGGACGCCCGGCACAAGGGAGAAGAAACTGGCAGGACAAGCATCCACCTCCGCGAGCCGTCGAGGAAAAGAGCGCTGTCCAGGCTTCGCTCCGTCCAGGGAGATCCGCGAAGAAGAGAAGCGTTTTTCGGCTTGTTCTCCGTGTTGCGATGATTTTCCGCCTAGCCGCGTCTCCTGCAAGCGACCGATCGGTGGGAAGCTGGACGGCCGCGCCTGAGTTCTCCGACCAGGATAACCGTCCATTCGCTCCAAGGTTTGTCAACGCAACGCTTAGTCAGGTCGTCCGCGTTTCGATCGGCGGGAGGAAGCTACGGGTCCGCCTCTCGATTGCCGTCGGAATCAGGCCACTGATGATTCAGACGGTCCATGCGTCACCCTCGGCCGGCCTTGCGGTAATCCGTCTTGAGGGCGACTGCTCCTGAGACCGTCGCCGCCTGCGAACAGATCTTTTCCCGAGCGCAAGCGAGCAGGATCAAGCTCTACGAAGCGTTGCAGAAATAACTCAAGTTTCAGACGGCTAGTTCGGCTCCCTCGAAGAAGGAGCGCATGAGCCGAGGTTTCTGCCGAACGCGGCCCAATGCCAGGTGGAACTCCAGGTGCAACTGCTCCAAGTCCCGGCACGTCAGGTTCCGCAGTTCGACCTCCTTGAGGTGGCGCCACAGCCATTCCACGGGGTTCAGGTCCGGGGCGTACGACGGCAGCCGCTCCACGACGATCGCACCCCTCGCCTCGGCCACGAACTCGCTGACCTCGGCCCGTCGGTGGATCGGCGACCCATCCCAGACTACCAGCAGCCGATCCCCGGCGAGGTGGCCCAAGTGCAGCAGGAACTCAATGGTGTGCAGCCCGTTCAGCGACGTCGGCCGGACCAGCGTGTAGACCTTGCCCCGCGGCGTGAGGCCGCCCATGACCGAGAGGTGGTCCCGCGTCTGCCACTCGTCGAGCACCGGCGTCCGTGCCCGGGGGGCGTAGGTCTTGACCACCCCGGGGAGCAGGTAGAACCCCGACTCGTCCACGAAAACAAGCTCCCGGCGCTCACGGCGGGCCTGCCGCTTCAACGCGGGCCACGACTCGGCCCGCCACCGCGCGATCGCCTCCTCATCCCGCTGGATCGCGCGGGTAATCGGGACCTGCGGGGTCCATCCCAACTGCTTGAGCAGCCGCGAAACCTGACTGTTACTGTACCGTGTCCTTCCGGTAAGCCTGCCTGAATCGTCGCGGGGGATTTGCTACGGTGGCGGTCCTCATTCGGGAGGATCGCGATGGATACGACTCCGCACCGCCAACGGCCTGCCGATCTGGTCCGGGCTCAGCAACGCTTTCA
>DAIDKV010000206.1 GCA_027449865.1 Planctomycetales bacterium
CAGGCCGGCACGGTCATCGCGTCGGGCCAACGCGGCCCGATCGCTAAAATCGACCTGGGACGACGCGTCCAGACCGTTCGCCGGCGCATCATCTCATGCCGAGCGGCGTCCTTGAAGATGTGGTTCACCGGACGGACACGAGCATATTCGAGTCGGACCGGCTCCGTGTGATCGGACATTGCGCCAGGAGGCCCGAGATATCCCGCAAGCCGCGAAGCCGCTGAACCGGAGCTGGTATCGAGCTTCTCAGCGTGCGGCTGCAAACGCCTCGGCCGGAATGGCCACATTCCTGACCAGGGGCGGAAGTCGGCGCGAGCGGAGCCGGTCCGGGGCCGGCTCGGTCCGCCAGCATGCGCATTTCGGTGGGCCATCTCGGCGGCCCGGGAAGACCGACGCATCGCCCCAACAATCGCAGGTCCGCCGAGCCTTTGCCTCCGTGACGCCGGGCATCGTGGGACGGCGTCTCCGGAGATCCGAGAGCCAGGGACTGGATGCTATCCCGGCACGGCGCGAGAATGTCCGGGAGGAACGGCCTCACATTTCCGCTCCGGGCGGGAGAACCTATCCCATAGCGGTGAAGGAGATCGGCATGCCGCTTCGCGATCATTTTCGCCCCCCCGTCAGCAAGAAGGCATCGTGGGAGGGCTTCCACGGCATGTGGCCGGCGAATATCGTTCAGCAACTGCGAAATCAGCTCCCGCCCGGGTACGTCGCCGAGCCGCGCATCCATCTCGGCACGCTGATGGAGATCGACGTGGGCGCCCTCGAATCAGACGACCTCCCTCGCGCCGGGGTAGCCCACGATCACGGCGACGCGGTCGCAACCGCCTGGACGGCCTCGACCCCGGTCGTGGCCGTCGAGACCGACCCGCCCGACGAATATGAGTACGAAGTCCGGGTCTTCGACCTGGAGCGGGAACGGACGCTCGTCGCGGCCATCGAACTCGTCAGCCCGGCGAACAAGGATCGACCGGAGTCGCGCCAGGCCTTCGTCGCCAAATGTGCGGCCTTACTCCGCAAGGGAGTCGCGGTGAGCCTCGTCGACCTGGTCACCACCCGCCGATTCAACCTGTACGCCCAGTTAATGGAATTCATCGGCCATCCGGATCGGTCCATGTCGAGTGAGGAACCGCCAATCTATGCGGCCTCTTGCCGATGGGTGACGAAGGGAACGCGGGCGTTGCTTGAGGCCTGGTCGCACACGCTGGTGGTCGGCCAGCCGCTACCGACGCTGCCCCTCTGGTTGCGCGAAGATTTGGTGCTTGCCCTCGACCTGGAGCCGAGTTACGAGCAGGCATGCCGCGATCTGTGGATCACATAGGAAGAGGTGACAGCGGGAACGGGCGAGATCCTGGCTCGATGAGTCTGACGCATGGGCCGTCCAGGCGAGTTGAAGTGCCGCCGGGGCGGGGCCGAGGGATGGCCCCGATGGTCCGGTACGCGGTCGCCCCGATGGTCCATCGATGGTGACGACCCGGCTAAGCTGGAATTCCCGGCCAGGTGGTGGGCGCCTCCGTGCCCACCTTCCTCGGCCAGGTCAGCAGTTCGGCCTGATCGGGACGGATCAGTAGGCCGGCATGCTCGGGTCGACGTCCTTGATCCAGGCCAGAATGCCGCCTTTGAGGTTCGGGCTCCTCTCCATCGACTGTAATCCGATCCGCCGACGTGTTCTAGGCTTCGGATGAGGACCGACCCGGACCGCCAGCGTTCAGGCGTGCGTTCCCCGAATTCCGTAATCCTCGCTATCGCAGCGGTTGGAGTCGCCCCATCATGGATCATCGCCATCGAAGGCATCGTTTCGTCCCGGACGGTCTTGAGCCGATGGAAGCCCGCGTTGTGCCGACCGCGATCGGCCCGGCGCATCTGGCGCTGGCCCACGCCGAACTCGCCCATCGGACGGCCCCGATGGTCCAGGACGCGGTCGCCCCGACGGTCCATCGATGGTCCTGGTTCGCCGGCACGTACTGGTACGTCCCGCCACGGAACCTGCCCGCCACCGTCTTCAGCAGCCAGTCGAACACGATCCAGCCCGTGAGCGATCAGACCGTCTTCCAGATCACCGGCTATCGGAGCGGTTACTTCTGGGGAAAGACCGTCACCCAGATCGGGACATCGTCCCCCTCCGGGACGTCGATGGTCGGCTCGGTCACGCCGGAGGGTCGCGTCCTGCTCACCTTCACAACGACAAGCCAGGGCAGCAGCCCGACCGTCACCGAGGGGTTTGGCCAGATGCGCAGGAAGTTCGGGCAGTGGACGATGGAGAACCAGATGTTCACAACGCCCGGATCGTCGGTGCAACTCGGCCACTGGGCCTACATGCTGACGACCCGGCCGGGCCGGCCGAGCTGGAATTCCCTGCCGGGGGTGGGCGTCTCCGTGCCCACCTTCCTCGGAGAGGTCAGCAGCTCGGCCCCTCGGCCCGTTCCGGCCTGATCGGGACGGATCAGTAGGCCGGCATGCTCGGGTCGACGTCCTTGATCCAGGCCAGAATGCCGCCCTTGAGGTTCGTCAGGCCAGCGGTGAACCCGGCCGATCGGAGCAACTCGATCGCCTTCGCCGACCGAACCCCGCTCCGGCAATGCACGACCATCGGCTTCGAGCGGTCGAGCTCGTTGAGGCGATTCGGCAACTCAGGGAGCGGGATCACGGTCGTCCCGGCGATCCGGCAGATCGCGATCTCCTCCGGGTTCCGGACGTCGAGGATGAACGGCCGATCGCCCCGGTCGATCCTCGCCTTCAGCTCGATCGGCGTGATCTCACCGCCGGCCGACGCCGCGGCCGGTGCCTCGGGCTCGGCGCCCCGGAGGCCGCAGAATTCCTGGTAGTCGATCAGCTCGCGGATCGTCGGGTTCGGGCCGCAGATCGGGCACTTCGGGTTCTTGCGGACCTTCATCTCCCGGAAGCTCATGTCGAGAGCATCGTAGAGCAGTAGCCGGCCGAGCAGCGGATTGCCCTGACCGAGAATCAGCTTCACGGTCTCGGTCGCCTGCACGACGCCAATCAGCCCCGGCAGGATGCCCAGCACGCCGCCCTCGGCACAGTTCGGGACCAGGCCCGGCGGCGGCGGCTCGGGGTAGAGGCACCGGTAGCAGGGGCCGTGCGGCGGGTAGAAGACCGTCGCCTGGCCGTCGAACCGGAAGATCGACCCGTAGACGTTCGGCTTCCCCAGCAGGACGCAGGCATCGTTGACCAGGTATCGCGTCGGGAAGTTGTCCGTCCCGTCGACAATCACGTCGTAGTCGGCAAACATCTCCAGCGCATTCGAGCTGTCGACCGACGTCTCATGCCGGACAACCCGCAAATCAGGATTGAGCGCCTTGAGCTTCTCCTCGGCACTATCGATCTTCGGACGGCCGACGTCGCCGGTGAAGTGGATAATCTGGCGCTGGAGGTTCGAGACGTCGACGACGTCAAAGTCGACCAGGCCGATCGTGCCGACGCCGGCTGCGGCCAGGTAGAGCGTGAGTGGCGAGCCCAGCCCGCCCGTGCCGATGCAGAGGACCTTCGCGGACTTCAGCCGCTTCTGTCCCTCCATCGCCACCTCGGGCATGATGAGGTGTCGCGCGTATCGCTGGATCTCCGCGGGGGTCAGCGTCGCCGATTTGGCACGGTCGCCGACCAGATCTGGCAAACTCATGGATCATCTCTTATATAAAGGATCGGTTGGCGTGGATTGCCGTCGACCATTCTAACAGGGGCGTCGAGTCAGCCGGGCCACTTCCCGAGTGGGCAGGACTCGTGCAGGAGCCGGGTCTTGGCGGCGGTGAAACAGCCACAAACCTTGCAACGGACTGCCGTGTGGTGCTCGCACGTGCCGCAGGTCTCGATCCGACGGCGCTGGAGTTCGGGTGGGGTCGTCTTGAAGCCGGAACCGGCGAACTGTCCGGCGGATCGTGCCGCGGAGAGGGCCATCCGAAGCAAGCCGGGTCCGGTCGTTCCCTGAGGTTGCGACGGTGCCTGGGCGGCGGCGGGCGGAGCCGAGGCGGCAGCCATCGCGCCGGCAACGAGCGAACCGCCGAGGAAATCGCCTGGGCCCGTTGGAGCGGGGAGCGGAGGGCCATCGAAAAGCCCCATCCGATATTTTTGAAGATAGACCCCGTAAGCGGCGGCCTGAGGCTTTCCGAGAGCGGTGAACAGAGCGACGGCCTCCTGTCCGCGGGCGATGGCGTCGTCGCGCTGTTGGAGTTCGGCGAGTTGAATGGCCTGGAGCCAGAGGAGGTTGGCCTCCTGGTGCCGATCGCCGACCCGACGGGTCAGCGCCAGGGCCCGCTCGAACCAGTTGAGGGCGCCTCGGGGGTCGCCGGTGGCCGAGGCGAGCAGGCCGAGCCGCTCGGCGACAAGCTTCTCGGCGGGGAGATCGCTGGCGGTCCGGGCTCTCGCCATCTCCTGCTCCAGAAGCGGACGAGCCCGGCCGGGCTGCTGGATGTAGAGCAGGGCAAGCGCCAGGTTCGACGCGATGTCGCCGGCGCGGGCGGCATCGCCGAGTGGTCCGGCCATCGCGAGGGCCTGCTCCAGCAGACCGACGGCCTCGCGCGGGCGTCCCTCATTGAGCAGAATCACGCCCAGGTCGGCCATGGCCGTGGCCTCGACGGCGCGGTCGCCCCGGTTCCGGGCGTCGACCAGCGCCTGCTCGGCCTGGCTTCGGGGATGGCCGTCGACGGGCGGCAACTCCGGATCGGTCGCCTGACTATCGCCGGGAAGTCCCCCCTCGACGAGGAAGAGGCGCGGGCCGAGGCGTCGATAGCCCCGGGCGTTCGGCCATTGGGAGCGGACTCGTTCCTCGTCGAGCTGTCCGGCCGGATCCTGGACCCAGGCCAGCAGGCAGTCGGTGATGCGCTCCCCATCCTGTTCGACGGTCTCTCCATCGGGGAGGACCAGCGTTCGCTTTCCTCGGGACTCGCCGAGGCGGGCCAACAGCTTGCCGACGAATCCCCGCGATCGCTGCCGGGCCCGAAGCAGCGTGGCCGAAGCCGAGGCGAGCCCGGCCGAGACGACGGCCTCGCCTCGAGCGCCGGCGATCCGCTCCCATTGGCGAGAGCCATCGGGCGACTCGACGGGTCGCCAGACGACCAGACGGGACGCGTCGGACCCCGGCTCGCGGAGCAAGCCGGGATCAATCGCCATCTCTCGCCAGTCGAGGACCATGATCCGGGTGCCTTTTGGAAAGAAAGAGGGCGGCCGGTCGGGATCGCCTCAGCGTCCGGGCCGGTATCGGCGGATCAGGAGGCTGGCGTTATGCCCGCCAAACCCAAAGCTGTTCGACATGACCGTATCGACATGGGCCTCGCGGGCGACGTTCGGGATGTAGTCGAGGTCGCATCCCTCGCCGGGATGATCGAGATTCATTGTCGGCGGGAGGACGCCGTGATGAATCGCGAGCGCCGAGGCGACCAGCTCCACGCCACCCGAGGCCCCCAGCAGGTGGCCGAGCTGGCTCTTCGTGCTGGAGATTTTTAGCCTGGACGCGTGGGGACCGAAGACCGACTTCATCGCGATCGTCTCGGCGAGGTCGCCGAGCGGAGTGCTGGTGCCGTGGGCGTTGATGTAGTCGACTTCCTCGGGGTTGACGCTCGCATCGTCGAGGCATCGCCGCATGGCGCGAGCGGCGCCCCGGCCCTGCTCGTCGGGGGCGGTGATGTGGGAGCCATCGGCCGACATCCCGTATCCGATCAGTTCGGCGTAGATGCGAGCGCCTCGGCGAAGGGCGATTTCCTCGGCCTCGATGATCAGGATGCCCGCGCCCTCGGAGAGGACGAAACCATCGCGGTCGCGGTCGAATGGCCGGCTGGCGTGGGTGGGGTCGTCGTTTCGGGTGGAGAGGGCCCGCATGGAGGCAAAGCCGCCGAGGCCCATGTGGGTGATGGCGGCCTCGCTACCGCCGGTGATCATCACATCGGCCCATCCGGCCTGGATGAGCTTGAGGGCGTCGCCGATGGCGTTGGCGGCCGAGGCACAGGCGGTCGCGACGGCGGAGCAGGGGCCCTGAAGGCCCCACTTGATCGAGACCTGGGCGCTTCCGGCGTTGACGATCAGCTTCGGGATGGTGAAGGGGCTGATCCGCGAGGGGCCCTTTTCCATCATCACGGTGTGCTGCGACTCGAATTCACTCAGGCCGCCGATCCCCGAGCCGATCATCACGCCGCAGTTCTCGGGGGGTAGCGAGGCGAAATCGATCCCGGAGTCGTCGACGGCCGAGATGGCACCGGCGAGGGCGAACTGGGCGAACCGGTCAAGGTGGCGAGCTTCCTTGACGCCGAACCGCGATGCTGGGTCCCAGTCGCGGACCTGCCCGCCGAACTTCACCTTGAATTCGGTTGTGTCGAAGAGGGTGAGCGGTCCAATCCCGCTCTTTCCGGAGCAAAGGGCCGACCAGTAGGTCTCGAGGCTTTCGCCCAGCGACGTGACCACCCCCATCCCGGTGATGACGACGCGGCGTGGATGTCCCATGATGATTCTGTTCTAGGTTTCAGGTGGAGGGGACGGTGAACGAAGATACGGAAGGGCCGGCGCGCGCCGCGGCCCGGCCCCGGATCGGCGCCCGGCCCGTGCCGCGCGTGCGGGTCACCTCACTTGGGGTGGGAGTGCTGTTCGATGTAATCGATCGCCTGGCCGACCGTCTGGATCTTCTCCGCCTCCTCGTCCGGGATGGTGATGTCGAATTCCTCTTCGAACTCCATCACCAGTTCCACGGTGTCGAGCGAGTCGGCGCCGAGGTCGTTGACGAAGGACGTCTCCCTGCTGACCTGGTCCCTGGAGACCCCCATTTGCTCCCTGACGATTTCGATCACGCGCTCTTCCACGGACACGGGCGAACCTCCTGGCCTGGTAGCTGTCGAGAATTCTCGGGATTCTATCGCGTCATCGGATGCCCGGGCGTCGGACCGGAGCGAAGGGCCCGGCCGGCGGTCGGGATCGCGGTGCGATCCTGTTGAAACGCATCCCCGGGCGGGCCCTCGACAGAGGGGCCGGATCGCCGATCGAGGCGAGGGAGCATGAGGCTCGCCGCCCGCACGATCCGCGGGCGTGGCGGCCGTCCGATGGTGGCGCCGCGGCCTCCCGCACCCGAAGGAACGACCCAAGTTAGCATTCCGGCGGGGAATTGTCCATCGGACGTCCGTCCCGTCGATTCCTGCGGTCCGATGGACTGGATCAGGCGGTCATTCCGCCGTCCACGGCGATGACCTGTCCGGTCAGGTAGCTGGCGGCGGGGCCGGACAGATAGCCGACCAGATCGGCGATATCGTCGGGTGTTCCGAGACGACGGACGGGGATCCGCTCCTTCACCTCGGTCTTGACTTTCTCGGGCAGGACATCGGTCATGTCGGTGGTAATGAATCCCGGGGCAACGACATTGACCGTGATCCCGCGCGAGGCCAGTTCGCGAGCGACCGTCTTGCTGAATCCGATCACGCCGGCCTTGCTCGCGGAGTAGTTGGCCTGTCCCGGGTTTCCCATCAGTCCCGAGACGCTGCTGATATTGACAATCCGTCCGAACCGGGCCCGCATCATGATCGCGCCGACGGCCCGGCAGAACAGGAACGTCCCCTTCAGATTGGTGTCGATCACCTCGTCCCAGGCCTTGTCTTCCATACGGAGGAACAAGCCGTCGCGCGTGACGCCGGCATTATTCACCAGGATGTCGATCCGCTGGAATCTGGCCTCGACCTCCTCGACAACGCGCTGAACGTCGGCTGGCGAGGCGACATCGGCGGCGAAGCCCTCGGCCGTTCCGCCCGCCTCTCGGATCGCGGACAGAGTGCCTTCCAGGCCCTCCCGCGTCCGCGCGACGCCCGCCACCGAGGCCCCGCACGCGGCCAGCCGGACCGCGATGGCCCGTCCGATCCCGCGTGAGGCGCCTGTCACCAGGGCCACCCGGCCCGCCAGGTCCACCCGACATCCCGACGCGCCGCCGCCCGATCCCTCGGCCATGATCGTGTTCCACCTTCCTCGGGAGAGAAACCCAAAGGGGCCGCGGCCCGGCCCCGATCTCTTTTCAGAGAACCGTTCCGGGCCGGGAATTGCAAGCCCCAAATTTCTCGACCCGCCCCGGCATCGCGGCGGTTTCGGCGAGACGCTCTCGCGATTTCCAGGAACGGCTCGCCCGCGGATTCGGCCGCGCGATCCCGCTCAGACCGGGTTCACCCGGCTGGTTTTTTGCGCCTGTTCGAGCCGCATGTGGTGCCAGATATAGTCCATCACGCGGCGAGGCTCGTTGATCCCCAGTAAATAGGCTTTCGGCAGCGTCTGCTCGGAGGAGATGACGACCACGTTACCGATTCCGAGCCAGTCGCCGACCATGCTCTGCTGGATGTAGATATCCTTGATTCGGAGCAATTCCACCTGGTCCACACGGCGACTGAAGAAGCCCGTCGTGACGAAGAGGCGACGCGTGGTCAATCGATAGTGGTGCCCGCGACGGGCCCGGAGAAATCGGTAGCCCAGATTAAGCCAGTAGAACCCCACGATCACCCCGAGAAAGAAGACCCAGAGCGACCAATTTTGCTGGTTGGTCCTGGCATTATGGTTCCAGTGGGAGATCGCCAGGACGGTCCACCCCGCGCCGAGCAAGGTTCCCATCAGAACCCGGCCGATAAAATTGCGGCCCGAGTAGTGGCCCTCCCAGATGGTGGATTCGCCCTCGATTCCTGGGCCGGCCGGTTCGGAGCTGGGCTCCTCGGGCGGGGCGGGCTGAAGAATCGCCCCAGGAGCCCCCGGGGCGACGATCAGGGGACCATCGGCCACGGGCTCGATCGGCATCTGCCGCGGGGTTTCCGTCATCGCTTCGTTGCTGACCATCGGCCTGACCTCCGTCGTCTCTCCTCCCGGCCGCGACCCTCGGCCGCGATCCCGGCCCTTCCGATCCCATCGACTCGATCATCCGGTGCGATTCGGTCGACACCCGGGATGAGTGGCAAATCCCGGGCCAAAGCGGTCGCCGTCCCTGGGTTGCTGCCTCTCGTTCCATCTTGGCGTGCCGGGCGGTATCGGAGATACTAAGCTGCTCTATGGTGTGAGTGCGACGTGAGGACGTCGGGAAGTAGTCGGGGACGAGCACGCGGGGGAGTGGGCCATGGTTGGTCGGTCGCAGTTGATGGACAAGCTCCGCGAACTGGCGCGGAACCTCTGGTGGACCTGGCAGCCGAATGTCATCGCGCTCTTCCGCGAGCTGGACCCGGCGCTCTGGAGGAAGGTGGACCACAATCCGGTCGAGTTCCTCAAGCGGCTCCCCGTCGACCAGTTGGAGCGGCGTGCGGCCGAGATGGCGCTCGACTCGCGGATCGACTACGCCTTCCGGCGGCTGGCCGAATACCTCGAAGGGAGCGAGAGCTGGGGCTCGGTGCATGCCTCGATCCTCCGGACTCGCCCCGTCGCGTATTTCTCGGCGGAGTTCGGCCTGCACGAGAGTTTGCCGATCTACTCGGGCGGCCTGGGGGTCCTGGCCGGTGACCACCTCAAGAGCGCCAGCGACCTTGGCATCCCGCTGATCGCGATCGGCCTTCTGTATGCTCAGGGGTACTTCCGCCAGTCGCTTGACGCCAATGGATGGCAGCAGGAGCACTACCTCAACGCCGATGTCGAGCTGCTGCCGATCGAGAGCGTGCTGGGCCCCGACGGCAAGCCGCTCTTGATTTCCGTCGAGACGGCCACCGGCGTCCTGCACGCGAGGGTCTGGCGCGTCGAGGTCGGCCGGACGACCCTGCTCCTGCTCGACGCCAATGTTCCCGAGAACCACGAGTCGGACCGCTCGCTCACGGCGAGGCTCTACGGCGGCGACGCCCGCGTCCGCATCCGGCAGGAACTCCTTCTGGGCGTCGGCGGCGTTCGGGTGCTTCAGGCGCTGGGGATCACGCCCTCGGTCCTGCACCTGAACGAGGGCCACAGCGCGTTCGCGACGCTGGAGATGATCCGGCTCCAGGTCGAGGCGACCGGCCTGCCGTTCGGCGAGGTCGTTCGCGATGTCTCGGCCATGACCGTCTTCACGACGCACACGCCCGTGGCCGCCGGACACGACCGGTTCCCGGCGCCCCTGGTCGAGGAGCACCTGGTCAAGGTCCGCGAGGCGCTACACCTCTCGTACGACGACTTCATGGGGCTCGGCCGCGTGTATCCGTCGGACCATAACGAGCCGTTCTGCATGACGGTGCTGGCGCTCAAGCTCTCGCAACACGCCAACGGCGTGAGCGCCCTGCACGGGATGGTCTCGCGCCGGATGTGGCAGCCGCTGTTTCCGGGCCGGGCCGAGCAGGAAGTCCCGATCGGACACATCACCAACGGCGTCCACGTGCAAAGCTGGGTCGCTCCGCAATTGCACCTCGTTTTCGACCGGCACCTCGGCACCGACTGGCCTCGAAAGCAGCGCCACCCTGAGACCTGGGAGGCCGTTGACCGGATCGAGGACGCCGAGCTCTGGGAGACGCAGCAGGTTCTCAAGGCCCGGATGATCAATTTCGTCCGCAACCGCCTGGCCGCGCAGGCGAAGCGGCGAGAGGAGCCCGACGCCGCGATCGAGAAGTCGATGGAGGCACTCTCGCTCGAGGCGCTAACGATCGGCTTCGCCCGCCGGTTCGCGACCTACAAGCGTGCCGGGTTGGTGCTTCAGGATATCGAACGGCTGATCGAGATGGTCAGCTCGATCGACCGTCCCATCCAGTTCGTCTTCGGCGGCAAGGCCCACCCCGAGGACCGGATGGGCAAGGAACTGATCCAGAACATCGCGAAGCTCACCCGGCAGGACCAGTTCGCCACCCGAATCGTCTTCGTCGAGGACTACGACATGCACGTGGCCCGAATGCTCGTGCAGGGCGTGGATATCTGGCTGAACAACCCGAGACGCCCCCAGGAGGCCAGCGGAACCTCGGGGCAGAAGGCCGCGCTCAACGGAGCGCTGAACTGCTCGATCCTCGACGGCTGGTGGGCCGAGGCGTACGACGGAACGAACGGCTTCGCGATCGGGACCGGCCAGACCCACGCGAACCCCTCGATCCAGGACGAGCGCGATTACAACTCACTGCTCGAGACCCTCACCGAGCAGGTGGTGCCGCTCTATTACAAGCGCGACTCCTCGGGCCTGCCCCGGGGCTGGATCGCCCGCCAGAAGGACGCCTTCCGGACGCTCGCATGGCGGTTCAACGCGGACCGGATGGTCATGGACTACGCCCTCAACGGCTACCTGCCCGCCGCGGGCGGTGTCTCGTGCGCGATGGCGAGGCGTTGAGGAGTCGTCGCTCGTTCGAGGTCGGCGATGCTCGTCCCCCCGCTTCGCTTCGGGAACGACCACCGCCCCATCAGGGTCTGGCGAAGCCCTTGGTGGGCGGCCGTGGCCGTCGTCATCGCAGTCGTGCTCGTCTGGGCGGCTGCGATGCTCTTGCTCCTCCCGATGCTGGCGCTCGTCGATGCAATGGCCAGGGCCGTCCTGCCGACCCGGCTCCGAGAGCGGTGCTGGGACCGCTACGCCTATCCTCATCCCGGCAAGTGTCCGGCCTGCGGTTGTGCCCTTTCTCTGCGTGAGGGCCTAACCCAGAGCCCCATCTACGAGGCCGAATGTACGGGATGCGGCCGGGTGGTCCGGTGGATCAATGGGGGAACGTTTACCGCAATCCTGGACGAGAGCGAGAATCAGCAGTCCCTCGAATCGCCCCGCGCCACTTGACCGAATGCCTTGTCTCTCGATAATTTCGGGGCATGAAGGTCCGCGATGTACTCCGTCGCCTCCGAGCCGAAGGATGGTTCCGGATCAAATCCAGGGGGGTCGCACCGGCAGTTCAAGCATCCGGATCGGCCCGGGCGGGTGACGGTCTCCGGCAAGCCGGGCCACACCATTCCCGAAGGCACGCTGAAGAGTATCTTCAAGCAGGCCGGATGGGACGATTGATAGGTGAGGGCCGTCGATGAAGCGTTATGCGATCGTGATCGAGGATGCGGGGACGAACCTGGCAGCCTACGTCCCCGATCTGCCCGGATGCGTGGCGACCGGCAAGACCGAGGCGGAAGTCAATGAACTGATCCGCGAGGCCATCGCAATGCACCTCGAGGGGATGGCGGAAGACGGCCTGCCCCTCCCCGAGCCTTCCAGTCGCGTGGAATACGTCGAGGTCAGTACCTGAATCCTCGAAGACGACGACCATGAAACCCGGGGCGGCGGCCCCGTGGGAGCGACGATCGCTGCACCGCGGACCAGGGACAACGGAACACGGACAACCGGCAACGACTCCATGAGCCAGATCCAGGCGCTGATCGGCGAGACGCTCGGCAACAAGTACCCGTACCGGATCGAATCGGTGCTGGGCTCCGGCGCGATGGGGGTGGTCTACAAGGCGACCGACCTCAACAAGAACCGGCCGGCCGCGGTCAAGGTCATCACGGGTGAGATCGCGCAGGGGAGCAAGGTACAGGTTCGCTTCGAGCGCGAAGCGCAGATCCTCGAACAATTCCGCCACCCTGGAATTGTCCGCTACTACGGTCGCGGCAAGTTTCGCGGCACGTATTACATCGCGATGGAATTCATCCAGGGGACGACCCTGGAGCGAATGCTCACCGAGAGCGGACCGCTTCCGTGGCGCGAGGTGGTCGAGCTGGCGGTCCAGCTCGGCGAGGCGCTGCAATATGCCCACGAGCGGGGCGTCATCCATCGCGACCTGAAGCCGTCGAATCTGATGGTGACCGAGGACCGGAAGGTCAAGCTGACCGACTTTGGGATCGCCAAGGATCTCGACCGGACCTCGCTGACGGCGACCGGGCGCACGCTCGGGACCGCCGCGTACATGTCGCCCGAGCAGATCCGAGGGACGCCGGCGGTCAGCCACAAGACCGACCTTTATGCGATGGGGGTGGTCCTCTACCAGATGCTCACCGGACGGGCGCCTTTTGAGGGGGCCTCGCCGGTGGTTCTGATGCACTGCCATCTCAATGAGCCGGTTCCTCGGCCGCGCGACAAGGTGCATGAGATCCCCCGGGCGCTCGACGATCTGGTGGTCGCCCTGATGGCGAAGGCACCCGCCGATCGGCCCTGGGACGCCGCGGCGGTGATCCTGGTCCTCAACGAACTCCGCGAGAAGGCCAATCGAGGCGAAAAGATCCCGATGGCCTGGCCGGGCGGGAAGACCGGCCCGGGCGGCGAAACCACAGATATGCCCCGCCCGAAGAAAAAAGCGCGCAAGGCCACCATTCTTTCGTCGCTCACCAGCTCGTTTTTGACCTCGAGATCGCGCACGCTTCGGACCGGCGAGGCTGATGAGGTGGACTCCAGCCGAGCGGGGCTCGAGACGATCCTGCTGGTCGCCGCGTTGTTCGCCGTGGGCGCCCTGATCGCATACGTCGTCTGGCCGCCCGGCCAGGAGTATCTCTACAAGCATGCCGAGGCCCTGATGGCCTCCGAGGACCGCCACGACTGGGTCACCGCCCGCGACGAATATCTCGATCCGCTTGACCGCCGGTTCCCCCAGAACCCGTATCGCGAGCAATCGGCGAAGTGGCGAGACAGGATCCTTCTCGACGAGGCCGTATCGCGGTCGGAGCTTCTGACCGCGCCGGTGAAGACCAAGTTCGGCGAACCGATCAACCAGGCGGAGCGACTCTACGTGATCGCCCACGCTGTCGCCGATGAAGCCTCGAAGCGCGGCGACGACGTCACCGCCGTCCAGAAATGGCGCGAGTTTGCCGGCAACCTCCGGCCCAACGATCCGGAAGAGCGTAAGTGGCGGCTCATGGCCCTCCAGCACGCCGAGAAACTGGAAGCCACCATTCAGGACCGCCGTCGACTCGTCGAGGAGCAGATGCGGATCGCCAACCAGGCCGAGCAGGCCGGCCGGAGCGCCGAGGCTCAGACCATCCGCAAGAAACTGGTCGAGCAATATTCCAAATTCATCGACCTGGCCGACCTCTTCCCCAAACCTCCACAGTCGGACGAGCCCGCCAGGGCTGTGTCTCCAGGTACCGGCGACCGGGGGGAAAACCACGAGCCGGGCAGCGCTCCAAGATAAGCTCGAGACCCATTTCCACGACATCTCGTCTGGCTCATGTCCGCGAATCAACGAAGGTTCACAAACAAATCGACAGCGAATTCCGTAGTAGAAGATTGGACCCTGATTGACGGGGTGTCCACGATCGGAGTAGTCTAAGTTTCCCATCGCCTACCGAGGCGGCTCCTGTCTGATCGCCTCGATTCCCTTGATCGCGGCCGATCCCGGCCCGAGGATCCTGATGCCATCTTCCCAGCCCCGCGTCCGCTTCATTGGAAGTCGTGAGCTTCATCGCGATCTGCCGAAGGTGCTCGACGCATTGGAAGACACCGAGACCCGCTTCGTTCTGACGATCCACAGCAAGCCGAAGGCCGTCATCATCGGGGCCGAGGCCTTCCTCGATCTGCTCCGCGGCCCCACAGCCGAGGATCGATTGCTGGCGCTCCAGCTCGGCGCCCTGGTTCAGGGACACGAGACCGCCGCGAATCCCGTCGAGCCGGTCGCCGGTTCGCGGGCGGAACTGGTCGAGGTCTGATCGCTGGGCCCCGCGACTGTCGCGAATGGACCGCGACACGCGCTCGCCGAACGACCCCGATCTTCCTGCGCCCTCGACCTCGACCTGGATACGGAAGCAAAACAAGGACAGGATCGCCCTCGACCTCCCTCACGGAGCTCGGGGGCTCTTTGTTTTGCCCGATCGTCGAGGACACCGGCCACCGTTACGACCGCGAGGGTCCGTCGCCTCGATCCGACCGCGGCCCTTCGGACCGGCACTCGCCCGTGTTAGAATGGCATGGTCGCCAGTTCACCCGCGAAGGCGACCGGTCGCCGGGAATCCAGGTGACGCAGGTCCCAGGGGAGCGAAGGTCCAGCGCGGAGGCGTCTGGGCGCGTTCGCCGTTTCGAGCGAGTGATCCGCTGATGTCCACGCCGCCGTTCGTCCATCTCCACTGCCATAGCCATTACAGCCTGCTCGACGGCGCCAGCCAGCTCCCCGAGCTGGTCCGGCACGTCAAGGCGCTGGGGATGCCGGCGATCGCGCTCACCGATCACGGCAATCTCTACGGCGCGGTCGAGTTCCTTCGCGAGGCGAAAGCGGCCAGCGTCCTGCCGATCATCGGGATGGAAGCTTACGTCGCGCCCGGGCGACGGACCGATCGGACCCGGGGAGGTTCCTCCGGTGAGGAGTATGCCTTCCACCTCACCCTGCTGGCGAAGAACGCGGTCGGGTTTCGCAACCTCATGCGGCTCTCCAGCCTCTCGTTCCTTGAGGGGTTCTACAACAAGCCGCGGATCGACAAGGAAATCCTCGAACGACACTCCGAGGGGCTCATTTGCCTCTCCGGCTGTGCCTCGGCCGAATTCTCCGACCTGATTCTTCACGGGAAGACCGCCGAGGCCGAACGGCTCTGTGCCTGGTACGAAAAGGTCTTCGGCGCCGGACATTTTTACGTCGAAATCCAGGACAACGGCGTTCCGATTCAGCACGATTGCGCAGAGGGGGCGATCGATATCGCCCGACGGATGGGCCTGCCGCTGGTTGCCACCAGCGACGCCCACTACCTGACCCGCGACGACGCCGACGCGCACGACGTCCTCCTCTGCATCAGCACCGGCAAGACCCTCGACGACCCGAGCCGGATGCGGTTCGACACGCACGAGTTCTACGTCCGCAGTCCCGAGGAAATGTACGCCGCGATGCCGAGCCACGCGGAGGCGCTGGCCACCTCGGCCCGGATCGCGGAGATGATCGAGCCGAATTACGAGAGCTTCGGCCTGGGGAAGCGGCAGTTCCCCTCCTTCCATCCGCCCGACGAGAAAACGCCCGAGGACTACCTGCGCGAGCTCTGCGAGGAGGGCCTGCGCGATCGCTATGGCGACGACCCCTCGCCCGAGGTCCGCGCCCGGCTCGACCACGAGCTGGCGATCATCAACCGGATGGGGTTTGCCTCGTACTTCCTCATCGTCTGGGACTTTGTTCGCTACGCCCGCGAGCATGGCATCCCAGCGCTGGCCAGAGGCTCGGCCTGCGGCGCGATCGTCAGCTACCTGTTGAAGCTCAGTAGCGTCTGCCCGATCAAGTATGACCTGCTGTTCGAACGGTTCCTCGACCCGAACCGATCCGAGGCGCCCGATATCGACATTGACCTCTGCCAGGAAGGGCGGTACGAGGTCATCGAGTACGTCCGGAAGAAATATGGCGACGCGAACGTGGCGCAGATCGGCACGTTCGGAACGCTCAAGGCCAAGGCGGCGATCAAGGATGTCGGCCGGGTCATGAGCATCCCGCTGGCCCGGGTCGAGCAGATCACCAAGCTGATTCCCCAGCGGCTCAACATCACCATTGAGGACGCCCTGAAGGAAGAGCCGGCGCTGAAGAAGTTGTCGGAGGACGACCCCGAGGTCGGCCGGATGCTCAACTTCGCCCGGCGACTCGAGGGGATGAACCGCAACCCGGGCACACACGCCGCAGGCGTCGTGATTGCCGACCGCCCGCTGGAAGACCTCGTCCCGCTCCAGAAGCTGCCGAACAAGGGGAAGGCGCGCGAGGTCGTCACCACTCAGTGGGTCATGGGCGACGTGGAGAAGGCCGGCCTGCTGAAGATGGACTTCCTCGGCCTGCGCAACCTGACCACACTCGCGCTCGCCGTGAAGATCATCAACGCCCGGCACCCCGACACGCCGCTAGACCTCGAACGCCTCCCGCTCGACGACCCGAAGACGTTCGAGATTTTCCAGAAAGGGGAGACGAAGGGCGTCTTCCAGTTCGAGTCGGCCGGCATCCGCGACCCGCTGATCAAGATGCGGCCCGACCGTTTCTCCGACATTATCGCCACCAATGCCCTGTATCGCCCCGGCCCGCTCAACGGTGGGATGGTCGATGAGTTCGTCGACGTCAAGAACGGACGCAAGCAGGCGGTCTACCTGCACCCGGTCCTGAAGGAAGTCCTGGAAGAGACCTACGGCGTGATGGTCTACCAGGAACAGGTCATGCGCATTCTCAACCGCCTCGGCGGCATTGAGCTTTCTCGAGCCTACGCGACCATCAAGGCGATCTCGAAGAAGAAAACCGAGATCATCGACGCCGGCCGCGACCAGTTCCTCAAGGGCGCCATCGAGCGCGGGATGGAAAAGGATCGAGCCGCCAAGATCTTTGACCTGATCGTCTTCTTCGGCGGCTACGGCTTCAACAAGTCGCACTCGACCGCCTATGCCCTCGTCGCCTACCAGACCGCCTATCTCAAGGCCCATTACCCGACCGAGTACATGGCGGCCGACCTCTCCAACGTGATGGAAGGCCAGGAACGAGACAAGTTCTTTATCGAGCATATCGAAGATTGCCGGCGAATGGGGATCGAGGTGCTCCCGCCGAACATCAACGAGGGGCACCTGAGCTTTCGGGTCGCCAGCGAGGGCCGGATTCACTTCGGGCTGGCCGCGATCAAGAAGGTGGGGCTCAAGGCCGTCGAGGCGATCGTGAAGGCACGCGAGGAGGGTCGTCCCTTCACCAGCCTCGACGACTTCTGCGAGCGCGTCTCGTCGAGGGAAGTCGGCACCGGCTGCATCGAGGCGCTCATCCACGCCGGTGCCTTTGACGTCCTGGGAGCCCGGCGATCACAGCTCCTGGCCATTCTCCCGAGAGCCATCCAGGCCGGCCAGGCCCGACAGGAAGACAAAAAACGCGGACAAATGGGCCTCTTCGACCTTCTCGACTCCGGCCACCACGGCAACGGGAACGGCCACGGGAACGGGAGCGGCAAGACCCACGGCAACGCACAGGCGACGATGAGCCTGCCCGATCTCGCCGAACTCTCCGATGCCGAAAAGCTCGCGATGGAGAAGGCGGCACTGGGGTTTTACATGTCGAGCCATCCGCTCGCCCGGCATGCCTCCGAGTTGCAAGCGCTGGCGACGCACCGGGTCGCTGATCTACCCAGCGTCCCCGAGAAGACCGAGGTCGTCCTCGGCGGGATGATCTCGGGGGTGCAGGTCAAGAGCGTGCAGAAGAGCCGGTCGGGACTCACTCGGATGGCGAAGCTGACGTTCGAGGACCTCAGCGGCTCGACCCCGGCCATGCTCTGGCCCGAAGAGTTCGCCAAGATGGAGGCCCTGGTCAAGAACGACCAGATCGTCTTCGTCCGGGGGACGCTCAACCGAAGCCGAGATCCGGCCGAGCTGGTCATCAGCCGGATCATCCCGATGGAAGAGGGGCGGTCGCAGCTCACCCGGGGCGTGATCGTCCGGCTGCACCGAGACGTCCACCAGGTCGAGCACCTCGAACGACTCCTCCGCGCCATCCGGATTCATCCGGGGAACATGGACGTCTACCTGGAGATACTCGGGCTGGAGCAGGTCCGGCGGGCGATCTACCGGGCTGGCGGTCCGTGGAAGGTCCGCTATGACGACCGGCTGATCCCTGACCTGGAAAACGCCGTCGGCCCTGGGCTCGTCCGCCTGCTCGGCCACCGAGGCGCCACCGCCCGGATCGACACCGGATCCGCCGCCGGCGAAGGAACCCCCCATCGAACGCCCACACGCCCCTCACTCGCCGCGACCGAGCTCGAAACCGACGACTCCTCGGGCGACGACCTCGACGACTGAACCATAGCTTCCCCGCGGTCACATCGAATCTTCATGCGCGGGCGACTTCATCTGTCTAAGATTGCCATGAGGGCGTTCCTCGTGCCGCCCGACTCAGCCGGAATTCGCCCGCCGCCAGGGCCCGACCCGGCTTCCATGCGATAAGAGCGAACACGCCGCACGCTCACGCGGCTCTGCTTCGCTACCGAACATCGACGGTCCGGGTCGAAGTAGGCCCGGCACGTCCTTCATCCTGACCGCACAAGCAGCAGACCTGGCTGCCAGTGCGTCCGGGACAACATGCGCCCTGCCATATTCGCAGTTGCGCGTATCACAATCCATTTTGCGCTGAATTTACACAATTTGCACATTTCTTGATTCGTTGATATTGTGGCAATGGGGGGCCGGAGACAGTGGGAGATGGACGATACGGACCGAGGAGGTGGAAGTGATGCGGACCGTGGCGGCGAGGGCGATCCGATGGCGATGGGTGGTGGCGATGGGGCTGGGGCTGGCGCTGGCCGGTTGCGGAGGCGAGCGTGGGCCCGATCTGGGCTCGTCCTACCCCGTGAAGGGGAAGGTTCTGCGGCCTGACGGAAAGCCGCTGGCCGAAACCCGGGTGAATTTCAAGGGGCCGGCCTACGGCGTCGCGACAACGGGCAGCGACGGCGGCTTCCAGATCGAGGGGGAGGGTCTACCGGCCGGCGAGTACAGGGTCTACCTGGAGGGGGGTGCCCGTGGCGGGAAGCGCTCGATGGCCCTGCCTTACCCGACCAAGTACCTGGATGAGGATGCCTCGGACCTCAAAGCTGTCGTCAAATCCGAGGGTCCGAATGACTTCTCACTGCAACTGACCAGGGACGATGCATCGTCTCGACGTGCCAGGGGCGGGCACTGAGGCGCCCGGATCTCTCGCGAATTCGCCTTTTTGACCGGATTTTCTTGTAACCTGATTTCTCTGGAGAACCTGTTCGATGTCGAGAAAGCCTTGCCATTCGACCCAAGTACGACCTGGATTCACCCTGATCGAGCTACTGGTGGTGATTGCGATCATCGCCGTCTTGATCGCCCTGCTACTGCCCGCGGTGCAGGCGGCGCGCGAGGCCGCTCGTCGGGCTCAGTGCACCAACAACCTGAAGCAGATCGGCCTGGGGCTGGCCAACTACGAGAGTTCCATCGGCGCCTTCCCGCCGGGAGGCGAGTCGACGAACTTCAACGTCTCGCCGGCTGTCACCCAGTTCGTCGATGGAGGCTGGAGCGCCCTGGCCCGAATCCTGCCTTACATGGAAGCGGGCTCCACGTTCAACGCCCTGAACTTCAACCTGGCCGAGTACAATGACGCCTACGGGGCTAACTATACCGGCTCCTCGCAGGTGATTGCCGTCTACCTCTGCCCGTCGGCCACTCGCCAGCCCGATGGCGGCCGTGACGGCGCCGAGCCGATGACGGGCATCTGGATGGACGCCAACTCGGCGATCCAGAACGGTTACGGCTACAATGACTACGGCGCGACGGTCTACACGGACATCAGCCCGACCATGACTCCGGGCCTCGGCGCCAAGCCGTGGACCCCGTATCGCGACAAGTACACCCGGGCCAACGGCATGCTCAAGCAGGGCGGTCCCCGGATCGCCGAGGTCACCGACGGCCTCAGCAACACGATCGCCATCGCCGAGGACGCCGGCCGCGATCCCCGCTACCTGAGCCCCTACACCGAGGGCTACTGGAACAGCCAGATCAGCCGGCAACAGGCCATGGCGACCATCAATTCTAGCGACCCCGGCCCGGCCGGCGGTTACAACGCCTGGCGCGCGTTCTGGCGATGGGCCGAGCCCGACGAAGCCTATGGCGTCTCCGGAACCCCCAACAACGGCGCGACGGCCGCTCAGTCGCGTGAGGCGACCGACTGGCCGCAGGGCGGCACCTCCGCGGGCAGCAACGGCGGCGCCAATGACGAGATTTCCTCATTCCACCCGGGCGGGGCCAACATCCTCTTCGGCGACGGCCACGTCGCGTTCCTGAAGAACTCGGTCTCCCCGCTGACCATGCGCGGACTGGTCACGCCCAACGGCGGCGAGGTCATCAGCGCCGATTCCTATTGATCGGTAACCATCTCGGAATGACCGCGTCAAACGAAGCGGCCCGCGATCTCTCCCCTCGGGGAGAGACCCGCGGGCCGTCTCTATTCGCCCGGCGATCAGCGCTCGAGCAGGGCGTCGACCGCCACCACCCGGGCCGAGTCGCCGTCGTGAACGGCCATCCGGGCGCCCGGGTAGATCGAGCCGCCCGCATATTTACCGTCCTTTGAGACCGCGTAGAAGAACACGTTCCCGGCGAGACGGCCGTCCTTCTGGCGACGCTTCGGGTCCTTTGTGCAGCGTCGGACGATCGTCTTGCAGACGTCCATGATCGCGTCCTTCGGCGAGAGGCCCCGGCGCATCCCCTCGACGATCAGGGCGCTGGAGAGGTTCAGCAGGTTCAGCTCGCCGACGCCCGTGGAGCCGGCCGAGCCAACCTCGTTGTCGAGGAAGAGCCCGGCGCCGAGGATCGGAGAATCCCCCACCCGGCCGGGGATCTTCCACGAGAGGCCCGACGTGGTGGTGGTGCAGCCGAGGTCGCCATGAGTATCGAGGACCGAGCAATGGATCGTTCCGGTGACCCGAGGCTCGAGGGCCTGCTTGATGAAGGCGGCGACGGTTTCGTCCGGGGGTGGAAGCCAGTCGTCGTTGGCGTCTCGCGTTTCCTTCCAGTGGAGCCAGATCTGGCGGGCTTCCTCGGTGAGCAGCTCGACCTCGGGGAAGCCGTGTGCCCGGGCAAACCGCAGGGCGCCCTCGCCGACGAGCAGGCAGTGCCGAGAGCGTTTCATCACCATCCGGGCGACCGCGGCCGGGTGGAGGATGTTTCGGATCGAGGCGACCGAGCCACCGCCGTGGGTTGGCCCGTGCATGACGGCCGCGTCGAGCTCGACGACGCCGTCCTCGTTCGGCAGCCCTCCCAGGCCGACCGAATGGTCCTTCGGGTCGGCCTCGACGATCGCCACGCCCTCGATCGCCGCGTCGAGCGGGTCGTGACCTTTCTTGACCAGCTCCATCGCCCGTTCGACGGCCCGCAGCCCATTGGCGCTGGAGACCGCGATCGGCCGACGACCGCCGACCGGCCTCGTCGGCTCGACACCAATGGCCAGGCTGCCGAGACTCGCGGCGGCCGTCGCGGAGAGAAAATGACGTCGACTCATCGGAATCTCCATCGCTCGCGAGCTCCTGGATGGTTATCGACGGGGCCGTCCCTGGCCTGATGGCCCGCGTCGAATGGCACGATAGCCGGGCCGGGATCGGGCGGTCAATCGAAGAGGGTGGCCGAGTCGACCGATCGCGCGGAGTCGCCATCGTGCACGGTCATCCGGATCGGGCCGTGGATGTTCGCCGAGGCGAACTTGCCGTCCTTCGTCAGGCAGTAGAAGTTGACGTTGAAGTTCGGCCGGCCGCGGTCGTCGCGAAACCGCGGGTCGCGGGTCGAGGTCTCGACCACTCGCTTGCAGCAGGCGACCACGGCATCCTTCGGCTTCATCCCTCGTCGCAGGTTTTCGACGACCAGGTACGAGGCACAGTTGATCAGGTTCACCTCACCAAGCCCGACCGATCCGCACGAGCCGACCGTGTTGTCCAGGTAGATCCCCGCGCCGAGGATCGGAGAATCGCCGACCCGGCCGGGGACCTTGTAGCCGAGGCCGGAGGTTGTGGTGACGCAGGCCATCTCGCCGTGGGTATCGATGGCCGAGCAATGGATCGTACCGTGGACGGGCCTGGTCGCCAGCTCGCGGACGGTCGGATCGAGAAGGGCCAAAGGCTCTGGGAACCGATTGCCGCGGAGGCGTTCCTCCTTCCAGCGAAGCCAGGCCTTGCGCGTCTCCTCGGTGGTGAGGTCGGCCTCGGGGAAGCCCTGCTCGCGGGCGAACTTCAGGGCGTTGTCGCCGACGAGCAGGACGTGCCGCGTCTTCTTCAGCACGGCGCGCGCCACGGCCGCGGGGTGAACGATGTTCCGAAGCCCGGCGACGCCAGCACCGCCGTGGGTCTTGCCGTGCATCACGGCGGCGTCCAGTTCGACGATTCCGTCCTCGTTCGGCGTGCCGCCCAGGCCGACGCTGTGCTCGTTCGGATCGGCCTCGACGATCGCGACGCCCGCGATGACGGCGTCGAGCGGGTCGGCCCCCTTTTTGATCATCTCCATTGCGATCTCAGCGGTCTGGGCGCCGCCGCTTGTGATCACGATCGGACGACGCGCCCCGGTCGGCTGGGGCTCCTCGGCGGCGATCGCCAACGCGGAGAGGCTCGCGGCCGAAAGGCCGGTTGCCCCCAAAAAGTGTCGCCGGTTCAGCGGGGGGAGCATGATCGCGGAACTCCGGATGTGTTCGAGTGCCCGAGGCGATCCAGACGCGAGAGAAAGCCTCGCGCGAGCGAACCGGGCCCAGGAGCGGCGGGCATGAAGCGAACAGCGGCGCCCCGAGATCCGCTGGAGATCCCGAGGCGCCGCGACGAAGAGCAAACAGGATCGGCGAAGGATTCCGCCGATGCGCCGATCAATACTGATCGGAGCTGATTACCTCACCGCCATTGCGGGTGGAAAGCGCCTGGTAGACGCTGATCTGACCGATCCACTGATAGAGGTTGCCGGCCATATACTGGACGTTGTTGGGCAGGTACTGACCGCTCGCGGTACTCCCCTGTGCCATCTGGATCGAATCCTTGATGAACTTCACCGAACCGTCACAGAAGACAAAGTTGGCCCCGCCGGGATGAAAACTCGAAGCGGCGCAGACATTGACGTCGGCATTGATGCCCGACCCCGTGCCGCCGTCCGGGACCTTGTTGAAGGGGTTCATCGGGTAGAGCGTGGTGTAGAGAGTATCCGCGTAATTTCCCGAGCTCCACCAGCCCCAGCAAACCTCTTCGCCCGGCGTCACCTTGCCCCAGGCATACTCGCCCATGAGCATCGTGTTGCTCGTACCGTCGGTGATCGACGCGATGGTCGTCTTGCTGTAGAAGTAGAAAATGCCATTGGCCTGGCCGATGAGGGTGCCGAAAGAACCGCCCATGCAGGTGGGATCCTGATACCGACCCGGCGTGAACCAGGTTCCGGCGTTCCCCTTGTAGCTGGTGAACCGCATGCCGTAGCCGTCGTCACCCTGCCAGAGTTGCGAGACCTTGCCGTCGCTCGGGCACCAGATCGCCGAGAGCCCGGTGATCGTCACGGTCGAGTTGGGTGCCGTGTCGAAGTGGACATTGGAATTGAACGCGTTGAACAACTGAGACTGCTCCATGAACGGGAGCAGCCGGATGAGAATGCTCGCCTCGTGCCGGCCGCTGCACGGCCTGGCCGCCGGGTCGCCCGGAGGAGCGGCGCCGTTGATCGG
This sequence comes from Planctomycetales bacterium, assembly GCA_027449865.1. Taxonomy (GTDB): domain Bacteria; phylum Planctomycetota; class Planctomycetia; order Isosphaerales; family Isosphaeraceae; genus JAKAUH01. Next base: position 23,949 of record DAIDKV010000206.1, read on the forward strand.
CGTCATCATGTACGAGCCAAGGGTGAACGAGCCGTTGGCACTCTCGTAGTTCATGTTGGCGAGGCCGAGCTGCTTGAGATTGTTGGTGCACTGGGCGCGGCGAGCGGCCTCGCGAGCCGCCTGCACGGCCGGCAGCAGCAGAGCGATCAGAACGGCGATGATGGCGATGACGACCAGCAGCTCGATCAGCGTGAAGCCCCGGGACGACCCGGAACGGTACGAAGTGTGCTTCATGAAATACCTCCTCAAATAGAAATCTCTTCGGAAACGCGGCATGTCGGCGAATCGAGAGCCGAACCCCCCCAGGGATGGCGCGCCGACGGGTGGGGCTCACGGACCCCGCTGGATGAACAGCCGGGCGGCGTACTCCGGAGATCGCGAGAGCGGTGCAGACCGCCGGCTCTCGTCGTCCTCGACCGACGCCGGATTGAGGAGTGGCCCGTACCCGAGACCGGGAATCCGGACCAACGGGTCGCGAAAATCAACGGCCGTGCTGACCAGGAGCAGCCGTGGCCCTGCCGGGTTTGCCCGATTGCGTCGCCTTTTGCATCTCGTCTCGCTTCTTCACAACCTCCGCCCTGGGCGGCGCGTTGCTGATCGTATCACCCCCGGAGCAACCGACCACACCTAGCAGGACCGGTAGAAGGGCCATCCCCAGGGCCGTCCTCAGAGCAGTCTGGATAACCTGATGCAATTCTCGGTTCTCCTTTTGGCGCCATCGCCTTCGAGTTTGTCGTCATCCTGTACGGAGCGACCACGAGGATCCCCTACATCGCGCTCAAGGCCAATGCAACAAAGATGGTTCCAACCCACTCTTCGTCTTCGCGAAACCTCACGTTCAGGAGGGGCCACTGGTTCCCGTCAACACAGGTCCTTCGGAAGCAGCGTAGAGACCTGGGCTACCACGCCGGTCTCGACCGCAGACATTCACCAGGTGCCAGTGAAATGCTCTGGAGCAGGCGCACAAACTCCAATCCTTGTCGAGCCGGTGGATAGTATGTCACAGATCATTACATCCTTGGTCAGGACTTGTCAAGCAGCTTCCTCGGCGAATCTTCACGAAAGCGGATCAGGTCCCGGAATGCGAGAGAAATGGCGTGCCCAGAAGCCCGAAGGCCAATTCAGGAAAGAGCGCCGGCCCCTGAACATAAACATCCGAATATATAGCCTCGCTCTTCGAACCGGGCGAGGTTCAGGCCGGTGGAGCGATTCGGACACGCCGGCCATCCATGCGGAGCCGGCCCTGGGCGTAAAGGGTGATGGCTTCGGGGAGCGCCCGGCATTCCTCCTGGAAAATTCGGGCCGCCAGCGATTCGGCGGTGTCGTCCTCGGCGACGGCCACGGTCCGCTGGAGGATAATTGGACCGTTATCGTAGGCGTCATCGGCGAAGTGGACGGTGCAGCCGCTGATCTTCACACCGTACTGGATCGCCGCCTGGTGAACGCGGCGGCCGTAGTAACCCTCGCCGCTGAAGGCGGGGATCAGAGAGGGATGGACGTTGAGAACACGTCCCTTGTAGTCGGGCGGAATCTGGAGAAGCGAGAGAAAGCCGGCGAGAATCACGAGATCCGCGCCGCCATGTCGGATCGGGTCGAAGACGGAGGCGCTGTACTCGGCCCGTGTCTTGGCGTTGCGATTTGCGAGCGCCAGGGGGATCCCGACCGCCTCGGCGCGTGCGATGGCCCCGATTCTTGGCCGGCTGGCGACCACCTGGACGATCTGGGCCACGAGTCGGCGTGCCCGGATCTCCTCGATGAGGTTCTGGAGGGTCGTCCCCTCGCCCGAGACGCAGACCGCCAGCCGGATCGGCGGCCCGACGATTGGGGGATTCCTCGGCGCGACGACCATGAGCGGGGGCCTCCCCGGGGAGTTTTGGCGTTCGATCTCCGCTCCATTATGAACGCCGAGTGCCCGATTTCAAACCGGGCCGCCGGACGGTCAGGTCGTCGCCCCATTCTCGGCCGCGGCCGGGCCGAAGAGTCGATCGATGGCCCGGCGGAAACCCGGCAAAATCTCGCCGCCGTCGAGGGTTCCCGACTCGGTCACGACCCGAATCCGATCCCACGCCTCATGAACGTGAATGACGCGCTGGATCGGATGCACCACCCAGACCAGTCGGACGCCCGCCTGAAAATATTCCTGCGCCTTGTCCATCAGGTCGGTCACGCGATCGGTCGGGCTGACGACCTCGACGGCGAGATCCGGAACGACGTCCCAGGCGTCCTCCAGCAGCGAGACCGGCCGGTCGGTCGCCCATCGCCCGGCCGAAACGTACGCCAGATCCGGCCGCCGTTTTCGGCCGGCGTCCTTCCGGGTCGGGATGCGGAATAGGGTCTCGAAGGCCAGTCGGCCAGGACGCGGGTCACGCTGGCAGAGATATTCGCTGAGGTAACTACCCAGTTCCGTACCGACGAGACTGGCGAAGTAGCTCATGGGCTGTGTTTGGATCCATCGGCCATCGACGAACTCGTAAAGCGACGCGTCGCAAGACTCGTCCGCGGCGGGTTCCGGGACGATCGGGGTTTCCAGCAGGGCGATTGCCGACATTCTCGACCTCCTTTCGGGCTCCGGGCTCAACCGATGGCCGACGAAGGATTCATCCCCTCGATGACCCGCGCGCACCGCTCGCAGAGCGCCGGGTGATCGGCGAGGCGGCCGACGCTCTCGCGGTAGTTCCAGCATCGCTCACACTTGGCGTGCGGCGACCGCTCGGCCGAAACCGCCTCGACGGCCGCCGACGGATCCTCGATGACCTCGACCTCCGAGACGATGCAGAGCGTGGCGAGCAGGTCGCGGTCGGAACTCCATCGATCGGGAGTCGCGGTCGCGATCCGGACCTTCGCTTCCTGCGCGCTGCCGATCGCCTTGGCCTTCCGAAGTCCTTCGAGCGAGAGGAAGATGCGCTCTCGCATCGTGAGGAGTTCCTCCCATCGAGAGGCACGGGCCGGGTCGTCCCACCGGGGATCGGGATCGGGGAACTCGGCCAGGTGAACGCTCGTTCGTTCGCCGTTCGGGGCCGGGCGATAATCCCACGACTCCTCGGCCGTGTGCGGGATGATCGGGGCCAGAAGGCGGGTGAGGACATCGTGAAGCCGGGCCAGCACGAACTGAGCGGCGCGTCGGTCGGGGCCCTCGGGGGCCTCGGCGTAGAGCCGATCCTTCAGGACGTCGAGATAGAGGCTCGACAGCTCGACCGCGCAGAACTGGTAGACGCGCTGATAGACTCGATAGAACTCGAACCGCTCGTAGGCCGCGCGAACGTCGCGGATCACCTCGTTGAGCTGCCCGAGCGCCCAGAGGTCCATCTCGTGCAGGTTGGAGGGATCGACCGATTCGGAATCGAACCGCCCGTAGTCTTCGAGATTGCCGAGCAAGTATCGGAATGTATTTCGGATCTTGCGGTAAGCCTCCGACATCTCCTTGATTCCGCGCTCGCTCACGGGGACGTCGTTGGCGTAGTCCATGCTGGCGACGTAGAGCCGGAGCACGTCGGCACCGTAGGTGTTGGTCATCTGGTAGGCGGGGATATAGTTGCCCAGCGACTTGGAGATCTTCCGCCCCTTGTCGTCGACGACGAAGCCGTGGGTCAGGACGTGCTCAAACGGCGCGGTACCGTTGGCGCCGACGGCCGTCAAGATGGACGACTGGAACCAGCCTCGATGCTGGTCCGAGCCTTCCAGATAGAGGTAAGCCGGATAGCCGAGCTCGAAATCCTTCGAGAGCACGCCACGGTGGCTCGACCCGGATTCGAACCAGACGTCGAGGATGTCGCCTTCCTTGCGGAAGGAATTCCCGCCGCAGTTGGGACAGGAGGTGCCTGGCGGGAGCAGTTCCTCGACGGGCCGGGTGTACCAGACGTCGGCCCCGTGGGCGCGGAAGAGGTCTCGGAAGTTGCGGACGGTCGCCGCGGTCATGAGCTGGGTCCGGCAGGTGTTGCACCCGAGCGCGGGGATCGGGACGCCCCACGACCGTTGCCGGCTGATGCACCAGTCGGGCCGGAGCGAGACCATCGACTCGATCCGGTTTTGACCCCACTCGGGATGCCAGCCGACCCCATCGATCGCCTTGAGGGTCCGGCCGCGAAGATCGTCGTGGTCAACGGCGATGAACCATTGCTCGGTCGCCCGGAAAATGACCGGCTTCTTGCACCGCCAGCAATGCGGATAGCTGTGAACGAGCGGCATCTCATGATAAAGATGCCCCGAATCCTTCAGGTGGGCGACGATCCCTGGATTGGCCGCGAAGACCTGCTGGCCCTGGACCCAATCGGGAGCCTGATCGGTGAACCGGCCCGACTCGTCAACGGGGCTGAGGATCGAGAGCTGATAGAGGCGCCCGGTCTGGTAGTCCTCGGAGCCGTGGCCGGGAGCGGTGTGGACGAGCCCCGTGCCGTCCTCGACGCTGACGTATCCCGCCAGGACGATCGGACTGACCCGATCGAGGAACGGGTGGCGATACTCGGCGTGCTCGAGGTCGCGGCCCCGGCACCGGCCGACCTCGCGAAACGCCTCGACCTTCCGCAAGCCCATCACCTTCGTGACCAGGTCGGCGGCGAGGATGGTTCGGACGGACTTTCCCGTGGCCGGCTCGGTGTACTCGACGCCGGCGTAGAGAAGGTCGGGATGAGCGGCGATCCCGACATTCGCGGGGAGGGTCCAGGGCGTGGTTGTCCAGATCATCGCGTGCCAGGGGCCTTCACCCCAGGATTCGGGCACGCCGGTGACCATCTCAAAGTTCACGTAGATGCTGGGCGTGGTCTCTTCCTGATATTCGAGCTCGGCCTCGGCCAGGGCGGTTCGGTCGGTGATGCACCAGTGGATCGGCTTGAGCTGGCGATGCACGAACCCGCGCTCCACCAGATCGGCCAGGACGTCGAGAATGCCAGCCTCGTATCGAGGGTCGAGGGTCAGATAAGGGTGTTCCCAGTCGCCAAGGACGCCGAGCCGGCGAAACTGGTCTCGCTGAAGGTCGACCCACTTCATCGCCTCGGCCTGGCAGAGGGCCCGGATCGCGGCGTGATCCATGCTGGCGGCCTTCGGGCCCAGATCCTTGACGACCTTGTGCTCGATCGGAAGGCCGTGGCAATCCCAGCCGGGAACGTACGGGCTATCGAATCCGGCCATGGACATCGATCGGACCACGATATCCTTGAGCACCTTGTTGAGGAGGGTGCCCATGTGGATCTCGCCGTTGGCGTAAGGAGGGCCGTCGTGGAGGATGCGGCGGGCCCGGCCTGCCCGGGCGCGTCGAAGCTGCCCGTAGAGGTCCTGGTCTCGCCATCGATCCTGGAATTGCGGCTCCCGGACGGTCAGGTTCGCTTTCATGTCGAACCCGGTCTTCGGGAGGTTGAGCGTCTCTTTGTAGGGCTTGGTCGTGGGCGCCATGGCGAGAAAATTTCCAATCGCCACAGAAACGCAGAGATCCGAAACGTGATTCTCCCGGTTCTTCCTCTGTGCCTCTGTGTCTCCGTGGTTGATAATTCCGGTGGGAGGATCAGGATCGCCAGCGTTCCAAAACGCCGCGGACGACCCGGCTCAGCCTGGTTTCGGCCTTGTTCGCCACGGCGATGATCTCCTCGATCCGGACGGGCTGGAGCGCGTCGGGAAGGCACATATCCGTGATGATCGAGAAGCCGAGAACCTTCAGCCCGGCGTGGGCGGCGACCAGGACTTCGGGGACGGTGGACATCCCGACGACGTCGGCACCGATCCCGCGCAGGAACCGATACTCCGCGCGGGTTTCGAGATTGGGACCGACCACCGCAACGTAGACCCCCCGGTGGGCGACGATGTTCGCTTCACGGGCGACCTGCAGGGCGGTCTCCTGCAACCCGCGATCGTACGGCTCGATCAGATCGGGGAACCGGGGACCGAGCCGGTCGTCGTTCGGGCCGATCAGGGGATTGAGGCCCATGAAATTGATATGATCCTCGATGACGATCAGATCACCCTTCTGATGGAGCGGGTTGAGACCGCCGGCGGCGTTGGAGACGATCAGAATCCGGCAGCCCATCGCCTTCATCACGCGGATCGGAAAAGTGACCTGCCAGGGCGAATAACCCTCATACAGGTGAAACCTCCCCTCCATCGCCATGACGCCATGCCCGGCGAACTGCCCACAGACGAGCTGGCCCTTGTGACTCTCGACGGTGGACCTGGGGAAATGCGGAATCTCCGGGTAGGGGAGGGTGGCCTCGGCCTCGATCTCGCTGGCGAGGGCGCCCAGGCCGGTCCCCAGCACGATCCCAACCGTCGGCTCGCCAGCCCATCGAGCCCGGATCGCGGTGGAGGCCTCCTCGACCTGCTCCCATCGATGATGCGTCACGGTCGCCCCTTTCCAGCCGAGGCGCGAGGAATCGCGGTCAGCGCGCCCTCTGCCCATTGCCATCAAATCGAGTGGATCGCGCCGAAGGCGACCGCCAATCAGCCCCGGATGCCGAACCGGCGGAGCAGGCGATCGAACCGAGGGTCCCTGCGCAGGGCCTTCAGATCGGGATCGCGGAGGAGCCGGCCGTGGTGGGCATATCCCAGCTCAAGGGCCCGCTGCAAGGCGAACAGGCCGGGTTCGATCATGCCGAGGACCGTGTAGGTACAGGCCAGGTTGTACCAGGCGATCGGGTCGTCGGGGGTGAGCCGGACCAGTCTCCGATCGAGCTGGAGGGCCCGGGCATGGAGGCCTCGTGCGGCCAGATTGCCGGCCTGGGCCCGCAACGCGTCGACGAAGCAGGGATCGCGCTCGAGCAGCCGGCCGAAGAAATCGATCTCGAAGTCAAGCTGTGCCTGCCCTCGGAGCCGCCGCCTCGGGGTCTCGGGGGACGGGTGTTCTGAGGCCGAATCGTCCGGTCGTTCCGAAGGTGCCGCCATGATCTTACCCGTTCCCGCGCGTCGCCGGGGGTATGCCGGGGAACGTTCCTCGACGATCGGGCCGGGCCCCACCCCCATCCATCCGGGCCCGAGCCGGGCCCGCGCCGGCCTCCCATGATAAGGGATGGACCCCAGCAAGACCAGCACCCGGGCGGCCGGAAACCACGAGCGGGAACGGCGATCGGCCAAAGCCCGGCCGATCCGAGACGGCCGCCCCGCGAAATCTGGGGCGGCGTCGGGGGTTCACCGTCGGCTTAGAGATCGTCGACGTCCTCTTCCTCGTCGTCATCCAGCTCGTCGAGGTCCTCGTCGTCGTCAAACTCCTCGTCGTCCTCGTCGATATCGATATCGTCGATCTCCTCGTCAAGCTCATCGTCGAGCTCATCTTCTTCTTCATCGTCAAATTCGTCATCGTCGAGGTCTTCCTCGTCGTCGAATTCGTCGTCGAGGTCTTCCTCGTCGTCGAATTCCTCCTCGGCGGGCTCCTCCTCCTCGGGGTGCCGGGCGAAGGCGGGCGGGGTAAGGTCTCGCCAGTCTTCGAGCTCCGGCCGGTCCTCGGTCGCGGCGAACGGGGCGAGGATATCGATGCGTTCCAGACAATCGATCATGGAATCAGTCCTCTAACCAAGGGAGTTCATCGGGGAATCGCCCCCAGACCCGCTCGTCGCGGATGGCCGACCCGCCCCTTGGTGAACCCGGAAGAGTCGAGGGCAGAGCCATAGTGGTAGACAACGGGGGGCCACACTGTCAAGTCTCGAAAACCCGAGGGTTCCTGAGCCGGATCGCCCACGGTGGCCGACCCGGGGCCAGGGCCTCGAAGTCGTACCAGCCGCGAAGGTTCTGGCCGATTGTTCAACGGTATGGTCGGCACGCCCCCCCGGCGACCTTGAGAGTCTCTCGGGGGGCCGGTTCAACGCGTATTCGGTCGTTCGTGAGAGCCTCGGACATCATCGAGATGCCTCCTCTTTCGGTTCCTGTGGCGGCCCGGATCTGGATCGGGATTCAGACGAGCCGAACAACCTGCCGGGTTGCGGCTGACCGGGCGATCGCCTCCAGCAGGCGCACCGTGTCGAGCGCCTCCTCCGCCGGGCATCCAAGCGGTCCCTCGCCGCGCAGGGCGGCGACGAAGTCGCCGTCGACGCTCCGCCCCGGCGGAGACAACGCGACTTCGACGGCTGGAGCCCCAGGCGGCTCCTCGACCAGGGATTCGTCAGTGGCCCGGAGGCGGCCTCGCTCGCCGAAATACTCGATCGCAAAGAGCGGGCCGGGTGAGACGCCCGAGATCGCCAGTGTCGCGGGTGTGCCGTCAGCCAGCCGGATCGCGGCCGCCGTGACCACGTCGATCCCCGGCCCGCGCCGGTCCTGAATCGCCCCGACCTCGTGCGCGACCTGGCCGGTCGTCCAGAGCAGGGCGTCGACGAGATGATCACCGACATCCGCCAGGATGCCCCCACCGTCGGCATCGGGCTCGAACCGCCAGGCGTCCTCGGCCCGACCCAGCTGGGTCAACCAGGGGCGGGCGAGCGTCGCCGTGACCAGTCGGATCGGGCCGATCGCTCCGGCAGCCAGCCGCCGGCGCCCTTCGACCAGCGCCGGCGCCAATCGATACTGGTGACCGACTCCCACTTTCCGACCGCGCGCCCGCGCCAGGGCGACGATATCCGCCGCCTCCTGCAAATTGGTCGACAGCGGCTTCTCGATAAAGACGTGCGCGCCGGCCTGAAGCGCGTCCATCGCCGTGCGATAATGAAGCCGGTGGGGAGTGAAGATCGCCACCGCGTCGGGCAAGGTCTGGCGGAGCAATTCGCGATGGTCTCCAAACTCCGGCACGGGACCCAATCCCAACGACTCGGCCCGATCCGCGAGCGCTCGGGCCGCGGACGGATCCGCGTCGGCGCACCCGACGATCCTGACCTCGGCTTCGGCCAGAAGGCGGTCGAGATGGACTCGCGCGGCCTGACCGCATCCGACGATCCCGATCCGCACCAGGGAAACTCCCATCGTCGGCCCTCGATCTCGGTCGCTCGCCCGGGACTTCCCCGAGCGCTCGCCCCAACTCCGTTCCATCGCTCCGGCTACGACCCGGACCGGGGGGATTTATCCCAGCAAGATCCCCGCCTCTCGTCAAGAGTCTATCTATCCTGTCAAGTCCGAATTCCCGGGCGATCGCGGCGGCTCCGCCGATCGCATGAAACACATGGAAATCAGAGGCTTACGACATGAGCCTCGAACGACCCCGCCCAGCATCCCACGCCCCCGGGAGACAACTCAACGCCCGCCCCCCACCCACGAACCCAGTGGGGATCGCCATTGACGCGAACCCGGACCCCCGATTATCGTATCTACTGGATGGTGGCTGTGGCCTAGCGGTTAAGGCACCAGATTGTGGATCTGGATATCGCGGGTTCGAATCCCGTCAGCCACCCTTGCGTCGGATCGCGGCATATCCCGACTGGACCCATCCAGGGGCGACGCGCCCCGCCAGCCACGGCATCCTCTCGATCCATCCATCCGGCCGCTCGGCCATGTGTCGGCATGGCTCATGGGAAAACCGCTTCCGTTCCTCCCGGGCGCGGATGGGACGGGAGACCAGGCGCCCGCGCCGTCGAAGGTGTGCGGGACACGGTCCTTCGACAGCACGTGAGCACCGACCGCGTATTTCGCCGAATGCCTCAACGAGCTCCGAGCGGCTCCGACGCTGCCTCCCTGGGACGCCTCTCCGGAAGCGAAAGAATCGCGCCAAGGCCGATGAATCCCGCGACGCAGATCCGGGCTAGCAACCGCGTGCCAGGCGTTGCCGAGAACGGCTCAACCGTCCTCGCCATCGGGAACAGGAGCCCTCCCAGAAACTCGAACACAATCGTCCCTATCACCGCTCCCGCCAGTCCGGCTAGAAGCACGCCGACAAACCGGCGCCCCTTGTAGCCCGAGCCCATTCCAAAGGCCAGCCCAGCCGCCAATCCCACGCCCGACCAAAGACCCGCGTGAATCAGGAGCGGTACAGTCAGTGAGGTCATGACCAGTTCGTCATTCCGGTGATTCCAGTACCAGGGCATGATCGCGAATGAGGGCAGAGCTCCCGCCAGGGCGCCCAGGATCAGCCCGACGAGCATCCCCACCAGGCTGGCGATCACCGATCGCCGAGCCACTCCACCGGCCAACCCCATCGCGGCGCCCAGCAAGCCACCCAGCGCCCCAAAGGCGACGGCCCCATTCCTCGCGGATGCCTTCGCCATCTCCTGGCCCAGAGCCTGGAAATTGTAAGCCTGTGCGGCCGCCTCACGGGAAGGGCGGAAGTAATCCAGCATGGTCTCACCGACCAGCCAGGCCAACGCCCCTCCCAGAAGGGCCAGAACCAGGACCACCACGGAAGGCACAAACCGCGAACCGAAAACGCCCCGCGTCGACATCGGCCCCGGTGACGGAGGCGCGACAACCGGTCCACGATCCGGGTAAGTCACATCCTGAGACGACATGAGCACGGCTCCTGTACTGATGTTGGGTTTTTCGTGATTCTTCAAGAAGTGATACGACGAAGCCGACTTGCATTCCGGCCGAACCTCCAGAGACACCACGCCCCTCCAGGACGGGACCAGGATCATCCCGGAAGTCGACCCCTCGAGTGTTCCGAAAAAGGGGATCGCGGAAATCCCAACTCCACGCAAGATCGAACCTTCTATTTGCAACTCCCCCAATGGCGCCGAAACACGAAGGGTTTCGGTCTTCGGAGTCAGCGATGGTGTCTGTATTCCCGGCGAAAGGATGACCGGCTCGCGACCAATCGAACCTGGTTACAAACCACCTGGATCGAACGTCGACGCTCGCAGTCATGCTGACCCAAGATCATGTTTTTCTCCTGGAGGGATCTCCTTTCCTGGCGAGCTGTTTGAAGATTACTTGGTGGTGACTTGAAAGCCCAATGTAAAAAAGTTATAACGCCCAACGAGAGATATGCCATGGTGCAGAGCTCCCATTTCCAAAGACCGAGCGATTCCTCGATCAATCGTGCGACTTGATGAAGCGACGGTGACGATTTCCAGGAGAAGTTCGGCGGACTTCTCATACCGGTGACGATGCCCGTCCGGATGGTCGGTCCGAGCGAACTCCCAAGCTGAGATGCGTTAACCTTACCGGTCCATCATTGGGACGTAAGAGGATTGCGCCCGGCATCGGTGAACTCGATACTTCGCAAGTGTTGCCGAGTTCCCCGATCGTGCAGGAAGACCCGGCTCACTCAAACTCACGATGAATTCCGTCGGGGAGGCGTGTCGTCCGAAAGGGCTGACGGCGCTCAAGGTCCGTGTAGTCCAATCTCAGGAGATTTTCGTCGATGCGGTTCAAGACAGTACTGCTCGAAGCAACCCTTGTCGCGTTCGTGGCGACTCTGGCTTCCGGGTGTAACCAGGGCACAACGGTGCCGATTACCCCGGCCGCGCCTGTGGCGGCCCCGGAATCCACTCCTTTGCCAAAGGAAATCGATAAAGGGGGTGGGCCTTCCTCCTCCGGGAACATGCAGAAGAATCCTGGAGGGAACTCCTGAATGTTGCGTGACCGAGGTTCGGCCAGGGCGGCCTTTTCGGAGGGCCCGTCCTCAGCCGGCAAGGGGCCGGGCATTGCGTCCTCGAGAATCAGGCCCCAGCCTTTCGTCCTTTCCTTCATCTCTTCGTCGAGGCCAAGTCCAGGAGACCATACATGGACCGTTTCAGACGGCATCTTCGGTTTCGACCCGGTTTTACGCTGATCGAATTGCTTGTCGTCATCGCGATCATCGCCGTACTGATCGCCCTGTTACTGCCAGCCGTGCAGGCGGCGCGCGAGGCGGCCCGCCGGGCGCAGTGTACCAACAACCTGAAGCAGCTCGGGCTGGCCCTGGCCAACTACGAGCAGGCCAATGGGGGCTATCCCGCCTCCTATGGGTCGGCGGCTGGACCCGGAACCTACTGGACGACCTGGGGCTCGTGGAGTCCGCAGGCGATGCTACTCGCCTACTTTGAACAGGTCCCAGTCTACAATTCGATCAATTTTTCCGGCATCAGCCACGGCGACCAGGCTCACATGGACATGCTGCAGAAGACCGCGATCACCACGCGGATCAACTCGCTGCTCTGCCCATCATCCCCCTTGCCCGTGGGAACCTACTACGGTAGCCAGAAGCCGGGTAACAATTACTTCGCCTCGGTGGGCTCCAGCCTCAACTGGGTAGGCGCCGCCGGCAGCGGTGCCCCCAACGGCATCTTCATGTTCGGCGGAAGTGCCGTCTCGGCCGACCCCGGTAATAACGGCGAACAGGTTGGGGCTCGCGGCGTCCGCGACGTCACCGACGGCACAAGTAACACAATTGCCTTCGGTGAGTGGCGAACGGGAGACTTCAACTGCACCCAGCTCTCGATCCAGGATGTGATCAGCCCCATGCCGTATCCCGGCAACACCTGGGGACCCACGGCGAACATGCCCGCCGGGGCCGCGACTTTCCAGACCTGGATCAATCAGTGTGCCGGCTACGCCCCGAGCACCATCACCAAAAGCCCCCAGTGGGAATACAACATGAGCTACCTGGGGCAGGCGTGGAACCAGGGAATGTTCGGCTGGACGCTCGGCAACACCCTGCTGGCGCCCAACTCTCCGTACCCTAACTGCCGGACCTGCACCTGGAACGGCGACTGGGACTGCCCGGGCATGTACGGCCTGAGCAGCTACCACCCGGGCGGCGGCAACGTGGCGATGGCCGACGGCTCCGTCCATTTCCTCAAGTCGTCCACGAGTATGCTCGTTGTCTGGGCGCTGGGCTCGCGGGCCCAGAACGAGGTCCTCTCGGGCGGTTCTTACTGATCCGATCTCGCGAGACTCCGTCTCGATGAATCCGGGCCGGGGACGAAATAGAAAATGGGGTCGCGCGCCCTGTTTTCCTTCCCCGGCCGCCGGATCGATCTCCTCATCCAGCGGCCGGGCTCCAAACCGGACGCGGTGGATCGTTTTTTCTCCCGATCGGCGCGACTCCATGTCCATCGACTCTTCTCGCCGCGCCCCGGTGGCGCCTCGGATCGTTCTGTCTCTCTCTTTTCTTGTCATCCTGGGGCTTCTCGTCTGGGCGTTCTCCCAGATGAGGTGGGATCACTGGGACGAAGTGGCCCGTGCGCAAGCTTATCTCAATCGCGGCGAGGTGGACCTGGCGTTCCAGGCTGTCTCCGGCATTCGGGATGATCGTCCGGGGGCGGCGGAAGGACTGACCCTGGCGGCCCGGGCGCTCCTCATGCGCGGCAACATCACGACCGCCCGGCGCGTGCTGGAGCGGACCCTCGTAATGAAGCGCGAGCAGCCCGAGGCCGCGAAGATGCTCGCGGCGATCTACCTCGCCGCGGGGGATGGACAGCGGGCCGTGGCTCTGCTCGAGATGGCCGCTCGCCTGGAACCGGGCGACTTTCGCCCCTGGTACGCCCTGGGGAAGGTCTTCCACGACACGGGAGAGCTCGATCGATCAGCGGGAGCCTACACGGAGGCCCTCCGGCGGAATCCCCCGGCCGCCGAGGCCAGGGAGTCCCGAATCGGTCGGGCACGGGCACAGCTCGACTCCAATCATCCGGAAGAAGCCGTCGAGGATCTGGTCGCGTTGCGGCGCGAGACCCCCGACGATCCGATGGTCCTCGCCATGGCCGCGCGCCAGGCGAGAGAGCGGGGACGTCCCGAGGAGGCTCTGGACCTCGCGAATCGCGCACTGGCCGCCGACCCCGCAAGCTTCGAGGCGCTGATGATCCGCGCCCGAGTTCGAATACGGGCCCGCGAGACCCAACGGGCGATCAACGACCTGGAGGCGGCCCTTCGAGCGAAGCCCAACGATCGCGCGGCCCTGCAACTCCTGTCCCAGTGCCAGATGAGCCTCGGACTCACCCGGGAAGCGAAAGCCACGATCGAACGGGCCGACCGCGCCCGCGAACGCATCGAGTTGATGGACCGGCTCTCGAAGTCCATCGACGAACGACCGGAAGACCCGGAGCCGCGATGGCGACTGGGACAGGCGGCGATGGACGGTCAGATGTATGTCCTGGCGTATCAGTGCTTCCAGGCAGCGCTTTATCTCGATCCCAGCTACAAGCCGGCGCACAGGTCGCTGGAAGCCCTTCGCTCGGTCAAGGACTTCGACCCTGGATCGCTTCAGGCGTCCGAGGTCCGTCCCTTCGCCGGGCCCGAGGCCGCCCGACGCTGATCGGGTCGATCAACGATCCTTCAAGGGACGCACTCGGTACAGAGCCTGCTGGATCTCCGGATCGAGCGGATCGAGGGCCAGCGCGAGCTGATACCAGGCGCGTGCCTCCGGAAGCTGGCTCAGGCTCTCACAGACTTCCCCGAGCCGCCGGAGCAGGCCCCTGTCGCGCCGGATGTTGTGAACATGCGCCTCCTGGAGCAGGCTCGTGAGCCGTCGCCAACGAGCCGCTCGCTTTTGCGCGGCTCCGGCCCCCTCGTCGCCAAGCCGTGCCAGCGCGGCAGCGCGTCCCTCGGCCGCTTCGCGGCTGTTCGGATCCAGCCGGAGGGCGATCTCATACTGCCGGGCGGCCTCCTCGGGATTTTTGGATTGGATCGCGAAATGCCCCCGGAGCAGGGCAAGACCGGTATGATCCACGGGGCCTCCGTCGAGCAGCGACCGGACCTCGTCCAGTCGGAGCCGTCCCAGCGCGATTCGGGCGTGGAGGGTTCGCACATCGGGATCGGAATCGGGGAGATCCCTGAGCAGGGTCTCGGCGGCCTCCAGCTCGTTGGAGTGCAGCAGAACGCCCGTCAGGGCCAGCCGGCTCGCGCGATCGTCCGGATCGGCGGCGACGTATCGTTCCAGGTGGGGCCGGATCCGGTCGTTGACCCAGGTGTCCTCAAGGCTATTCGACCAGAGGAAGACATCGTCGAAGCCGAGAGGCGACTGCTCGGCCAGAGCCCGATACTGGGCCTGGAGCTCGCCGCGACGGGCCTGCATCGCATACAGGAAGATCAACTCCCGGCGGGCCTCGATCAGCCCGGGATCCATCCGGATCGCGTCGAGGAAGAGGCTTTCCATCCGTCGGGCACGATCGCGGCTCTTCTCGATCTGACCGGCAATGAGCCGGGCCTGAGCCGCGCGATCGTCCGACCCAGGTATCCCGACAAGCAACTCGACGGCCCGATCCGAACGGCCCCGGCCCAGCTCCAGTTCGGCCCAGAGAACCGCTTCGTCGATCCCGGGCGTGCGCTGCCTCGCCAGCCTCCCCAACAAGCTCTCGGCCCGCGACCACTGACGTTCCTTGAGCGCCTGCCGGACCTCCTCGGCCATCGCCTCGGAATCCACGGGAACCCGGGCGCGGATCGCGGCAGTCAGGCCGGCGATCCCGAGAAGCGAGACCACGGCGATGAACCATGCTTTCCGACCAGGGTGAACCATTCCCGAGGGGCCTCCTGGTCACCTGGGATCCACGAGACGGGCGCCATCACTCGACCTCACCGCAAGGCACCTCCGCGCCACCACCCGCCTCGACGGCGGCCGGGATGCCGCGGAGCCTCAATGGACCGCCGCGGCGCCGCTCGACGTCGAAACCGCTTCTCGGATACGAATCAAATGGTCTGTCTTGAAGGAATGCGTCGACTCGGACCAGATCCGCGGCATGTGACACCCGAGGCAGCCCTTCGACGCATCCACCGGACAGAACACTCCCGACCGACCCCGTTCGGGCCGATCTCCGGCCGGCGCCGGTGCCGATGTCCGACCGGGCGAATGGCAGGCGAGGCATTTCGCCTCGTTGCTGACGAGGGATGTCTCGGCGTTGCGATGCGGATCGTGGCAGGTCACGCAGCCCAACGCCCCGGCGCTTTCGATGTAGCATCGGCTCCAGGTCATCGTCAAGGACTGGAACCGGAGCAGGCTCGGATCGGTCCTGGGAAGGTCGGGAGCGAGGGAGGGCCGGCCGCCGTGGCACTTCGCGCAGATCCGATCGCTGATCGACGGCGGCTCCTTGGCACGGGCGACGATCGTGGGATCGTGGAAATCCGCCTGGGCGGCCACAACGTGGTTCCCGCCCGGCCCATGACACCCCTCGCAGCCGATCGAGGGATCCCGAGCCGCGGGGCCCGTGTCGTGGACGATGGCATGGGGGTCGGTCGTGTGGCAGGTGAGGCATCGGCGCACGCCATCCCCCTGGAGCATGCTCAGACCCAGATACTCGGCCTCCTTCGCCGGTTGGCGCGGCAGGCCGGTGGCGACGTCCCAGCCGGAGCCCCGGGGGGACTGGTACGGGCTGACCCGGATCATGACCGAACCACCGGAATTCTCCCGGCCGACGAATGTCATCAGATGATCGCGAGATCCGAACGCATAGTCGATGACGGCCTGAAAGACATGTTCGTTCGCCCGGGTCTCGACGACCACCGAATCCCCCTCATGCCGGAACCGGTGGGTGACGCCGGGATCGCCCGGGTCTTGCAGGGGAGCTCGGGGCCAGGCGAAGTCTTTCAGGTCGCTGGCTCGCGAGAAGGTCGTGGCGTGCCGGCTGGCGCGAACGGTCCGGGCCAGTTCGCGATGGCAATCGGCACAGCGAGCCGATCCCACGTAGGGGGCCGGCTCGGGTTCAATCGGATTCTCCAGGCGATACGAGGTGCTCTTCTCTCGCGCGACCTCGGCCTGATCCCACTCCTCGCGCTGGATGAAGCCGCGGCTGAGAAGCCAGTAGGCTTCGGGATCCTTGCTGGTCCTGGGAAGCGCCTCAAGGATTTCGGTAGCTTCCGCGGGCCGGCCTGTTCGGAGCAACGAAACGGCGAGAAGCTTCTGGAACGAGGCAACCTGGATCGGAGCGACGGAGCGACCTTCGGGATCGAGTTCCAGGGCACGCCGCAGAGCCCTCACGGTGCCGGCGTGGTCGTGAAGCTCGGAGCGAATGCCGCTCAGGAGGAACTGGGCCTGAGCCTCCGATCCCGGCTGTCTGACGAGGCGCTCAGCCAGTTCCTCGGCGGTCTGGTATCGGTCGTTTCTGGCGTAGAGAGCCACCAGCGCGGCGAGAGCCTCGGGATGATCCGGATCGCGTTCGAGAGCCGATTGGTACTTTTTGAAGGCCGGGTCCGTCTGGCCGGTCCTCAGGAGGGCTCGTCCGAAGAGGAAGAGATCCTCGGCCTCCTGGTTCGCGGCGTCCACCCGGCGATAAAGGGCGAGGGCTCTCTGGTTCTCATCGGCCCGAGCGGCCGCCCGGGCCGCCAGTCGCATCGCGAACGGATCGTCAGGAACCGCCTTCAACCGTCGATGGGCCAGGTCCCCAGCCCGGTCCCATTCGCCCCGAGAGTAGGCCATCCCCGCCTGCGCGTTCAACGTCGGGAAGATCCGCTCATACGCCAGAGCGAGGGCCGAGACACCGCCCAGCCCCAGCGCGCCGAGGAGAAGCAGCCAGCGACGGCGCCGTTTTACCGAATACGGCATGAAAACCGGCCTCTCCGTTCATCAACCTGGGATGTGACGGCTCCTTGCCAGAAAAGTCCCGTGGATTTTATCCCGATTCCTCCGCCCCAGGCAATCGATCCGCATTGCCGCCTTGCAGACCGTCTCCCGCCGCGACGGCGCGGGGGTCGGTCTCCGCCCGGCTTTTTCCGACCCTTCTGGTTCAACGAGATCACAAGGCGCGAAGGCGACCGGTTGCCGGGAACAGAGTCAACCAGGAGGCGGGCCTCCTCATTGGCCATCGACGAGAGAGTTCGTGACCGTTCCGGCGATCGAGAACGGGGAAGCCCGATCGTCGTTCCCGAACCCGGTCACTCCGGCCCCTCGTAGACCGTCCAGCCCTCCGCGGCGGCATTGCGCTGCAAGACGTAGCGGGCGTCGTCGGCAAAGAGCCAGGCGACGAAGAGGCCCGTCAGCGCCCCGCCGACATGCGCCAGGTACGCCACCCCTCCCTCGCTGGCCCCGGTCCGAAACGCCCCGGCACCCATCCAGATCTGGAGGGCAATCCAGACGCCGATCACAATCCAGGCTGGCATCACCGTGATGATCTGAAAGAACAGCACGCGCATCTCGTTATGTGGAAACCAGAGGACGTACGCTCCCATGATCCCCGCGATCGCGCCCGAGGCCCCCAGGGTTGGGATCTCCGACATCGGATTGGCCGCGATCTGCAAGAGCGACCCCATCAGCCCGCATGCCAGGTACACCAGAAGATACCGAACCGAGCCCAGCACCTCCTCGACGTTGTCGCCGACGATCCAGAGATACAGCATGTTCCCCAGCAGGTGCAACCAGCTTCCGTGCAGGAACATCGAGGTCAGGAGCGTCCACCGAACCGGGATCGGGCAAGGGTAATGCTCGATCGGGCGCCCAATCCACTCGCGATGTCGGCCGAAGGCGTCGCGGACCGGCCCCTGAACCACTCTCACGATCGGCTCATCAAGGTCGAGGTTCTGGGTGACCTCCACGGGCGTCATCGCGAAGGCCCGCGTGAATTCCTCGCCGCGATCCTGCTGCACCAGAAAAATCGTGATATTCGTGGCGATCAATATATAGGTGACAATCGGAACAATCCGAGTACGCTGCATGTCGCCGAGCGGGAGGACCATGATCGGGGCTCATCGGTATGGGGAAGACGAGGTCACGAGCCAACGGAGGGAACAGGTCCACCGCCGATCGCCGCGGGAACTTCGATGGCGAACCGGCGCGCCCATTCCACCAGCGACTTCCACGCCGAGGCGCCCACGGTGACGCCCCTCGATCGGGCCTCTCGACGGCGGACCTCCCAGGTCTCGGGCAGCAGACGGCCAGGAGCCTCGCCCAGTCTGCCCGCAACCTCGGCCAGCCGCCGATCAAACGCGGTGAGCGACTCCAGCGCCGGTACGGAAACCGCCATCAGGAGCCAGCCGCCTTCCGGTACCAGGACTTCGCTCGCCGCCCAGAAACCTTCCAGACGCGACGGGCGGGCCAACCGGCGCTCGCCCAGGGCGGCCAGGCCCGTGTCCAGAATCATCGGCAGCCCGCCCTCGGAGGGGAGGGCCAGGCTCCAGGATCGCCCCGGCCCCAGCACAGCGCCGGCCATCGGGCCGATGGCGATCCCCGCCGCCACCGCCGCGGTGGACTCCATCGGTCCCGCCCCGACCACCCGAACCATTCCGACTGCCGCGTCACGCGCCTTCTCGACGGCCATCCCCGCGGCCCGTTCCAGCACGAGCGGAGCCGGTCCCTGCTCGCCATCGAGCAATGCCAGCGCCGTCCGCTCCTGAGTCACCCGACCCCTCGCCGACGGATCGACCCGACCCGCCGACATCGCCTCCAACCAGGTCGGCAACGTGGCGATGCCCAGCGAAGAGGCACCCGCCGCATCAAACCAGAGCAGTTGCGCGACGAGCGCCAGCGACCGCGGGCCGGATAATCCGACGGCCTCGCCCATCGCCACGCCGAAGCGGCGTAAATCGTCGAGCCCGTATCGATGGGTCACGGCCGCCGACACGCCTGCCTGGTCCTCCCTTTGGGACGATCGCGAAGAACGACGCTCTCGCCCAGATTACGGGAACACGGACAGACTTGCAATTCCCGCGAGCCGGGTCAGAGGACCGGCCGGATCGGTCGACCGATGGGGGAACCCTCGGACTCGAGCTTCTCCCACTCGCGACGAACGCACGAGAGCCCAAACGCGCAGAGCTCGAACTCATCGCTCAAACGTCGGTAAACCGAGCTCATGAAGCTTCCCGAGCTGAGCCGGCTGGCCACATAATACGACCGGCGCCCCTGTTCCTGGTAGTCGATCAGGGCATCCGGGGAATGCTCCCGGCGCAACCGGCCGAGAGCCTCGGGATAGACACCCGTCCAGAAGAGCGTAAAATCGCCGATGTGCCGGTGGCACTCACGCTTCCGGTCGGCGTCGCCGGCCGCCTCGGCCTCGGCGACCATCCGGGTGACTTCCACAAGCGCCCGCCCCTGGGCGTCTCGAATCCGCCCCAAAGCCTGGCTCGGGACAAACTGCGCCAGTAGCCCAGCGACATACTGCACCAGCGAGGGGTCGCCGATGCCCAGCTCGTTCATGAACGCGTATTCCGCCAGCCCGCGGAAAAGGCGGTGCAGCGGGTGCGACTCCGAGATCGTGCGCAATGGTTCCATCGAGGGCGCTCCTCACCCAATCTTCACGACCATGAAAAAGTCGGATGGAAAACCGATCGGGACGAAGGTTGGCATCATCAGGGGGCCAGTTCGCGAGGTGTGTGGGACAAGGTCGGTGGCCTCTCATGCAAATACTACGCCATGGCCCCGATCCGGGCAACATCGACCGATCCCCACGACGCGTCAAGACGGAACAGACCCCGGCGCCCCGCCTTGAAGGCCCGGGGCGTTCGTGGCATGATGGAACGATCCAGAAATGCGGAATGTATCGGCGACTTGAACCGCCCGGCGGCCCGCCGCCAGGGGCCGGACTGGTCGGGTCGCCGGGAGGGTTGTTGGTTGCGAATCACTTTTCACGGCGCGACCCGCCAGGTCACTGGCAGTGCCCACCTGCTGGAGATCGGCTCGAAGCGAATCCTGCTCGATTGCGGGCTGTTTGACTCCGAGCGCATCCATCCCGAGAGCCCCAACCGGCACTTCGCCTTCGACCCCCGAGATCTCGACGCGGTCATCGTCTCGCACGCCCATAACGACCACATCGGGCGGCTTCCCCTTTTGATCCGAGCCGGCTACAACGGGCCCATCTTCGCCACTCCCGCCACCGCCTCGATCACCAGCGTGATGCTCCGCGACAGCGCCCGCATCCAGCGCGAGGAGGTCCGTAACGCCCACATCAAGTATCCGCACCTGGAATCGGTCGAGCCCCTCTTCGAGCTCGTCGACGTCGAGTGGCTCATCGAGCGGATGCAACGCATCCCCTACCAGACCCCGATCGAGGTCGTTCCAGGCGTCAACCTGACATTCCTCAATTCGGGCCACATCCTTGGTTCGGCGATCGTGCAACTCGACTACCGCGAGGACGGCCGACCCCGCCGGTTCGTCTTCACCGGCGACCTCGGACGTCGCGATACCCACCTGCTGCCCGACCCGGCGATCGTGAAGGATGTCGACGTCCTGGTCTCCGAGAGCACCTACGGAAGCCGCGAACTCGAACCTTACGACCGGTTGGTCAAGCAGCTTCACGCGATCGTGGCGCGGGCGATCCGGCTGGAAGGCAAGGTCGTCATCCCGGCGTTTAGCCTGGGGCGGACCCAGCGCATGGTCTACTGCCTCCAGGAACTCTTCGCGATGCACAAGGTCCGGCCAATCCCGGTCTTTGTCGACAGCCCCCTGGCTCTCCGGCTGACCGAGATCCACCGTGACCACCCCGAGGCGTACACCCCGATCGCACGCGAGCTGATGGACCGCGACCCGCTGTATTTCGGCTCGAAGCATGTCGAGTTCTGCGCGACCTGGGACGACTCGCGACGGCTGAACTACATGCGGGGCCCCATGATCATCATCGCCTCGTCGGGGATGTGCGAGGCAGGTCGAATCCGCCACCATTTACGGCACGTCGTGAGCGATCCCGACAACGCCGTGGTGATCGTCAGCTACCAGGCCGAAGGAACCCTCGGCCGACAGATCGCCGAGGGGGTCGAGCGGATCCAGATCTTCGACCAATGGTACGACCTCAACGCGGCCGTCTACGTCCTCGACGGCTTCTCCGGCCACGCCGACCGCAACGACCTCGGCTGGTGGTACGAGCAGACCGGTGGCAGCATCGAGAACGCCTTCCTCGTCCACGGCGATCCCGAGGCGATCGACGCCCTGACCCCAGTCCTTCAACCCTTCGTCCAGAACACCGTCCACACGCCCGAGCTGCACCAGTCGTACGAGGTCTGAAGAAAACAGGCGGCCATATCCCTTCCGGATGCGTTGCGCCACGACGAGGATCGCCTCATGTTGGACTGGCCTCGTCCGATGGAGATCTCCCGCGTCCTGACCCGGACCGCCTCGCTGAAATTCGTGCGAGAGATCCTGGGCAGCCAGTCGGCCACCGCCGCTATCGGAGCCCTGACGCTCCGGAGACGCGGATACAGGGGACATCGGACACTCGTCTATCTCGGCCCGCTGGAGAAGGAGGGGTATGAGCAGATCCGGGATCTCCTCGATACGGACTTCGTCGTCCGCCTCTTCCGGGAGCCGGACGAGCTGCTGAAGGGCCCTCTGGCGACCGACGACGACCCCGCTCCCTATTGACGCCGGCCTGGTCGAGATCAACCGCGCTCGGGAGGCGAGTCCAC
This sequence comes from Planctomycetales bacterium, assembly GCA_027449865.1. Taxonomy (GTDB): domain Bacteria; phylum Planctomycetota; class Planctomycetia; order Isosphaerales; family Isosphaeraceae; genus JAKAUH01. The sequence goes on from DAIDKV010000206.1 coordinate 46,017, forward strand.
CAGCCATCCGCCATGGATGCGCGGGCCAGGCGGCTGGGCGGCGATCGTTTGAGCCTCGATCCGAAGCATCTCGTCCCAACGTGATCCGACCTCGTCCGGCTCGGCGACGGATTCGGCGAGTCGCAGGAAGACCCGGTAATGGCCCAGCTCCGACGACCAGAGCCGGCGATAGAATCGCGCGAGGACCGGGTCGCGGTCCTGGCAATAGGTCGCGAGGAGCCGGAACCGCTCGCACGATCGCAGCTCAATCAGCGCTGAGATCAGCAGGCGGTCGAGGAGTTCCTCGGGCCCCTGGCCCTTGCGCACTTGCTGGCGAAGGTCGCGGGCGTAATCGTTCCGGTGGGTGCGATCGAGTTGTCCCCCGCGCTCGTTCAGAAGGCGGACGACGCCGCTGAGGTGCCCGGCCTCGTCGCTCGCGACGGCGGCGAGGCTGCGGGTCCACTCCTCGGGTCGGGTGGGCTCGGGCCACCGGTTGAGCAATTCGAGGGCGTTGGCGGCGGCCTTCTTTTCCAGGTAGGCGTGATCGCTGAGGAGTGCCCTCGGGTCACTCATCGCGATCTCGGCCCAGGCGTCTGGAGTCCGGGTCAGGAGGGGTAGGTCGTCAGGCGTCGGGTCGTTCTCGATCACAAGTCGCGGTCCCAGGGGCGCCGGGCCTCGGAACGTCGGGCCAGCTTCGGCCCAGGTTATCGTTAACGCGACGAATCGGAAAGGGGAGCGGAAAAGGCCCGGCCGCCGCGGACTACGTCGTCCGCGACGACCGAGAAGCCCGCCTCAATACGAGTCAGCGCTGATCACCTCGCCGCCCTGGGTCGTGCTGAGGCCCATGTAGGTGATCGGGTTAACCGTGTTCTTGAGGAACCGGACGCTACCGTCGCACATCCCGGCGTTCACCCCGCCGGGGTGGAAGCTACGAGCCCCCAGGTAGACCATCATGTATCCACCGTTGGGGTTCTTCAGCCCGCCGTTACACGGCGGGTTGACAATCCCACTGCATCCGCCGTTGCCCATCGTGTCGGGAAGCGTGCTGTTCGGCGTCAGGAGCCCCGTGAACGACGCCGACGGCCCCCACCAGGTGTAGCCGCGAAGGTCATTCGGCGGGTTGGCGATCTTCAGCTCCGAGCTCATCAGCGTGTTGCTCAGGCCGTCGGTAATCGCGGAGAACGGCGTCACGGTCAGGCTGGCGAAATCGATCGCGTAGCCGGTATCGTCGATCGCCGGCGAGCCGATGTCCGTGAACGGAGCACCCTTGAACGTGTAAAACGTATTCGGGATCGACGGGCTCGGCACCGGGAACTGGGCATTCTGAGCCTGGTCGACGTTTCCGTAATTGACGACGTAATTATGGTAGCGAATGCCCCCGTTGCGCTGGATGCCAGCGTTCGGATCGCTCGGGCACGCATAGGCATTGACCTTGGAATACGTCACCGTCGTATTGGCGGCACCGGCATATCGAAGGTAACCGTCCGCCGGTCCGCCGCTGGGAACGTTCCGACCGTAAGAATTCCAGGCGTTGAACAGGGCCGACTGCTCGACGTACGGGAGGATGAAGACCCCCCACGTCCCCCAGCAGCACCCCTTTTCGCCCGGCGGGAGAGAGCCATTGGCGCTCTCGTAGTTGTGCATCCCCAGGCCGATCTGCTTGAGGTTGTTGGTACACTGCGCCCGACGCGCGGCCTCGCGCGCCGCCTGGACCGCGGGCAAAAGCAGAGCGATCAGCACCGCGATGATCGCGATGACGACCAGAAGCTCGATCAGTGTGAAACCTCGCCGACGAGAATCCATGAGAACGATTCCTCCAGAACGAGATGCTATCGAGACGATGACAGAACGAAAAGGACCACCGATAGGCCAAACGGAACGGACGGTGAACGCTGTCCGTCCATCCGTATGATGCCAGGCAGGGTGCCCGCATCACGAAGGGCCGAATTCGTGGAGACGGCAACGGGAATTTCCGGACGCTGAGACTCGATCCGCGATCGTGACGTTGACGTACAGAGAGATCCGGCGATAGTTCAACGATCCGCAAGAGGGCGACGGACGTTCCGCGAGGACGAGGAATCGGCGGGCCGATCCATCGGTCGCTTCTGGAACAACGATAAGTTAATGGTTGAGAATCGGGCGGGGACAATCCAGCCCGTGCTTACGGAACGGCGGGACGCGATCCCGAAAGGAATCGCGACCGGAGAGGCAGACCTGGCCGGAGGAGGACCAGGCGATCGAATCGTCTTGGACACGGTGTTTGATCCGTGTCCCCAGACTATATTTACCTCACTCCGTCCCCAGGTTCAATAAGCTTCTCGCCAAAATTGGGGAGGTTCGATCGATCGTCGTGATCCGCGGGTCGATTCGGCCCGCCTCGTCGCGGGCCGTTGGGAAGTCGAATCGATCGGCTCAGGGCTCGGAATTCCTGTCCAAACTCTCAGGCTCCGGCGGAGGCGGTTTCCAGGACCTTCGCCATCTCGCCGATGAACTGGCCGATCTCGTGGACAACGTCCGCGCGGGGGCGGTTGACGGCCTCGGCCAGGCGACGGACAATCGCGCTGCCGATGATCAGGCCGTCGGCCACCGGTGCCAGTTGCCGGATCTGATCCGGGCCGCTGATTCCGAATCCGATGCAGATCGGCAGATCCGTCTGGGTCCGGAGCCAGCCAACGGTGTCGACCAGGTCCGACGGCAGACCTTGCCGCTCGCCGGTGATTCCCGCCACCGAGACGTAGTAAATGAAACCGGTCGTCGACCGAGCGATCTCGACTGCCCGCTCCTTCGGAGTCGTGGGCGTGATGAGCTGGATCAGCTTCAGTTGACGGACCGAGGCTCGCTCCATGAGCGATCGCGACTCCTCGACCGGCAGATCCGGCACGATCAGGCCATCGAGCCCGGCGGTGGCTGCGTCGTTGAGATAGCGGTCGATTCCGATCCGATGGATGATCGCGTAGGAAACCATCGCGACCATCGGCGTTTCGTTGAACCGACCGGATCCCTCCGCGCGAAGGGTCCGGAATGTCTGGAAGATGTGGCCCACCTTCACCCCACGCTCCAGGGCGCGGTGGTAGCTCGCGGCGATCACCGGACCATCGGCGATCGGGTCGGAGTAGGGGATCCCTACCTCGACCATGTGGGCGCCTCGGGCGACAAGTTCGTTGATGAGCATCGCCGTGGTCGGCAGGTCGGGGTCGCCGGCTGTGACGAACGGCATCAGGGCGCGTCGCTTCTCGGCGCGAAGGCGGTAGAACAGGGCGTCAATTCGGTTCATGGGATTATTTCGGGCTCGTTACGGTTTCGAGCAACCCCGCGCGGGGAAGGCTTAAGGTTTGTGAAACAATCCGATGGAAGATTCCGGGTTCCAGACTCCACAAATGGAATGCCTTGCTGCCCCGGGACTTATATCCATCCGGAATCTTGAATCCGTCATCTTGAAGCGATTCTTTCAGAGCCTTTCAGATCGGCTCGCCGCGGAGCCGGGCGATCTCGTAGGCGTCCTTGTCGCCGCGTCCGGAGAGACAGACGGCCACGACCTTCCCCGGGCCGAGCCGCCGGGCTTCCTTGAAAGCCTGCGCCAGAGCGTGGCTCGACTCCAGCGCCGGCAGGATTCCCTCGTTCCGGGCAGTCGCGTTGTAGGCGTCGAGCGCCTCGGCGTCGGTAATCGCCTCGTAGCGAACCCGGCCGATCTCCTTCCAGTAGCTGTGCTCGGGCCCGACGCCCGGATAGTCCAGCCCGGCGGAGATCGAATGAACGTCCTGAGTCTGGCCGTCGTCGTCCTGAAGGACGTAGCTGAAGCTACCGTGCAGCACGCCGGGGCGGCCCTGGCTGAGGCTCGCGGCGTGATCGCCGGCCTTCGGACCGCGACCACCGGCCTCGGCGCCCACCAGCTCGACACCCTGGTCCTCCAGGAACCCGGAGAACATCCCCGCGGCGTTCGATCCGCCCCCCACGCAGGCGACAACCGCCTCGGGAAGCCGACCGATCCGCTCCAGGCACTGCGCCCGCGACTCCTTGCCGATCACCGACTGAAACTCCCGGACGATCTGAGGAAACGGGTGCGGCCCAACCACGCTCCCGATCGTGTAGTGCGTCGTCGCCGACGATCCCATCCAGTCGCGCATCGCCTCGTTGGTGGCGTCGCGGAGCGTTCGCGAACCGGTCTTCACCGAAACCACCGTCGCGCCCAGCGTCCGCATGTTGAAGACGTTGAGCTTCTGGCGGCGGATATCCTCCTCGCCCATGTAAACCGTGCATTCGATTCCAAAAAGCGCGCAGGCCGTCGCGGTCGCCACGCCGTGCTGGCCCGCACCCGTTTCCGCAATCACCCGCGTCTTTCCCATCCGCCTCGCCAGCATGACCTGACCGATCGCATTATTAATCTTGTGCGCGCCGGTATGGTTGAGGTCTTCACGCTTCAAAAAGAGATCGGCGCCGCCGGCCAGCTTTGTCAGCCGTTCAGCGTGGAACAGCGGCGAGGGCCGCCCCACGTAATCCTTGAGATACCCCGACAACTTCGCCTGAAACTCCGGGTCGAGTCGCGCCTCTGCGTACGCTTCCCCGAGCCGGTTCAGCGACTCCATCAGCGTCTCGGGCACGAACCGGCCGCCGAACGACCCATATCGGCCCAGCGCATCGGGTCCGTCCATCGGGCGCGGGAAGAGCAGGATCCCTGGCGCCCCCTCGGAAGTCGCGGTCGGCGTGGACATCGTCTAACGGCCCCTTGAACCTCGATTCGCAGCCCGGAGGCATCCCTCGGATCCCTCCACCCCCTCGCTACCAGACGGTCGTCCGGTCCTCTCGATTCTCACGGCACCCCCACGGATCGGTCAAGGGGCCCCCGCGACGCTCCCCTTTTAACGAATTTTTTCGTTCCCCGAATCTTCAACATCCGTATAATGTCGGTGATCGGCCCAGACGCCTCTCCCTCATTCCCGCTCCGGGCCGCTATCCGCTCATCCGTGCGAGGCATCATCTGTCGGGGTCGGATCGTTCGGTCTGGTCGGAATGGAAATCCGAAGGAAGGACGCGGGCGATCCCGCGCCGGGAGGCGAGTCCCGGTCCGCCCGTCCGCCTGATTTTGGACACATGCAGGAGAGAGAATATGCTGATTAGTTGGATCGCCACCTTTTCGAAGCGTCTGGTGGCGGTTTTCTTCGTCTTGATCATCGGCTGGCACCTGGCCAACGGTGCCACGCCGCCGAAGGGCCGGGCCGTGGTCAATCTCGGCCACTGGGACGACGTCGTGGTTTCATTTGACCACAACGATCATCTTCTCACCTCCTCCATGGGGCAACCGATGTCCTGCGAGCTGGAGGTAGGCACGCATGTCGCGCAGTTCTGGCACCAGGGAGTGCTGGTCCGCGAGGCGATTTTCCAGGTGAATCCAGGCCAGCAGGTCGTGATCGACGCGGTCCCCGCGGGCCGCGCCGACGAGATCGAGAAGCGGCGCGTCCCTCGGGCGCCTCACGCCGAGCGAGGTGACCTGACCGTCCGAATCGGTGGTTCCGGAGGTTCGGGGTTCGGCCCGAACTGAAGAGGTCGGCCGGAGCGGATCCTCGGGAAACCTCAACTCACGCCCGGCGATCCGCCCCGACCGGTCAGAACCGGCCGGAAGGGGCCGAGGTTTCCTCGACAGACTCCTCGTCGTCGAGATCACCCGGGTAAAAATCGAAAAACCGCTGGCCGGCGAAATAATCGGTCATGGCCTTGCGCACGGCACGCAACTGCTTGACGAACTTCGCATACTGGCGGATCAGCCGGCGTCGCTGATCTTCGGGCATCTCCAGAATATCGGCGTAGTAGCGGCGGCCTCGGTCCTTGTCGAGGAAGCTCCAGAGCCGCTTGATTCGTAGTCCGGTCTCCTCGTCCTCGTACTCGAGCATGCGGGCGAACTGCCGAGCCTTCATCTTCTTGGCGTAGGCGACCAACTCCGGCTCGGTCTCGAAGCCTCCAATCCGGTCGATCCAGGCGACGATCTCCTCGGTCGTGAGCCGTGGGCCCTTCTCGGCGCAGAGTTCCCTCAAACTGGCAACGATCTCGGCCGGTCCCATGGTCGATAGCCCTCGAACGATCCCGACGGCGGTCTCCCGCGTCTCCTCGGTCTCGGTACCTCATATTCTTAATTTCGAGGATTTTACCCAGCCTGTCCAGGCGTGTCGATGGACTGCCGTTCAAACCGTCCGGATTTTCACGACAACGCGGGTGAGACCGCCGTCGCCCTACCCGGGACCGGCCGCCCGCCTAGAATGTTGAGGGTGGAACACGGCCCTGCTCGACGGGGTAGACACCGGGTATCGAAGGGGTGGATTCATGCGTCGGGCCTCAATCGGGAGCTGGCTGATTTGCGTCGCGACGTGGGGGGCTCCGGCCCTGGCGGGCGAGGCGGACGGCACCCGAGGCGCCTCGTTCGATCCGGCCGCGGCCGAGCGCGGGCGCATCGCCCTGACCCTGCGCGGGTTCCTCAAGCCCGAGTGGTCGGCCTCCGCCTTCGCCGCGGCCGGTCGCCTCTGGGATTTCCCCGCTCCCGATTTCGACCGCGACCCGACGGCCTACCGTGCCGCCTTCGAGCGCCGATACGGCCTGCACCCCGCCCCGTATCCCAACGACGGCCTGCCGATGGGCCTTCGACGCGGGCTCAACGCCGATGGCACCAGGTCGTCCGGCTTCCAGATCGACTGCATGGCCTGCCATGGCGGGTCGATCGGCGGTCGGAGCTATGTGGGCCTGGGCAACACCCAGCTAGACCTCGGCGCTCTGGGCAGAGACCTCACCACCGCCGACGGCCGCCGCCCGCCGCCGCCGGTCTTCGTCGTCAACACCTCGCGTGGAACAACCAACGCCGGGATGATGGCCGCGGTCCTGATCAGCCTCCGGAACTCCGACCTCTCGCGGCGGATCGTCCCGCTACCCCTGGGCGCCCGCTTCGCCGAGCTCGACGCTCCCGCCTGGTGGCTTCTGAAACGCAAGCGGACGATGTACTTCGACGGCCGGACCAGTGCCCGATCCGTCCGCACCAACATGCAGTTCATGCTCGGTGAAAAGACGCTCCAGCAGTTCAAGGACCTGGAGCCGACCTTCCGCGACGTCCGCGAGTTCCTCCTAAGCCTCGAACCGCCCCGCTATCCCTTCGCCATCGACACCGAGAAGGCGGAACGCGGCCGAATCGTCTTCTCGGACAACTGCGCAAGGTGCCACGGAACCTATGGTCCCAACGGACGGTATCCCAGCAAGATCGTCCCGCTCGACGTGATCGGGACGGACCCAGCGCGGGCGAAGGGGGCCTCCGATCGGCTCGTCGCTCACTACAACACAACCTGGCTCGCCGAAAATGATCCGGTGAATCCCCGGATGATCGGCTATCAGGCCCCGCCGCTCGATGGAATCTGGGCGACCGCTCCCTACCTCCACAACGGGACGGTGCCGACCCTCGACGCGATGCTCAACTCATCGAGCCGACCAAAGCGATTCACCCGCCCGCCCTCGACCGGCTTCGAGAACTACGACACGACTCGCGTCGGCTGGAAGCACCGCGAGGTCTCCGCCGCCGAGATCGCTGCGACGGCTCGTCGATCGCCGTTCGAGGCCGGGTTCCTGGTCGACACGGCCCGTTATGGAATGAACAACGACGGCCACACCTTCAGCGACGAGCTGACTGAGAATGAGCGTATGGACCTGATCGAGTATCTCAAGACACTCTGATTCGTACACTCAATACCCCTTCGGCTCTTCCTTGATCGCGTCGACCTCCGGCGGAGCGGTGGCGCGAAGCCGCATCGCGACCTCGCCGGCGCGTCGGAAGGCCCGCAGCACGTTCCCGCCGAGGATCTTGTGAATGTCGGCCTCCGAGTAGCCGCGGCGGAGGAGTTCGTCGGTCAGCCGGGGAAAGCATGAGACATCTTCGAGCCCGATCGGCCACTGCGTGATCCCGTCGAAGTCCGAGCCGATCCCGACGTGATCGATCCCCGCGATTTTCACGATGTGGTCGATGTGGTCGGCAACGTCGCGATACGTCCCGCGGACGGTGGCCGCCTCGTTCGACTGCCGCCAGGCCGCGATCGCCTTCCGGCGGGCGGGCCCTTCGGGGTACTTCGCCTGGATCTCCTCCAGCACCGCCCGGACCTTCGCCCCGGCGTTGGGGACGATGAACCCCGAGTAAAAGTTCACCATCACCACTCCACCGTTGCGGCTCACCTCGCGGAGGATCGAGTCGGGGACGTTCCTCGGCGAAGGGCAGAGCGCGAAGGCACTCGAGTGGCTCGCGATGATCGGGGCCTGCGAGACCTTGAGGGCATCGGCCATCGTCGCGGGCGAGACGTGCGAGATGTCCACCAGCATCCCGAGCCGGTTCATCTCCTTCACGACTCGCTCGCCAAACGGGGTCAGGCCGTCATGGCGGGGTGAGTCGGTCGCGGCGTCGGCCCAGGCGAGTGTCTTGTTGTGCGTGAGAGTCATGTACCGGGCGCCCAGAGCGTGGAACGCCCGAAGCTGCGCCAGGCTGTCCTCGATCGCGACGCCCCCCTCAATCCCAATCAGCGAGGCCACCTTGCCCGACCGCGCGACCCGCTCGACATCGTCGGCCGAATAGGCCATCGCGAAGGCGTCGGGATAGCGGGCGACCATCCGCTTGACCAGATCGATCTGCTCGACTACCGTCCGCGCGGGGTCGGGATGCTCGCTCGGAATGTAGACCGACCAGAACTGCGCCTTGACGCCCCCCTCGCGTAGCCGGGGAATATCGGTCTGGCCCGAGTCGAGCCGACGCGAGAGATCAAACCGCTTGAGGTCAAAGTCGCCCTCGGTCCGAAGCCGCCAGGGCAGGTCGTTGTGGCCGTCAAAGAGGAGGCCGGAGGCGTGGATCTTCCTCGCCCGGTCGGAGATCATCGGCAAGGGGTCAGCCTTGGCCGCCTCGGGCCGATCGGGCGGCGCCGGTGTCGGCGTCTGCGCCCTAGCTATCACCCCCGACAGGTTCAGCAGACATCCCATCACAAGAACCCGACCGACGCTCGCCCTTCGCTTGTTCATGACATCCCCATCTCGTTCGAGCCTTCCGTCCCCGGCGCGATCCTATTCTGACCCGGGCCGGTTCGTCCGACAACGGACCGCCGACGACCCAGGGCCTGGATCCGGGGAAGGCGCGCGAGCGGGCCCTCGCTTCGCGATCGTCGGACCCGGCGCGATCAGGGCCGGGTCGGCTTCGTGGCGGAGGCGGCTCCGGCCGCTCCGTCCGGACGTGGCGCGGGCTTCTCGAAAATGATGACGTGCTGCCAGGGGAGGAATTCGAGCGATTCCTTGAACGCGAACCCCTGCGGCTCAACCTCGCGGCGGACCTGGGCGAGGGTCATCTTGTGTTCGGGCTTGATCGGAACCTCGGGATCCTCGCCACGGAACTCCACCAGGACCAGCCGGCCGCCAGGCTTGAGCGCCTGGAGAAAACCCTTCAGGATCGCCTCGGGATCGGAGCATTCGTGGTAAACGTCGACCATCAGGATCAGGTCGAGGGCGCCCTCGGGGAGGGCAGTATCGTCCTGGGTGCAGCGGATGGTTTTGATATTCGAGACGCCGGCCATCCGGGCGTTGTCCCGAAGCATCCGGAGCATCTCCGGCTGAACGTCGGCCGCGTACACAATCCCCTTCGGACCGACCCGGCGCGCCATGCGGATGCTGTGATAACCGGCCCCGGCGCCGACATCGGCGACCGTGCCCCCGCGCGGGATTTTCAGGGCGTCGAGCATCGCCTCGGGCTGTTCTTCCTGAACGCGGGTCTCACGGAAGAGCCACTCGGCGCCCTGCCACGACATCACATCGGCGATCGGTCGGCCCATGTAAAAGCCGGGTGCCTCGTCGCGACGAACGCGGCGCCTGGCTTTCGGTCTCGCCTTCTTCTTTGCCGGGGCCTCCTGGCTCGCCGATGGTTTCGACCCGCTCGGATCGGATTTCGGGGCCGGTTCCTGGGCGAAGAGCGGCCCGATCGTCCCGCAGAAAAGCCCCGCCGCGAGAATCCAGATCTTGGGCTTTTGCCATCGCCGAGGGTGCTCGATCATGCGGTGCCTCCCGCCGTCTGTGTCAATCGAAGAAGCGATACTTCACGATGCACCAAAGCGCCTGAAAGCCGTCCTTGATGCCGATGTGCTTCCCCTCGGCGTAGGTTCGGCCATGGTACGAGACCGGAAGCTCGTAAATCCGGCACTTGCGGCCCGGCTCGCCGTCGCGGGGCGGGAAATGGAACCGCGCCACCTTCGCCGTGACCTCGGGCTCGAAGCCGAACCGGTCGCTCTTCAGATCGATCGCCTGGATAACCTCGCGGCGGAAGACCTTGTAGCAGACCTCCATGTCGGTGAGGTTCAGGTTGGTGAAGCAGTTCGAGAGCAGAGTCAGGAACTGGTTCCCCAGCGAATGCCAGAAATAGAGGACGCGGTGAGTCTCGCCGATGAACCGCGAGCCGTAAACAACATCGGCGAGGTCCTCGACGATCGGCTGGATCAGCCTGGGAAATTCAGCCGGGTCGTATTCGAGGTCGGCATCCTGAACAATGACGACCTGGCCGGTCGCCACGCGAAAGCCCGTGCGCAGGGCCGCGCCCTTGCCCTGGTTCCGCTCGTGATAGACCACCTTCAGCTCGGGGTCCCGCTCGGCCAGCTCGCGGAGGATCTCGCGGGTGCCGTCCTTCGAGCAATCATCGACGACGATGATTTCCTTGCGGATCGGAACCTCCCGGACCCGCCGCAGAATCTCGTGAATGGTCTTCCGTTCGTTGTAGCAGGGGATGACGACCGAGAGGACCAGATTCTCGGGAATGCGAAAGATGCCGAGCTTCCGGCAGAAGGCTTCGCCGAGGGTCTCGATCAGCCACTGCCAGCGCTCGGCGTCGCTGGCGAAGCCGCCGGTCGGCGGCTGAATCTCGGGCCCGGCGGACTCGACGCCGTCGGCACGGTCGTTGCCGGACCGGGGCGAGGGCGACGGGGAGACCGCAACGGTTGCGGACGACGGGCGAACCTCCATGGCGAGCAAACCCTCCCAACGACGATCCGACCGGTGCTCCGGGGCCGAATCCCGGCGGGGGCCGACGCCCTGGTCCAGGCGGGCCGGCCGTCGACGGTCGAATCAAGGATGCCGCGTCCAGGATAAGCGACGATCGGGGCCAGGGGAAGGCGGAACGGGGACGAGGTCGCGACCGAAATGCCAAGGGCCGCCCCCATCTGGGAACGGCCCTCTCTTTCCAGTGGAACCAGAAGCCAGGCGCAGCGCCCGGTCAGGTGGTCGGCGGATTGGTCCGGCCCGGCGTCCCCTCGGATCCCCCAGGACCGCCCACACCGGCGGGAGCCGGCGGCGCGGGAGGCGTCGCACCCTCGATCGAGGGGCTGGTCGCCCTCGGCGTCGCCGGAGTCGGCGCCACCGGCGTCGTCACCTCGGAAGGAACCGGCGGAGCCACCACCGCGCCGGGCGTCCCCATCGTTCCAGCCGACCCGTAGGTCGACGTCGCGCCGCCCCACTGCTTCGACGGAACCGTCAGCGTGGTCATCGACTGGCTCGAAACCACCGGCCCGTAGTTCACACCCAGCGCCGAGCCGAAGACCGGCGGCGCATACCCCGAGGCGTAGCACGACGGCAGCATCGACGAATAGCCGCACGTCTGCGTGTAGCAGCAGTTCCGCCGGTGTCCGTGCTTCCGGCCGCAACCGCCGCACCGATTGGCGTGGTGCTTGCCGCTGTAGCAACCGCTGTAGCAACCGCCATAGCAGCCGCCACCGGCCCAGCCGTAGCCTGTCCCGTAGCAGCCGCTATAGCAGCCGCCATAACCCCCCGCGTAGCAACCGCCGTAGCAACCGCTGTAGCAGCCGCCGTAGCAGCCCGCGTAGCACGACGGCATGACCGGTCCCGGATAGCAATCCGCATAGCAACCCGAGCCCAACCCAAAGCAACTCGAATAGCTCGGAGCAGCATAGGCAATGTCACAACCCTTGTTGTGACAGCCCATGCCACTCAGCGCGACCAGCATCAACAACGTCCCCTGCATAGCTTCCCTCCCGGTTGCCCTTCGAATGGAGTGACCACCCACTGAGCCGCGACCGGCACCCTCACGGACCCTGGTGCAACCTCGGATTGGGGCTGGGCCTCCCACGAGCAAGCGACGACCCTCTGGCCACGCGGATGCTCTTGCCCATCCAGTCGCCCAATAACTTAACCTTCTCTCTCAGACGACCCAGATTCTAATACCCATCCTACCCCACATTCAACTCGAAGGCGTCAAAATGGCGGGAAAGTAGGAACTGGGAAGTCTGGGCGTAAAGAGCGTATCGATCGGATCGGGCAGATCGCGTGCCATTTCTGGTCTCTGGTCATTCCGGCGGGTATTTTTGAGGAGGAAAGAGGCAACGGCCAGCGAAACAGGAGGACCACATGCGGAAACACGCGAAGGGGCCGGTGCCCGCATCGCCAGAGGCCCCCGCCAGGGATTCGGCCGAGCCTGGCGAGGCCGATGCGGCAGGGGGATGGCCGAGGTGGGCACGCCGGCTGGTCACGGCTCTCTTGCTGTTTCACCTGGCCGCCGTGGTCGCCGGCGCGGTGGGGTTCCCGCCGTCGTCGCCGCTGCAACAGGCGATCGCCGAACGGTTCTCGAAGTATTTCGACCTGGTGGACCTCGGCTATACCTACCGATTCTACGTCGAGCCGCCACCGACTCCGGTGGTCACGGCGACGATCCACCGCGCCGATGGACGTCCGGACGAGACGGTCCGGCTCCCCGGACGCGCGGTCTCCGGCCCCCGTATGCGGCACCAGCGGCAGCTCGCGCTGGCCAACGCACTGGCCGCCGACGTCCAGGAAGCCCGGCAGCGCGCCGGCGACCCGCGCCAGAGCCGCCTGGCTCGGGCCTATGCGCGGCACCTCTGCCGGACCCGGCCCGGATGCCAAAGGGTCACGATCCATCTGGAGCTGCACCTCTTACCCGATCCCGACGAGGTCCGGCGCGCTCTCGATTCCCCGACCGGAACCTTCGACCTCTTCGGCGACCGGATGTTCACGACTCCCCAATGGATCGGAGATTTCTCGTGCGACGACTTCTGATCGAGATCGGCGATTACGTCGTCCGCCTTTCCAGAGCGATCCGGCGCGGGTGGGACACCTTCTTCTTCACACCGGCCGACCCGACCTCGCTGGGCCTGATCCGAATCGCGACCGGTTTCCTGGGCTTCTGGAGCCTCTTCGTCCTGGGGCTCGACCTGCCCGACTACCTTGGCTCTTCGGGATGGGCCGAGCCCGGTGCGATTCGAGCGGCGCAACAGGGCTGGCAATGGTCGTTCTGGTTTTTGGTCCCGGATGGAGCCCTCCGCGCCGTCTGGATCGGATGCCTGATCGTGCTCGCGATGTTTTCCGTCGGGCTTTTCAGCCGAGCGACCGCCGTTCTCTCCTGGGTGATCGTGGTGTCGACAATCCGACGGGTCCCAATCGCGCTTTACGGTTTCGACCAGGTGCTTTCGCCGGTGACGCTCTACCTGGCCGCGACCAGCGCCGCTGGCCAGGCTCTCTCGCTCGACCGCTTCCTCCGGCGATGGCGGCAGGCAAGGAGTTCGGCCGCCCGGCCGATGCCGGCCTCGACAACGCCCGAAGGCGCCTCGCGCAGGGTCTTGCCGAGGGAGCCCGCGGTCCCCTTGCCGACGGTCGGGGCGAACCTGGCGCTCCGGTTGATCCAGTTGCACCTGGTCGTGATTTACGCCTCGGCCGGGCTGGGCAAGCTTCAGGGCCCCTCATGGTGGAACGGGATGGCCCTCTGGGGAACGATGACCGCCGGTGAGTTCGTGGTCATGGACTTCACGCCGATGGCCCGATGGCCGATGCTCATCAACTTCCTGACTCATACCAGCCTGGCGCTCGAGCTGCTCTACCCGGTTCTCGTCTGGGTCTCGATCGCCCGGCCGTTGATGCTGGTGGGGATCATCGGTTTGCACGCCGGGATCGGGCTCATGAGCCCGGGACTGGCCGAGTTCTCGGCGATGATGATCGCGGCCAACCTGTCGTTCGTCTCGGGGAAATGGCTGCGCGGGCTGGTCTCGGATCCCGACCGGCCGCCCCTGAAGGTTCTGTTCGACGGAGCCTGCCCGCGATGCCGGGCGACGATGGCGATGGTGATGGCGGCCGAGCCGGGCGGGGCGGTCGAGCCGATCGACCTCACGGCCGTCGACGTCCGCGCGATCCATCCCTCGCTGACGGCCGAGGACTGCCTTCGCTCGATGCACGCGGTCAACGGCCGCGGCCGGATCTCCGCCGGGTTCGACGCGGTTCTGGCGATCGGGGCCAGACTGCCTCTTTTCTGGATCCCGGCGACGGTTGGATCGCTGCCGGGGGTCGCCTCGGCTGGACGATCGGTCTACAATCGAATAGCGGCCAGCCGGCCGCGCGATGTCCCATGCACCGATCAGGCGTGCGGGATACATCCCGCGCCCCGATCTGAGCCCCTCTCTCGGCGGGGCCGTTCCACGAACCATCACCAGGCGGAGCCGTCCCCCGCGGATGCCCGGGAGGTACCACGTCCATGAGCCACGCGACGGATCCCCAGTATCGACCCCGCCCGTCGAATGACGACCGCGATCGGGACGACGACCGCGAACCCATCGCCGCCGGTCGGACGTACCTGGCCGAGCCCGGCTGGCGGATCGGTGTGAAATCGGGCAGCGAGCGCGAGTTCTGCTACATGGTCGCGCCCGGACAGGATTTCTATCATCGCCTCCACGACGGCGAGATTTTCCTCCATCGTCATGAGGAGAAGCTCTGCCTGGCCTGTGCCTCCCGGCGGGGCCTGCTCGTCGGCGAGCCGAGACGGCTCCGCGAACTGGCGATGGCCCCCCCGCGCGAGACCGAAGGACTCTCCTTCGACGTCGGCTGGTACGACCTCAAGCGATCCTAAAAGGGGCGGCCCACCGGAAGTCGGCGTCATCGCGAACGATGCCGCGCGGCGAGCCGCTCGACCCAGCTTTGACTTCCAGGGAAGCAATAGGCCCGCCGTTCCCGACCGGGCCCCGTCCCTACCTCGGCATTGAAGTGGGCCCCCTTCGCCGGGTCATAATCCAGCCGGAGCCTCCAGTACGGCTTCTCGGCCGCGTGAACCCCCACCTCGAATCCCGCCAGCGATCCAAGACGGCCCAGGGAAATCCTTCGGTGCGGCCCGAAGACCACCCCTCGCGATTCGAGCCAGGCGATCGCCGCATTTCGGGCCTGCTCAATCGTCGCGAATCGTAGGATCGCCTCCATCGCTCGCCTCCGACATCCTCAATCAGTGGCGGACATGCAGCAGTCGACGAGCCCGCTCGCGAAGCGACGACCAGGGCGGCGGTAACGGAATCGGCTCATCCACCGGTTCGTCATCCAGAGGTTCCGGACGGCCAGACGCATCCACCTGGACGAACTGCATCAGCCCATCCATCCACGGCGCCGAACCCTCATCAACTCCTGACCCGTAGAGCGCCACCACAATCTGCGCACGGGCCCGGTGGATCTCCACCCCTCGAATCTGGACCACCCGCCCCACGGGAACCGGCTCGTAACACCGGAGGTCGAGCACCCGCTTGAGGACCAGGTTGGCGTTGAGCCCGGCGGCCCGGAAGGCGGTCGCGTAGCCCGCCTCCAGCGAGAGAGAAAGGAGGACGCCGGCGTAGAGCGTCCCGTGATGGTTGGCGTCGCGCGGCAGGATCAGCCGGTGCGTCCGCGTCTCGTCCACATCGGGAATCGGATCGCCCATGCGCGTCGAGCTCGACGGGGCCGAAAGGGCAGGGGAGGGGTCATCGCGCGCCTCTCGCGGAAGCTTAACACGGGGATCATCGGCCGGCAACCTGGGCCGACTCACGCACGCCCCTTCACGAAAAAAGCCCTCGAATCTCAGGATTCGAGGGCTTTCATGAAAAGTTGCGCCGGTAGGAATCGAACCTACGACCTCCAGGTTATGAGCCTGGCGAGCTAGCCGCTGCTCCACGGCGCACTGGAAATATACCGTCGACCCCCCTCCAAGAAAAGCCCCCTCCGAGAAAAAGTTCCGGCGCGGTGGCGATGACGCGCTCATCGACTCTCGAATCCCCGAATCGAGCCCTCTATGGCTGGTTCGGGATGGTTTTTTATTTTGTTAAACGGCTCTTAGGGGAAGACCGGGTGTCGTTCTCAGGTAGGGAAGCCGGGGGCCAGCCGCTTCATGCAAGTCTCTTGCCAGCAAAAGTTTGGAGAAAATGACCCGTTTTCGTGATTGGACGATTGTCAAGAACGAAATGATCGCAGAGAATGTGCATGATTGCCCGAAAGAGTCGTACCCAGGGGTGGGTGCGTGTGGCGATACCGTTGAGGGATCGTCGCTCGCTGGGATCATCGAAGCAAGATTGAGTGGAGCATGTTGCCCCACGAACCGGGATCGGGCCGGCCACGGACCGTACCGGACGTGATCGAGTCGATCACCGATCCTCGCCGATCCTAAAAGGGGATCCCGCCCATGCCAACGTCGGCGCATTCACGGCTGTCGCTGCTTCCTCTGGCGCGACCGAGCCCGAACCACGCGGGACCATCCTCAGATCGCAAGGAGGTCTCCTGTGCATTCTTCCATGACCGATTTCTTGCAACACCTGCGGACCGAACGGCGATCGTCGCCGCACACTCTTCGATGCTACGAGGACGACCTGATTCAGTACGGGGCGTTCCTGGCCGAGACATTCGGAGAAGGCGAGGATCCCTCGGCCTCGGGGCCCTCGCGGCTCCGAAGGTACTCGGCGTGGCTGGCGAGCCGAGGTTACGCGCCGAGCACGATCGCACGCCGCCTTGCAAGCTTGCGATCGTATTTTCGCTTTTTGAGACGGCGGGGCGTGGTCACGTCGGATCCAGCGGCCGGGTTGAGGAACCCCAAGCAGGCCAGGCGTTTACCTCGCTTGCTCCGAGTCGACGAGGTGATCCGGCTCCTGGACACCGTGCCCGTCGACACCCCGGCCGGGGTGCGCGACCGCGCGATGCTGGAGACCCTCTACGGCGGCGGCCTGCGCGTCAGCGAGCTGGTTGGGCTCGACCTGGCCGACCTGGACCTGGAGAGCGAACTGGTCCGGGTTCGGGGGAAGGGTCGTCGCGAGCGGCTCAGCCCCATCGGCCAAATGGCCAACGCATGGATCCGACGATGGATTCCCATCCGCAAACCGAAGGCGCCACGAGAGCCGGCCCTTTTTCTGAATCAGCGGGGAACTCGGCTGACGGCCCGAAGTGTCGGCCGGCTCCTGGAGCAGCATCTCGCTCGGGCCGGGCTCGCGGATGCGGCCAGCCCGCACACCTTGCGGCACAGCTTCGCCACTCACCTGCTCGACAGCGGGGCCGACCTCCGGAGCGTCCAGGAATTGCTCGGTCACCGCAAATTGACCACAACCCAGATCTACACCCACGTCACACAGGACCGAATTCTCGATATTTATCATGAGACCCATCCGAGAGCCTGAGGCGATGTCGACGGGCGAGGCCGCGACCCGCCTCGGATCCGATGAGTCGACACAGCCGTTCCGTCCCAATGGGCTTCGTCCCAACGTCCCGGCGCGGGGACCGTCTCGTTCGCTAGCTCCGGATCTTCGCGAGGATTCCCTCTGCTTCTCCTGATTTCGACCTCATACCAATTTCTGCCTGATCGGGCTTCGGAGCGGCCCGAAACCTGACCTCCCGGCGCCTCGCAGGAAGCCGCAAACCTCACCATGTTCTTTGACGGCGTTGCTTTTGTGACATACACGTTTCAACAGGACGACATCGACTGCCCGCACGCCACGCGACCCACGACGAGGGGGTCAAAGGCCCGGCGGGATTCAGGGGCCGGTCGGGCCATCGCATCGCGATGGCCTGCCGGCGGGGCCGTGACGGGTTCGTCGCCGCGCCTTCCAGGCGCTCCGTCTCGAAGTTGCCCCTCCACTCCTTTCAGGGAGGACGGACCGGCCTCGTGCCGTGGCACGGGCATTTGTCGCGAGACCGACTTCCATGCATAAGCTGCGCATCCTGATCCTTTACCCCGACCCGGCGGGACTCGCCCTGTTGACCTCGATGTTGAAGTCGCTCGGCTACGGCATTGAGGAAGCGACCAACGATCGTGTGGCCGTCCGCCTGATGGAACGGGATCAAATTGACCTGGTCCTCGCCGGGGTCGATCCCGCGGACGGCGACGCCCTGGAGTTGCTGACCTACGTCCGGCGCAAGCACCGAGAAGTTCCCGTCGTATTGCTCTTTCCCCGGCTTCATCCCGAGCGGGCCAAGGAGGCCCTTCGGCTCGGCGCCATGGCCGTCCTGAAGTATCCCGTACCGGCCGCCGAACTCCGGGCCGCGGTCCTCCAGGCCCTCGAACGTTGCGAGGCCCAGGTCGGTGAATCGACCGGTTCGGCCGGCTCGCCTTCGCCCTCGACGGGCTCGACCGGTTCGCTCACGCCGCCCCCCTCCGCGCTTTCCGTGCCGATGCCGATGAACGCGACGGCCACCGGCACCATGGCCAGCCGAACCTCCGGCCTGATCGGGATGCCCGCAACCGGAATGGCCTCCTCCGTCTCCTTCCCCTCCGTCGGCTCGCGGGCGGGCGGCTCGAACGAGGCCGTCCCGACCGTCGCGGGGATGGTCGGACCCTCCGGCGGATCCCTCGCCATGTCGGCCCCCGCTTCGTCGCCGATCACCGGCCCACGGCTCGACGTCCTGGTCCGCGAACTCGGACTGCTCGGCAACGACCCGGCATGGCGACAGGTCATCGAACTGGCCGCCACCATCGCCGCGACTCGCTCCCCCGTCCTCATCGCCGGCGAACCAGGATCAGGCAAAAGTCAGCTCGCCCGGCTGATCCACGCGATGACCCACCCCGGCGACCGCCCCTTCATTACCTGCGAGGCCGCGGCCCTCGCCGAGGAACTCGCTCCACCCGAACCCATCGACGAAATTGACCACGATCACGACGACGACGAAACCGACGACGAAACCGATGACGACGACGTGAACGGGACCGAGCCGCCGACGGCCTCGCATTCCTCAACGGCCGCCGACTCGGCCCTCCTCTGGGCGGGACGGATCAACCTCGCCCGAGGCGGTAGCCTCTTCATCCACGATGTCGCCGATCTTCCCATCCCGCTTCAGCTCCTGCTCCTGCGAGACCTCCAGTTTCGCGACTATGGCGCTGTCTCCGGCTATCCGCCCCCCGGCGGCGATGTCCGATTTATCATGGCCTCCTCCCAAAACATGCCCGCACTCATCGAGCAGGGGCGGTTCCGGCAAGAGCTTTTCCACCGGATCAGTGTCGTCGTCCTGACGCCGCCACCCCTCCGGCACCGAGGAACCGACATCGAGTTGCTCGCGGAGGCTTTCCGCGAGCGCTATGCCCAGGAGTTCCGCAAGAACGTCAACGGTTTCAACCGAGACGCCCTCGACATCCTCCAGCGACACGACTGGCCCGGAAACGTCCGCGAGCTTGAGGCCGCCATCCAGCGCGCCGTCGCGCTTTGCTCCGGACCGCGAATCTCCTCGCACCACCTGGCGCCGATCCTCAATCACCACCGCCAGGCCCGCGCCGCCGGCACCTCGCGACCTCATCTCCCGATGGGCATCCGACCCCTCAAGGAAGCCCTCGAAGACCCCGAAAAGCGGATCATCATCCAGGCGCTCCAGGCCTTTAACTGGAACCGCCAGGAAACCGCCCGCGTCCTCGATATCAACCGCACCACCCTCTACAAGAAGATGAAAAAATACGGCCTGCTCATCGACGAGCCGATGTGGGTGGAGTGAGGGGGAGTTTTCAGTTTTCGGTTTTCAGTTTTCAGTATGGGACCGACGTGCCAGCCGGTGAACATACCAGTTCCCTCGTATTTGGCTCTGGCGGAACACCGAGGGAATGACACCTCGGGGGTCTTCGGGCGAAAGAACCTACGTCCTGCCAGCGCTGAGCTGAAGGCCAGTCGTCCTACCAACTGAAAACTGAAAACTGAAAACTCCGTCCTACTGCTTGATGATATCCCGAACCGTCCCGCCGGCGGGGATCATGGGGAGGACGTGCTCCTGGTAGGGGACCAGAACATCCAGGACATAGGGTCCGGGGTGGGCGATCATTTCCTTGAGGGCGTCCTCGACCTCGGCCTTGTCACGGACCTGGCGGGCGGTGACACCGAAGCCCCGCGCGATCTGGACGAAGTCGGGGTAGGTGATTTCGGGCAGGGCCCCCTCGCCCTGGCCGATGGCCTCGGGGTGATCGATGGGACCGAGGTAGGTGTGGGCGCGGTTGCCGGCGTGGAACCGGTCCTCCCACTGAACGACCATGCCAAGGTGCTGATTGTTCAGGACGATCATCTTGACGGGCAGATTCTCGCAGTAGAGCGTCGCCAGTTCCTGGATGTTCATGACGAAGCTGCCGTCGCCGTCGATATCGACCACCAGCTTGTCGGGGAAGGCGGCCTGGGCGCCCATCGCGGCGGGAAGTCCGTAGCCCATCGAGCCGAGTCCGCCCGAGGAGATCCAGGTCCGCGGGTACTTGAACCGCGTCCACTGCGCGGCCCACATCTGATGCTGGCCGACGCCGGTGGTCATGATGAACTCGCCGCCGGTCAACTCCGAGAACTTCTCGATGACATACTGCGGCATGATCAGATCGTCGCGACGGTCATACGTCATCGGCTCGGTGGCACGCCACTCGTCGACCTGCTTGTGCCACTCCCGCCAGTCGCCGGCGACCACCTTCGGGTTGATCGCCTCGAGGAACGACCGGACGTCGGCATGCACCGGAATGTGGGCGAACTTGTTCTTGTTGATCTCGGAGGCGTCGATATCCACGTGGACGATCCGGCCGTGCTTGGCGAACTCGCTGAGCTTGCCGGTGACCCGGTCGTCGAACCGAACGCCGAAGGCGAGAAGGAGATCGGCCTCGTTGACGGCGTAGTTCGCGTAGACGGTCCCGTGCATCCCCAGCATGTTGAGCGAGAGATAATGGTCGCTGGGGATGGCGCCCAGGCCGTGGACGGTCATGGCGACCGGGATGCCGGTCTTCGCGGCGAACTCGTGGAGCGCCTCGGCGCCGTCGGAGGCGATCACGCCGCCGCCGCAATAGATGATCGGCTTGCGGCTGGCCTTGATCGCGGCCAGCACCTCCTCGACCTTGCGGGGGTCGGGCGGAGCGGGAAGGCGATAGCCGGGAAGGTCCATCGCGACCTCATAATCGGGGTCGGTGACGATCGTGTTCTGAACGTCCTTGGGAATATCGATCAGAACCGGGCCGGGCCGGCCGGTGCTCGCCAGGTGGAACGCCTCCTTCACGACCCGGGCGAGATCCCTCGCGTGCGAGACCAGATAATGATGCTTGGTGATCGCCCGGGAGACCTCGACCATCGGGGTCTCCTGGAAGGCGTCGGTACCGATCACGTGCGTCGGCACCTGACCGGTGATCGCCACCAGTGGGACCGAGTCGAGCTTGGCGTCGGCCAGGCCGGTCACCAGGTTGAGCGCACCCGGGCCGGAGGTCGCCATCACCACGCCCGGCTTCCCAGTCGCGCGGGCGTAGCCCTCGGCGGCGAAAATGCCCCCCTGCTCGTGCCGCGGGAGGATCGTCCGGATCCGGTCGCGATACCGGGTGAGCGCCTGGTGCATCGGCATGCTGGCGCCGCCGGGGTAAGCGAAAACAACCTCGACCCCGTGCCGGGCCAGCGACTCGACCAGCACGTCGGCCCCGGTGGTCGGTTGGGAAGCGGTCCTCGTCGACGTCCGACGGTCATCGATGGCGGCCACGGCTGATCCTCTCTCGTACTCGACTCTTCACTTCTCGACGCATCCGGCCCGATCCCGCAAAAACGCTTCGGAGACGGGACGGGCGACATCCTCTCGTATCGGTCACCGATCCGTAGGTGATTGTACCGGCTCGGTCCATTGATCCACAATCCGACGCGGCGACTCCCCCGCGGGTTCGCCCACTCCTCGCTCCGCTCAGCTCGACATCGGCTCCTTCACCGACCGAAGGAAGTGCGGGCCCTTCCCTTGCGCCTTGAGCTTCGCGACCAGCGCCTCGGCGTCGGCCTTGTCGGGGTAGTCGAACGTGGCGACCGTCCGGCCGCCGACATCGCAAACGGCCCAGACGACCCGCATCCGGGCCGTCGGCGCCGGCTTCGGCCGCCGCTCCGACTCCGACCGGGGCCGCGACGATCGCGAAGCTGTCTCGGGATCCTTGATCCCCATCGCCTCGGCCGCCTCGGCCGCGGCCCGCAGTTCCCTGCGATTCAGGGGGCGTCTTGCCATGAGTTTGTTCCTGGTAATTGGTAATTTGTTCCTGGTAATTCGCCGGGGACCGCGCCCCGGCGCGAGCCGAAACCGCAGTCGGCCCCCCGATACCAATCACGAATGACCAATAACTCCCTTACGATACAGGATCGCCTGGTCGAACGGGGCGAATCCAAGGGAACTATAAAGCGCCAGGGCGGGCTCGTTCTCGGCGGAGGTCTGAACTTCCACGCGATGGACGAGATTGGTCCGGGCGCGCCGGAGGATCTCGCCGATGAGGAAGCGGGCGTAGCCCTTCCGGCGATGTTCCTCGGGAACCCGCACGTCGATCAGTCCCGACCGGATCAGGCCGTCCTCCCTCCCGAACCATCGCATTTCCCAGACCGAGGCGCTGGCCAGAAGGTCGCCGCTGGTTCGGGCGACGAGGCGGGCGTCGGTGAGGGGGAACTCGCCGATGGCGAGGTTCTGCCACCAGTGGGGCGGCATGGCGTCCTCGACGAATTCGGCCTGGGCCTGGCGGCGGATCAGCGGGGTCCGGGGGTCGCGGATCTCGGGCCGGGCCAGGTCGAGCTCGAGCAGTACGGTCGAGGCGGCGGGGGTATATCCGCGGGCGATCGCGGCCCGGTGGAAAACGGAATGACCCGAGACGATCCCCGATCCCTCGCTCCCGCCGTGAATCCCCCAGTAGAACGGGTTCAGCGGGAAGAGCGAGCCGCCGTAGAAAACCTGGGCGCCACCCGTTCGAAGGTAGTCCTCGGCGGCGGCGAGCAGGTCCACGGCCAGCGCTTCCTCGTCGGCGCCGGGCTCGACGAGAAGCATGGCGACGGTGCCCACCTCGTGCGAAAGCTGATACGGCCGGTCGGCGGCGACCGGAACATCGGGCCCGAACCCGGCGTGCGCGTAGCCGACGATCCGCCCCTCGCGCTCGGCGACGATCAGCCCGGCCGGGTCGAACAGCACCCGACCGAAAACGTGGGCGTCCAGCTCGTGAACCCGAAGCGCACGCGCGGCCGAGCCCCGGGGCGCCGACAGGTTCCAGAGCCGCGTGAGCGCGGGCGGATCAGAGTTGCGGAACGGTCGAAATCGCGTCAAGATTTGAGATCGCCACGGTCCATGCCCGTCGAGCCGGCTCGCGACGTTCAGGGCACGGCCACGAGGATATCGTCCCCCTCGACCTTCACCTCGAAGACTTCCAGCTTGATCTTCGAGCCCAGCGGCGTCTTGCCCGAGCAAACGTCGAATTGCCAGCCGTGCCAGGGACACGTGACGACCGTCCCCGAGAGCGCCCCATCGGCCAGCGTACCCCCTTGATGAGGGCAGATCCCGTCGATCACCGAGATCACGCCATCGGCGTTGAACAACGCATAAACCCGGCCCTCGTGCTCGACCTCCTTGGCGGCGCCCGGTGGCAGTTCGTCCCGGGTCGCCATCTTCACGAAACGCGGCATCGGATCACTCCGCTCCCTTGCCTTCTTCGGCCGTTCGGCTCACCCGCTCTTTGAGATCCCTCAGTGTAACACACGCCCCCCGTTCTCCTCAAACGGAAGACTCGAAACTCCAACCTCTCGGCCACTCCACCCGGGAATACAATACCGGCAACACGGTGGGAGGAGAGCGAGCGGATGCACGATGGCGACCGGCCCGACGGCGGGCGGAAATACGATCTGGTGGTGATTGGCGGCGGGATGGGTGGGCTGGCGACCGCCGGGCTGGCTCAGCGCCTCGGGCTCCGGACCGCGCTGCTGGAGGCCCACACGAAGCTCGGCGGGTGCGCCGGCCATTTCGGCCGGGGACCCTTCCACTTCGATGCCGGCGCCACCGCGCTGATGGGCCTTCGTCCCGGCGAGCCGGTCGGCGACCTGCTCGATGTCCTGGGGGTCGCGTTCTCGGCCGAGCCGACCTCGGCCTACCGGGTCCACCTCCCTGACCGCCGGATCGACGTCGTCGCGAATTCCGATCGCTTCATCGACGCGGCGATCGCCACGTTTCCGGCGAGAGAGGGGGGCTCGCCGGGCGCGATCCGGCGGTTCTGGCGGATTCAGGAGGCGGTCGGCCGGGCTCTCTTCCGCGCCTCGGGATCAGTCCCAAGGCTCCCCTCGCGGTCGATTGCCGACCTGATTCACGACCTCCGGATTCTTGGCGTCGGAGGCCTCCTGGCGGCCTCGACGTCGGTCGTGACGGTCCGCGACGTTCTCCGCCTGCTCGGCCTTGATGGCCACCGGGCGTTCCGGTCGATGGTCGCGATGCTGCTCCAGGACACCGCCCAGGCCGGACCGGAAGTTGTTCCCTTCGCGAACGCCTCGGCCTGCTTGCAGGCATACCGCGACGGAATGTCGAGGCCCCACGGCGGGATGCGGGCGATGGTCGAGGGGATCGGCGAGCGGTTCGCCGCGATGGGGGGCGACCTGCGGACCGCCACGATCGTCGACCGGGTCGAGCCCGACCCGGCCGGCGGATTTCTCGTCGTCACTCGACGTCGCGATCGGCTCCGTACCCGAGAGGTCGCTTTTAACCTTCCGATCGACCTGGCCGCTCGCCTGATCGCCCGACCGATCACGGGAAAGCTCGCCCAGGCCGAGCAAAAGTCGCGCCCGGCCTGGAGCGCGGTCACCGCCTACCTCGCGATCGATCGGGCCGCTCTCCCCGACGACGGACCCCTGTTTCACCAGGTCCTTCGGTCGTACGACGCCCCCATGCACGACGGGAACAACGTCCTGGTCTCGCTCTCGCCGGTCGCGGATGCCGGCTACGGCCCGTCGGATGTCCGGGTCGCGACGCTCTCGACTCACACCCGCCCGGCCGACTGGGAGGGGCTCGACAACCCGGCCCACCAGGCAAGGAAGGCGGAATTCGAAACGCGGATGCTCGGGGCGCTGGAGCAGGCGATCCCGGGGGCCTCCTCGGCGCTCGTGCATGCGGAATATGCGACGCCACGAAGCTTCCGGCGATATACTCGACGGACGGCCGGCGCCGTCGGCGGCGCGCCGGTCTCCCGGATCAACAGCAATTTCCTGGCGGTCGGACCCGACGTCCTCGGGCCGGGGCTCTGGGTCGTTGGCGATTCCGTCTTCCCCGGCCAGGGGACGATGGCGACGGTTCTCTCGGCCATTCGGGTCGTGGAGCGGATCGCCGGTCTCGGCTGGGATGCCGTCCGGAAACACGCGAGGCCCCGCGACGAGCGGCGCCCGCTCCTGCTCGCCGCCTCCGCCGACCGGGACTCGTAAAACATGCTCGATGCGCTCGTGGTGGCACCTCATCCCGACGACGCCGAACTGGGGATGGGCGGGACCATCGCCCGACTCCTCCGACAGGGATGGTCCGTCGGCATCCTCGACCTGACCAGCGGCGAGCCAACGCCCCTGGGCTCGCCCGAAAAACGCGCGGCCGAAACCGCCGCCGCCAACGCCGCGCTCGGCCATCCCTGGCGACGCAACCTCGGACTACCCAATCGGAGCCTCGAACCAACCCTCCTCCACCGACGCGCCCTCGCCTCGGTCTTCCGCGAGGTCCAACCTCGCCTGCTCTTCGCTCCCTACTGGGAAGACGCCCACCCCGACCACACCGCCGCAACCCGGCTCGTGGAAGACGCCCGATTCTGGAGCAAGCTGAGCAAGTCCGACATCCCCGGCAAGCCGTTTCACCCGGCGAGAATCCTCTACTACTTCAGCGTCCACCTGAAGATCGTCGAGCGGCCAAGCTTCGCGCTGGACATCACCGACGACCTCGAAACGAAGGTCTCGGCACTCCGGTGCTACCGCTCGCAACTGGTGGAGAACCAGCCCGAGGGACGCCCGGGCGTGATCGAGGCGGTTTGCGACCGCACGCGATACTGGGGCCATTTTGTCGGTGTCGGCCACGCCGAACCGTTCGCCAGCCGCGAGCCGATCGGGCTCCGCGGCCTCGGCGAACTGCTCCTCTGATGCGGATCTACTTCCGAACCGTCGTCCGACTGCCGGACGTATCGGCCAGCCTCGAATTGATGAAGCAGTTGAAATCCGGCGTCGACGCGCCAGCGGTGGTCGCACTGGCCATGAAACCGCGATAGATGGTCTGCGGCTCCTGCCCCGACTGCCGAACCGTGATCGCCAGCAAGCAGGTCTTATCGGCGCCCCGCAATTCAATGTCGCGAAGTTCGATCGTCGCGTGACCATCGGACTTGACGTGAACAATCGGAGCCGGACGAAACTTGACGCTCCGATTCGCCGGCTTGATTTCGACGTCGCATCCCTCGGTCCCGAGTCCGGCGATCGCCAACCGAAGATGCACCTTCGGCAGTTTCGCGCCAACGGTCTTTGGCGTGACGGAGTCGTCCCGGGGACGCCGCTCCGGCGCCGTCGGCGGCTTCTCGGCACCTTTGACCGATGCCTTCGGCTTCGAGGGCGCGGTTTCTCCGGTGCCCTGGGCCGATAGTCCCCGTCCGATCAGGAGTGTAGAACCCCCGATCAGGGCGAGGGTGGCCATCCATGACCTGACTCGCATGGTAATCCGGCTCCTTCCCGAGTACGACGGCCGTCCCTTCCTGGGCGCGGCACGAGACCCCCGGGTGGTCCCGCGACCCGAGGCGCCTTGAGGATGTTCCGAAGCGACTCTCGCGGGTTCCCTCAGATGTGGGCCGCAAGGTACACCCCTCCCCCAATCGCCGCAAGGCCAGTCTCCTCAACCCGTCGCCTCCTCGCCTCCACGCGAGACTCTTACCCAGGGTTCCTTCAGGATTTCACCTTGGATTCACAGTTTCTTAATAATGCAAGGACTACAATGCCTGGGCCTTCAGGACATGCACCGGAGACGGAGGAGGCTGCCCCACGACGATGCGGCGGGGCAGGTATGGAGGGAACCTTCTCCTCACGCCCACGCCCCGACATCCCCCGTCCGCCCATCAGGAGTTCGAGAAGAGATGGCTTCACACCCCATGCGTCATCGCTCCGGCTTCACTCTGATTGAATTACTGGTCGTCATCGCGATCATCGCCGTGCTGATCGCACTGTTGCTGCCGGCCGTTCAGGCCGCGCGCGAGGCCGCCCGACGGGCTCAGTGCACCAACAATCTCAAGCAGATCGCCCTGGCCGCCAACAACTACGAGTCGTCCAACGGCTGCTTCCCCGGCGGCTCCTACGAGGGAACGCTCTTCAACCCGCCCCACTGGGCGAGCTTCCCCGAAAATTTCAGCGTCTTTGCCCGGATGTCAAACTACTTCGAGCAGGGCGCGATCTATAACGCGATCAACTTCAACCTGACCTCCGCCGACATCGCCAATTACACCGTCTGCGGCGTCACGATCAAGTCGCTGATCTGCCCCAGCGACACCCAGAATCAGTCGATCGCCTTCCCTTCGAGCCAGAACTCCGGGGGGAGTGTTTCTCCCGGCTGGAGCTTCAACGAGATCCCAACGAACTTCCCGCTCCCCGCCGGGGCCATGCAGGCCTTCACCAGCTACGCCGGCAACGCCGGAACGTTCACCTTTGGCTACTCGCTCTTGATGCCGACACAGGTTCTCCAGCAGTTCAACGGCACCATCTACAACGATAGCGCCGTGACGATCGCCGCAATTACCGACGGAACGAGCAACACCTTCCTCTTCGGCGAGCACAGCAAGGGCCACCTTTACACCCTCGACCCACGCTACGCCGTCTCGGACAACTCGTGGCAGTCGGGCCGGTGGTACGACACCCTCTTCGCCTCGATGTATCCGCCCAACCTCGCCGCCGGAAACAGTGTCAACGGCGTCTCGCTCTCCAACGAGAGCTACTACCTGCCAACCGACGCCGGCAGCTACCACCCCGGCGGAGCCAACTTCGCCTTCTCCGACGGCTCGGTCCACTTCATCAAGAACTCGATCAGCTCGTGGGCCTTCGGCCAGAGCTTCGACAGCTACGGCGACGCCCTGCCCAACGGCACGTCCATGGCCAGCGTTTCGGCCACTCCGCCGTTCACCAAGGGCGGCAGCTACCTCCTCAACAGTGGCGCCCAGCTCGGCGTCTACCAGAAGCTCTCCACACGGGCCGGCGGCGAGGTCATCAGCTCCGACTCGTACTGAGATGAGAAGCCCGATCGATCGAACGTAACCCCATCGCCCCTGGGAAGGATCACTCCTCCCCGGGGGCGATCTCGCTTCCCGACCTGATTTCCCTCGTCCTGGAGAACAAACTCTCATGATACGGCGCGCCCGGGCACACGTCGGCCTGCTCCTCCTCGGACTCGGACTCGGATTCGGCATCTCCGGTTGCGGCGGCGGCCCGACAACCCTCCCCGAGACCACACCGCCGCCCCATCAGGGCAATGTCATCCCGATCCCCGGCCGCAAGGAAAAAGTCGAGGTCGTCCAGAAGCCGGCCACCTCGAAGAACGCCCCGATGACCGGCGAGGTGCGCTTCTACTTCCTCAACGAGGACGGAAAAACCACGATCGCTCCTCCCACCTCCGGCACGCTCGAACTCGGCAAGAAGAAGGTCGAGCTCAAGACCGAGGGCGAGGCGCTCGTCACCCCGAGCGGCCCCGCCCTCTTCGCCGGAACCGGCGGCGTCGACGGCGTCCTCAAGGTCGAGCTCGACGGCAAGCCGGCGACCATCCCCCTCGGCGTCCGCTGAAAGCCGGCCATCCGCCTTTCTGGCGAACCGACGCGACGCATGGAGCGCCGGTCGCGCCGGTCAGCGTCGCTTGACCCGGCGCGGGCCGGTGCGTACCCTGAATGGCGCCTCGGCCGCGGCGACGATCGAGGTCGAACGTGCCGCGCCTGGACCTTCCGGGTGCCCTTGCCGGCCGATCGATGACTTGGAATCTTGCCCGGGTCGGTGTCCGTCCGCCTCAGGCGCCGCGACCTTCCCCGGACGTCCTTACCGATGGGGAGATCCGTGCCGATGCCCACCGTGACGATCCACGGGGAAAAGCCGATTCAGATTGATGTCGAGACGGGAAAGAAGCTGGTCCTGGCGATCGAGGACGCGGGCGTCGACATCCTCCACCGATGCGGCGGCAACTCGAAATGCACCACCTGCCGCGTCGAGGTGCTCGACGGCTCCGTTCCGCCGATGGGCGAGACCGAGAAGGAGCGATTGGCGCGCGAAGGCGACCTCTCCCCGAACGTCCGGCTTTCGTGCCAGGTTCGGGTCGAGGCCGATGTCACCGTTCGCGTCATCAATCGATCGCAGCAGGCGGGCGTCCCGCCGGGGCCTCGGCCGGCCGATTGATGGATCGATCGACCAGCCGACAGACCGTCCTGGATTCTCAAGGCGATCGCTATCCCGCCGGCCCCACTTCGGGCCGGCTCACTTCTTCTTCTGCCCTTCCGAGCACTTCTTGCACCGCGACGACCGCCGACGAACCTGCGCCCCGCACCACGAGCAGCGGTGGAACTTGTTCTGACGCGACTTCTTCTTCCTCGGGCGAAATGGCACGGGACACCTCAGAGCGATCCGCTCGATAAAACATCCGGGCGATCCCCCGCCGGGCGATCCCCGCGTTCCCATTCCTTGACGAAACCTCCGGCGCGTTCGGTCGGGCCGGATGAAGGATAACATTCTACCCCGTCACCCTCCTGGTTTTCCAGAGGGATCGCGCGCCGATCAGTCAAAGGCGCGATCCAGAGAGACGCACAGCCCCCACTGGATCGCGAAGGCCAGCGCCAGGGCCGTGCCGATCACTCCTCCGGAAACGATCGATCCGCCCCGCGCCACGGCTTCCGGAATGATCCAGACCCAGGCGACCAGGAGGGCGACAAGGATCGGTCGATAAACCGGAAACGGCCGGTGATACCGCCAGACCTGCAAGAACGCCGTGGCCAGCAGGAACAGCCCCGCTCCGGCGGCAGCCTGAAAAACCGTCCACTCCAGGTCGATCAGCAGGAGATAGGCCGCGATCGGATCGAGGGCGACATCGTCCTTCCAGATATCCTCGAGGATCATCAGGCAGAGCGTCGGCGCGATCATCAAAAACAGGAACGTGAACCCGGCCGCCATCAGGTTCGCGCCCATCGTCAGAACGTCCCAGGCCGAGCGGCGGAGGCGGGCGTCCACCCGTGGCTCCTGTGCGAGGGCTTCCGGGCTCGCGGCCCGATTCCGGTTCGTCACGACCACGATTCGGCTCCTCCGAGAGACGAACAGGTGCATCACGCCGACCGCGATCTCACCTCGGGATCAATCATCGACTGCCTGGATCTCGACCTCCACCCGCTGCCCGAGCCGCAAGGGCGTCGCTTCGAGAAGCTCGATCCGAACAACCAGTACGCGGGTATCGGCCGGACGCGCTGGATCTTCGGGCCGACCTCGCCGCGGGACAACCGCGTCACCCACCTCCTCGACCCGTCCGCGCCACCCCTCGGGACGATAACCGGTGGCCCGGACGATGGTCGAGGCGTCGACCGCCACCCGAGGGATATCAAACTCGTCGACCTCGGCCTCAACGCGCAACCGCTTCAAATCGGCGATCGTGACGATCGGCGCCGCGGGCGAGACGGTCTCACCCGCGTCGGCATGCCGCCCGATCACGACGCCGTCGATCGGGGCGACGATCCGATATCGAGCGGAATCCGCTTCGAGCCGATCGATGGCCGCGCGGGCCGCGTCGCGACGGGCCTGATAGGCGGTCAGCACCTCGTTGCGCATCGGCGAGGGGATCGCGCCTGGGCGACTCAGCCCGAACCCAGGGAGCAGGCGATCGAGCCCGGACCGGGCGCGCTCGACCTTCAGCGCCGCCTCCGACTCGGTCAGCCGCGACCGGGCCTCAGCCAGCGAGGCGCGCACCTCATCGTCGCGAAGCTGAGCGAGCAGTTCGCCCCGACGAACCGCCTGCCTCTCCCGCGCCGGCATCGCCACGATGGTCCCGAGCACTTCCGACCCAACGGTGACCTCGCCGCCCGGATACGCGACGACACGCCCCTCGGCCGAGACTCGGGCCTCGGCCGGCCTCGCGACTGGCCCGGAGGCCGGTCGTTCCCGGGCCACCTTCCCCGGCGCGACGGCGTTCCAGGCCACGCCGGCCAGCAGGACGACGGCCGACGCTGGCAGAAGGATTCGCCCGAGGACCATCGAGCCCGACATCGCGATCAATTCTCCAGTTCCTCGTGGGTGATCCGACCATCTCGAATGGTGACCACGCGATCGGCGATCGTCCGAACGCGTGGGTCGTGCGTGACGATCACGAGCGCTCGTCCCTCGGACCGGGCGAGCGACCGAAACAGGTCCAGCACGCGGGCGCCGCTTTCACCGTCGAGATTACCGGTCGGCTCATCGGCGAGAATCAGGCTCGACGGACCGGCCAGCGCCCGGGCCACGGCGACCCTCTGCCGTTGTCCGCCCGAGAGATCACGCGGGCGGAAGTCCATCCGTTCCCCAAGCCCGACCGCCCCCAGCACCCGCTCGGCCTCGCGACGCGCCTTCTCGCCGGTCCAACCGCGAAGGTTGAGCCCGTAGATGACATTCTCCGCCGCCGTCAGCGCCGCGAACAGGTGGAATTGCTGGAAAACGAACCCGATCGCGTGCCGTCGAAGCTCGCGAAGCTGACCCGGCCTATGCGGATCGACCTGCCGGCCATCCACGACAATACGCCCGCTCGTCGGCGTGAGCAAGCATCCCAGAACGCTGAGAAGCGTCGTCTTCCCCGAACCCGACGGCCCCTCGATCGCCAGCACCTCACCGCGACGGACCGAGAGCGAAACCCCACGCAGCGCGTGAACCTCGTGCGGCCCCTCGCGGTAAACTTTCGACACATCATGAGCTTCCAGAACAATCATCCATCCGCCCCGCAAGGGACCCACTGAATATCAATACTTCTCAGTATGTTTATGCATTCTTTTCACCGAAGATCTGGAATCTAGTCTGCAATCCGCACCCCCGATTTCCGCAAAATCGAATCCTGCTCCTCATCCACGAAACACAATCGCCGGATCGGTGGTCGCGACTTTCCGAAACGACATCGAGGCGGCGGCGAGGCAAAGGGCCTGGGTCCCGGCATAAACGAGGGCGATGAGCATCGGCGAGACGATCATTTTCAGATCGAGTCGTTCGAGCAGGGGGGCGAGAGTGAAGGTCAGGGCCAGGGCCAATCCAAATCCGAGGGCCGCGGCGAAGGTGGCCTGTTCGGCGATGATCCCGAAGACGGTCCGATTGCCGCCGCCGAGGGCCTTGACGGTCCCGAAGTCGGCCAGATGTTCGGTAGTGGAAGCATAGAGTGTCTGGCCGACGATCACGACGCCGACCAGGGCGCCGAGGCCGACCGTCAGGGCCAGCGTGAGGCCAAGTCCGGTGCTTTCGATCCAGTAGGCGCGGGACCGGGCGGCCCATTCGTCTTGTGTGTAGACATCGTTATATGGTAATCGTTTGCGGACCTCGGCGCGAACCGTTTCGTGATCGGCCCCGGGTGCGAGACGAATGAGGAGGAAGGTGGTCCGGCCGTCGAGGTCGGCGGGCGCGAGCGACTGGGCGATCCGGTAGTCGACGAACGCGATCGGGCTGGTGGTGAACGAGAGGGCGCCTCGGGTCCGTCCGATGATTTTGAGTTGTCGACCGTTGAACTCTCGAAAATCTCCGGGCTGGAACGCTCCGAACCGGCGCTCGGCCGAGGCATCGAGAAGGGCGAACCGACCGCGTCGGAGGTCGGCCGGCTCGCCCGAGACGACGTCCCACGGAAAGTGCCAGGCGGGGAAATCCTCAAGCCCGTAAAACTCAACCGACTCCTTGGCCCCGGTCGGCAGGGCGACGAAGGCGTACCAGACGATCAGGTTATCGGCTCGCTCGACGCCAGGGATCGACCGAACGCGATCGACATACCGTTCGGGAAAGGGATTGCCGAAGTCGATATTGGGGGCGTTGCGCGAGGCGACCCAGAGGTCGGCGTCGAGGCGTTCGATGGTGATGCTGGCGTTTTGAAGGAGTCCGGCGAAGATGCCGACCTGAACCAGCACGAGTGCCGCGGCGAACCCGACGCCCAGCACGGTCGCCGCGAACCGGGCCTTTTCATCCAGGAGCATCTTCAAGGCCAGATCGATCAAGGAACAGCCTCCAACATCCGGACCAATGACCAATTACAAATCGACAATTACTAATTACTAACAACTCATTATGAGACGCAAAACGAAATCCGGAAGCCGATTGACGATTTCCATCAGGAGGGCCATTCGCCGGGGGAATCGGTGGACGCCTCCGCGACGTCGATCGATGAGCCGGGCGATCCGACGCGCGGCGTCGTCGGCGGAGATGATAAACGGTGTAAGCGTCGCGTCCAGGGGAGTCATTTCGGTCTGGACGAATCCTGGGCAAACGGTGGTGACACAAATGCCGCGACCGCGGAGATCGGCGTGAAGGCTTTGGAGGTAGACATTCACGGCAGCCTTGCTGGCGCAATAGGCGGCCTCACCGGGGAGTCCGCGATCGCCGGCGAGGCTGGAGACGGCGACGATCTGCCCGCGACGTCGAGCGAGCATCCCCGGCAGGGCAGCCTCGATCGCATAGACAACGCCCATGAGGTTCACGCGGAACGTGTTTTCGATGTCGTCGATGTTGACCGGATCGAGGTGGGTGGGCATCCCGAAACCAGCGTTGGCGACCAGGACATCCATGGGCCCGATCGCGTCTTCTACATCGCGAAAAGCGCGATGCAGGGCCGCCCGGTCGCCGACATCCGCGACAGCGGCGAACGCGGTCCCGCCGGCCGATTCGATCTCGAGGACGAGTTCCTCAAGCCGATCCCCGCGCCGGGCGATCAGCCCGACGCGATACCCCGTTGAGGCCAACCGAAGCGCCAGCGCCCGGCCAATCCCGCTGGAGGCGCCGGTGACGATGGCGACCCTATGCGTCCGTGTAGCCGCCATCAGACATCCCCCGGGTTGAGCCGGCCCTGCCGACGCAACTCACACGCGACGAACGGTGCCCGGCGAGCCACGAACGCATATGAGATCTCTCGCCGGAAGTAGGCATTGGCCCAGGCCCAACGAGCCTCCCGGCAATCGCTCTCGTTGAGCCGCAGCCTTTCAATCGTCCGCTCCAGACGCTCTCGAATCGAAGGGGAGACCGTCCCGGAGGCCCGCACCTGCATCCCGACCAGATCCAGCTCGAACCAGCCTGGCTCGACCTGGAACGGGTCGAGCACGGCAATGGCGGCGTTCTTCCTGGAGTTCATCAGTGAACAGGCTAGCCGATAGTTGTCCCATTCGTAGACGTGGTTCCAATCCACGGCCCTAGGGATCATATGATCGATGGTTCCCGCGCCGGTGACTTCCTCGATCCAGATGGCCATGTAGGCACAGATTCGGCCGTAGGCTCGCATCATATCTCCGAGCGCGTTCCGCCAATAATCTGGAAAGCTCTCGGAAGGAATCTCCTCGCGATGTTCGGCGATCTTCCGCCGACGACGCCCGGGTCGCGGGATTGTGGGCGGCTCTCCGACCAGTTCCGCGATGGCGCTGAGCCCCGGTTGACGGACCTTCCGGTCGAAATCCGGCGGCTCGGGCGCCGGCTGAACCGGGATCAAGCGCCACCCCGCATTTCTTCCAGTAGAAAACTCCAGCGGACCCAGAACGGGTCGATGTCGCCCAGGACTCCGCGCAGTTCTCGATCGACCTCCTCGAACTCCCGGATCGGCGGTGTCGGGGTTTTCCGGAGCAGCGCAAGGGCCTTCTCAAGAACCTGTTCGGCCTCCAGGGATCTCGGCTGGTGCAGCCCGATCGCCGGACTCGTCAGCCAGTTGTCCACAACCCCCCGTCGAATGTAGGGGAGTTCCTGCAACTCGACCTTGCTGTCCACCAGGTCGAGTCCCCAGAGGGCATCCTTCCGCGAATCGAAGAAGGTTTCCATCGAGACGAGGATCAGGGGCGAGTGGGTCGTCGCGACGAGCTGAACCGAGACGGTGCCCGGGGAAGTCAGGGCCTCCATCAATTCCAGAAGGGACTTCAAGATGCGGCGCTGCCACTGCGGATGGAGATGGTTCTCGATCTCGTCGACGAGAAAGAGGATCTCGCTCGCCGGTTGGACACCCCGGATCTCCGCGGCGCGCCGGTGCTCCTCCCACGTCCAGACAAGCAAATATGCCAGCGCAGCGATTCGCCGCACTCCAGCCGAGGCCAGGACGAGCGGAACCTCCTGACCGTACGCCGTCTTGAGGGTCGGGTGATCCCGCGCGTCGGCCACATCGATCCGCGTCAGCCTACCCGGCCGAAGCCGCTCATCGGGGGACGGCGAGAGAGCCTGCAAGACCGCCACGAGCTGGGCGAAGGCCTCGCCGTTCTCGCGCTGCCAGTTCCCCCAGTCGAGGATCAGACCGTTGCAGAGCTTGCTCGGACGATCGAGAGGCAGGCCGTCCCAGACCTCCCTGGCGCCGAAGTGGAAGGCCGAAGGCAGGTCAAGGTGTCTCGTATCCCTGTCCTTCCAGGCATTCCGGGCCGGGTCCCAGATAGAGAAGCCACCATCCGACCGGGCGTAAATCACAAGCCCTGGGGCCACCGGATGGGCGGGCTTCGACGACCAGGATTGCTCGGCGCGGTTGAAGAGGCTCTCGCCTTCGTGAGGCTTGCCCGAACCGTTCCGGTATCCGTACTGGATCACCGAGGTTCCCCGCTCCGTCCCACTGGGGGTTTTCCAACCCTGCCGTGGAGGCGTCGCCGGCATCCCGGCCCAGGTTCGGGTCAGCACCCACCAGGCGATATCCAGGAGGAAGGTTTTACCGAGGCCGTTGTCGCCCGTTAGAAGATTGATCCTCGGCCGGAAATGGATCTCCATCTCAGGCGCCGGCCCGACGTTCTTTAAATGCAAAGATTCGAGCATCGACCCTCGCCTCGATTCCCAGCGTCGACCGGCCAGCCCGACCCATCCGCCCTGCCCGCACTGGTGGACGATCGCCCTCCCGAGTTTACCAGAGAGCCCGCCGACGACTCGACCGCCCCCACTCCAGAATCCGAGGCATCCGACAGCCCGTGACCGCGGACGAGTTCCAGCCCGACACCGTCCGTCCATCGGCGAGGATTCCAAACCCCCGCGCGGCCAACGCGCCCTCAATCGCCCCGCAACAACCCGGCAAACGACCGCATCTCGGCCGTTCCACCCCGCAATCGGCCTGTGGCCACCTCGGGGGGCGCCGCGGTATCATCGAAGGGAACTTCTCCGCGGAACGAGGTGTCGAAAAACACAGAACTCCAGCTCTCGTCACGGATCACCCTGACGAGAACCGGGTGGAAAGCCCCGGACCCCGCTGGACCATGACGCATCGACACAATCCACGAATGCGATCAGGTCGCCAACGGCTGGAACTTCTCCCATCTCCTTTAGCGAGGATCAATGACGTGGCGGCTGCGAATGATCGAGGGGGGCGACCCGAGGCGGCTTCACGACCCCATGCCCCTCAGGCGTCAACGGCCTGGTCGATTGCCGAAATCCGGGTCATCAGGGATCCTCAGGGACGCTTGCGGATCGATCAATCCGATCCCGCCACCTATGGCGCCTATGCCGCCCGTCAATTGCTCGCGACCGCCGAGGCCGACCCGAAGTTCCGGGAGGGCATGACCAAGCGACCCTCCACGCCCTCGATCAAGATCACCTATGTCAACGAGGTCGGCGTGCCTCAGCAGATCCGCGTCCGGGAGATCTTCTGCCGGATGGAAGGGGACGATCTCATCCTGACCCGAATCGAAACGGCCGATGGCGAAAAACTGAAGGACCTGCCCATCGCGGTCCCTCGGCCCGGCGAGCCCGAACCCGACTCCGAGCTGGACGACGCCGATCACCTGCACAAACTCGCTCTGGCCGCCTTCGGTGAGGCACCCTCGACACGCCCGGAGATGGAACCGGCGCCCGAGGCGCCCCGGCCAGAGCCGCCTCGCGAACGTCGGCGTCCAACCGGACCGCTTCGGCAATACGACGAGGAGGCGAAATCCGCCCCGGCGTCGAGTCCAGGCCAGGCCCCAGCGCCCGCCTCGCGGCCCGTTCCGGCCCCCTCCGCCGCCGAGCCGGCGCCTCGCTCTCCAGCCGTCGCACCCGCGGCGACATCGGCCAGGGGAGCAACCACCGCGCCACCAGCCACTCCGCCCATTCGGGCGCTCGACGAAGCCGAGGCCACCGCCCTTCGTTCGCTCATCGAGGCCAGGGCCGGCGAAACCCGATGGGCAAGCGGCCTCCTGATGCAGGCCGCGGAACGCCACCCAGGCGATCGCGCGAAACAGAACGAGTATCTCGCAAACCTCCTGAAGGTCGGTCTGGATACCGCGCGGGCCGAGTCGCGTACACCGCTCGCCGTCGCCCTGCGCTGCATCCTTGAGGAGGTCCACGCCTACAAGGGCGGCGTGCTCGACCGCGATCCCCTCAAGGCCGAAAAGCTCGCACTCCAGCCCTTCGCCCGCACGGTCTTCGCCCCGATTCCTGTCGATGACGGCCCGATCAAAACCGTTTCCGGGATGTCCCAGCGCACCCCGGCGCAGGTTCTGGCGAAGCTCGAGGATCCCAAGCTCGCCCGGGCCACCCGCGTGCGGTTCCTCCTCGAAATCGTTCCGGAGCTGATCGAGAACTGGCGGCCCGACAAGGAGAGCGGACACAGCGAGGCCGCCAACGAGAGCAGCCCCGCCATCGTCCGACGACTCTTCGCCGTCGCCAACGAACAGCGTCAGCAGCGAAAGTTCATCGACGACGGCGCCACCTTCCGAAAAGCCGGCGATCGCTACAAGGGCCTGGAAGGCAAGCTGCCGAAGCCCTCCGTCACCGACGAATCGTGAACCGCCCCGAATCCCGGGACCACCCCGCTACCGGGGCACGGGCTGGATGTGCGGCTGGGCTCGCTGCTGCATCTCCATGAATCGTTGCAGGGCGCGGAGCTGGGCCTGGATATCCTCCGGCCGGCGAAGATCGGGCACCTGGGGAACCAGTGGCAACGCTTCGCCGACGCCGCGTTCACGGCCGAAATCCAGGCCGAGGGGCGGGTTGGGGGCGAACGGATCGGCGAGGTGAGATTCCTCCTCGCGATCGTCCGGGGCCGAGGAGCCGCCCGGTTTCCCGCCGTCGGCCGCCTGGCCGGCTCTCGACGCCAGATAGCTCGCCCAGTCGCGCCCCCGGGTGGCGTCCGGCTCCGCGACGAGCGACCGGCCGATCGGTGTCTCCTCGACCCGGTAGACCGGCCCGCCGTGCGCCTCGACCAGATACTTCGCCACGTCGCGGGCCGTCTCCACTTCCCCCCTCGCCCAGAGAATCTGAGCCCGAAGGGCGAGCAGCTCCAGCCGACGCCCTCGATCGCGCACCAGCCCCTCCAGCGAGGCAAGGTCGGCGCTCGCCGCGGTGTAGTCACCCTTCAGATAGTCGAAAAGCAGCCGCTCCTCCCAGTCGCGTCGTGAGGCGGGCGCCCCTCGGCGCGCGGCCATCTCCGCGCCAAACTTCCCCAGCCGCGCAAACCGCGAGCGGAGCGGCGAGGTATCGGCCGGCTCGCCAGGCAGCGGCAGGATCGTCGGACGCCCGACCGGCCGGTTGTCGACCTGAACCCGTGGCGTGGAGACCGTTAGCAACGACCGCGCCGATTCCTCGATCAGCCCAAGCCAGACCCGCCGCGATCCCTCGTCGGGCGCGATCAGCGTGGTCCGCTCTGTCGGCGGATGGCCGTCCGTCTCCAGCTCCACCACGGCCGGCGGCGAGGGCGCCTCGGCCGGGCCAAACCGCATCGCGACCGCCCGACCGTCCGGGGCGATCGCCAGACCGGCGATCCGAAGCGAGGGATCGACCGGGTGGAAC
This sequence comes from Planctomycetales bacterium, assembly GCA_027449865.1. Taxonomy (GTDB): domain Bacteria; phylum Planctomycetota; class Planctomycetia; order Isosphaerales; family Isosphaeraceae; genus JAKAUH01. The sequence goes on from DAIDKV010000206.1 coordinate 84,905, forward strand.
CGCTTGTACGCGTGATGCTGCGCCGGAACACTCCAGCAAACATCGTGACCCCGGCCCGCCATCTCCGCCGTGAAGAAGCAAAGCTCGTCGTTATTCCGCCCATAGTCGAGCACCAGACCCCGAAGCGCCGCCGCCCGACGGAGCACGCCGGGAACCAGCGGCAGGGTCGAGGGCGCGGGCGCGGGGTCGTCGATCGAGACCCGGGCCAGATCGAGGTCGGGCTGGAGCCTCGCTCGCTCCAGCGCCGCGAGGATCGATCGGCCATCGGCTCCCCACCCAACCGGCGCCGGTATCGAGCCGAGCCGGCGCAGCTCCCGGGGCACGCTCAGCCCCTGACCCGACCGCTCGACCAGATAGAGGCTGTACGAATCGGTCTCGTCTCGGTGAAGATACGCCAGCTTCGTACCATCCGGCGACCACGAGGGGAGCAGCGCCCGGTCGAGGGTTTGCACCACCCGCTTCGCCTCGATGTGGATGACCAGAACCGTCGGCTCGCGCCCGGGGACCGGGAAGGCCAGAAGTCGACCGTCGGGGCTCCAGGCTGGGGCCAGATCGGCCAGCGAGATGTGCGAGGGTCCGTCGAGGTCGATCCCCGGAACCGAGAGCACAACCCGTCGTCGGTCGAGCCCGTCCTGCACGACGACCTCAATCCGCCCGCGCGACCCGGGCGCCCCCGGAACATACCGGCCGAACGCCAGCGATCGCCCTCGCGTCGACCACCGAGGTGAGGTCAGCGGCGAAGACGACTCCTCAATCACCACCGAGGCCGACCCGTCGCGCCGGCTCGCCCAGATTCGATGAATCCCGCCCGCGGCCGGAACCTCGGCCTCACCCTCCGCCGCGAGACCAGCCTCAACAACCGAACGCGCCGAGACCGGCGCCAGGTCGAGCGGACTGGCCGACGGCCGGACCGCGCGAGACACCTCGGGCCTCTCCGTGTAGGTGAGCCATTGCGAGTCGGGCGACCACGAGATCGGCGAGCCGGACCACCCCGCCACCGCCGCCGTCGCGAACAGCCGGACCAGCCCAAGCAGGCCCCGCTGAAACAGGAAGGTGCCCATGATCGCCGTCCACCCGGGTTCCGAAGAGCAGGGGGGCGCGCCCTCGCGGTCGCGTCACCCGCCGCCCAGATTCCCCCAAGTATACGATCCGGCCCCGAGCCGTGGATAGCATCCCCGCCGCATACGCGACCCAGCTCGACACGGGCACCCCTTAACCTCAGGGCTCCACGTCCACCGGCTCCGTCAGCTCCGCCGACATTTGAATGAGGTCATGAATGACATACAGTGGGCGGTCATAAACATCGGCGATGACGATCTCGGCGCCCTTGACCCTGAGAACGATCCCCGGGACCGCGGCGGCGGGCGTCGACTGGAAAGCACGGGCGCCGTCCTGAAATCGCGTCTCCACCAGCTCGGCCCATCGCAGCTCGCCCTGGATTGGGCCCTGGATCATCGCCATCCCGCCCGGCCCGATCACCAGGCCGGCGTTCTTCCGAAGTTTCCGCGTCTGACCGGCCGTCTGAAACTCGGAGAAGCTCGCCGCGAACAGGAGGAAGCCGAAGATCAGGGTCACGATGCCCGCCGGGCTCCATCCGTCCGACCCGATCCCCAGGGCGCCCAGGCCGATCCAGGCGGCCCCGCCAAGGATGCCCCCGATCGAGAACGCCCGAAGGCCCCGGAGCGAGGATTTCCAGGTCCGATCCGCCGCTCGAAAGGTGTAAACGTGCTCAGGCCCAAACTTCGCTTCCTGAACCCGGAGGAAATCGGCGAGGGCCGGGTTCACATCGCGAGAGCCGCGGTCGGGTATGCGATCGGCGAGGAACCGGAGAATCGTGTGCGTCGGAAAACTCGATCGCGAGGGGATGCGAAGGACGCCCGAGTCGTGGAGCAGCTCGATCGGTCGTCGGCCTCGATCGGGCCCCTTCGGATTCGCCAGCCGGCCACCGACCTTCACGTTCCGGATGCTCGAGTAAGGGACGAGGAACGGCTCGCCCTCACCCTCCACGAGCAAACCCTCTTCCTGAAACGTCCCGGTGAACGGACGGACGGACCCACTCGCCCACCAGACCGCCCCGATCGCGATGGGAAGAACGCCGCCGATCGCCAGGTCGCGGTTTCCCATGCCCAGCCCGGCGGCCAGGAGCCCCAGCCCAACCAACAGAAACAGCGCCGCGCCCAGGGGAAAGGCGTGGCGCGCCTCGATCCGCTCCCCGATCATGCCTCGACCCCCTGAAGGAGCACCGCCTTCTTCCGCTCCGCCTCGAAGGCCCGCGCCGCCTTGATCGAGCGGAACAGTGCGACAATGATGACGATTTTGACGATCAGACCCGAGGCCAGCGTGCCCGGCGAGAGCGCCGCGAAGCCCAGCGACGACAGAATGTAAAGCAACAGACTCGTCACCGTGATCGCGACCGGGAACTTCTCGATGATCACGCCGAACACCACGAAGACGACGCCCAGCAAGGTCGCGCCTCCGTAGATCAAATAGCCCGCGATCCGCACCGTCTGTTCGTATTCGGGGATGGCGTCCGGCGGGATCTGGAACTGCTGGATTCCCTGTCGGATCTCATTCGGGAGGTTGTACAGGGCAAAACCGTTGACCGCCGCCGTCAGCAGGCCAATCACAATTAGAATGCGCCGGGCCACCTTCAGTTGGCCGCCTCGGGCCGACTGGGCCAGACTGCCGAGCGACTTCGGCTCCGCGGTCGGCTGAGACTCGTCGATCGTGTTCGTATCCACCTCGGGCCTCCTCGAAAGAAGTGCGTGACAGGGGGCTCTTGATGCGAGAGGGTCTGGACCCACGCATCATGGGGTCCGCGCGAGGAGTTGTCAACGCATCCGAGGTTGTTTCGGCCCCGAATCCTCCGGAGATCCTTCGCGGGGGGAAAATCAGCGCAAACCGGCCAGGCCCGGCAGACGGGCCAAATTTTGCCAGTTCGAGCGAATCTAGCGACGGCCGGGAGGAGTCGTGGACGCGTTCCCCTTGAAGAAGCGAGAGTTGGACTGATAAATTGACTGATCGACCATGAATGACGCGGCCTAAGCGGGGCAGGCCGGTCCGCCGGCCGGGCAGGACCCCGGTCGTCCCCGGGGGATGGACTTCTGGGTGACCTATGCGTTTTGTGCTGATTGATCGTATTCTCGAGGTCGAGACCCAGCATTGTTGCCTGGCGGGAGCCCAGGCGATCAAGGGGCCGGCGCCTTACCTGATCGCCGTGAAGAATCTCTCGCTCGCCGAGGAATATCTGAACGATCACTTTCCCGGCTTCCCCGTGATGCCAGGGGTCTTGATGCTGGAGGCCCTCACCCAGGCGGGTGCCTGGCTGATCCGCGAGATGGAAGACTTCGCCAGTAGCATCATCGTGCTGAAGCAGGCGAAGACCATCAAGTACGGCAGCTTCGTCGAGCCCGGCCGTCGGCTGGAGCTTCGGGTCGAGCTCGCCAGCTTCGACGGCAACGATTGCACCTTCAAGGGCGCCGGGACCATCGACGGCCAGGAGATGGTCAAGGGCCGCTTCACCCTGACCCGCTACAACCTGCGCGATCGGAGCCCCGATCTCCACACGACCGACGCCTCCATCGTGGCCGGTCTGCGCGACCTTTATACCACACTCCGCAAGGGGTCCGTGGGAGCCCGCGCGATCGCCCGCCGTCCCGATCCCTCCTCTGTGGTGAACCACGCCTGAACGGCTCTTCCGGACGTCGCCCAGGTCGGCAAGACCGGAATTGCGCGGCCAACCCGCACCACCCCGCCCTGGTAAATTCTCCGGACGGTATCCCCGTTGCGGACGGATGGTGTTGCAACGATCCGGGGTTTTGTTCATGATATGTGACGAAATCCCGGCCCCCGTATCCCCGGTATTGAGGTTCCGGCGGGCCGCCTCCCTGCCCCGGATGCTCGCGGGACCCTCGATCTGAAGTTCGAGGCCCGGACCGACCGACGAAATAGGACGAGCCGCTCTGTTCGTCTCCTCGGCGTTCCGGGCACGATGCCGACGCGTGGGGTTGGTGTATTCCCCCTCTGATTCTGAGGATTCCATGCCGACTTACGAACAAATCTTCGAGAAGGTCCAGGCCACCCTGGTCGATGCGCTGGGGGTCGATGAGGAGGAGGTCACCAGCAACGCCACGCTTCAGGGTGACCTGGGTGCCGAGTCGATCGATTTCCTCGACATCGTCTTCCGGCTTGAGCGGAACTTCGGGATCAAGATCCCGCGCGGCGAGCTCTTCCCGGAGAACCTGACCGCCGATCCCGAATGGATCGCCGACGGCAAGCTCACCACCAAGGGCGTGGACGAGCTGAAGTCGCGGCTCCCGTTCGCGGATATCTCGAAGATCGAGGAAGACCCCTCGGTCGACAAGATCGGCGATCTGTACACGGTGGATATGCTGGTTCAGTACGTCCAGAGCAAGCTGTCGACGTCCTGAGCCTGGGTGGACCGGTCTCGGCCCGCCCGTCCGGATCACGGGCGGGCGCTCGGCCGCGCCGGAATCACGCAGTGGACGGACGGTCGCGGATCGGGATCAAGGACCTGGACCCAAGGGCGGGTGCTGCCGACGATGAGATGGATCTGGATCGACAAGTTCCTGGAATTCCGTAGCGGCGAGTTCGCCCGCGCGATCAAGAACCTGACCCTGGCCGAGGAGCACCTCCACGACCACTTCCCCGGATACCCCGTGATGCCCGCCTCGCTGATCATCGAGGGACTGGCACAAACCGGCGGCATCCTGGTGGGCGAGGCGGGCGGCTTTGCCGAGAAGGTGGTCCTTGCCAAGATCCCCCGCGCCGAGTTCTTCGGAGTCGCCTGCGCCGGCGACCAGCTCGTGTACGAGGTGACGCTGACCGACCTTCGGAGCGAGGGCGCGGTCGTCGAGGCCAAGGCGTTCCTCGCCGGCGAACTCCTCGCCGACGCCGAGATCGTCTTCGCCCACCTCGACAACTCGCGGGCCAACCAGATCTTCGGTCCCAAAAATTTTGTTTTCACGCAGCAGCTCCTCGGCGTCCTTGACCTGGCCAAGGCGCAGGCTCGGGCTCGAGAAGCCGTGGCCCAGGGCCAGAGCCAGGCCCAGCCCGTGCCGGCCATCGGAGCCTCGGCCGAAGGCGGCGGTGAAGCCAACGGCCAGCCCAGGGAGCCCCAGACCGTCGCCTGACCAGTTCCGTCCAGTTCCGGCCCGACCCGGCTCGGCCCCGCTCGCCGACGCTTCGGCCCGGTTCCACTCGGATCTCTTCTCGTTTCGCGGAAGGATCGGCGCGATTGCATCGGGAGGACGGACGCTCCCGATCGATCGAGTAAATTCTGAGCCCTGGGTCGGGTTTGTCGCCGCACGATCGCCGATCGCGGGCCATAATCAGGGAGGCGGTTCGACTCGGGTGAGGTGAGCAGCTCAGGACGCACGAGCGTTGAGATCGAGCCCGGCGACGATCGACGAGTTTGACATGCTTGGTTACGAACGCCGCGTTGTCATTACCGGTCTGGGCCTCGTGACACCCCTCGGGGATCGTCCGGACGTCGTCTGGACCTCCCTCATCGAAGGGCGAGGGGCCGTCCACCGACTGGAAGCCTTCCAGGTCGCTGGACTCCCCAACGATGTCGCGGCGGAAGTCCGCGACTTCGACCTGAAGAAATACGCGCTCCCTCATTGCGCCAAGGAACTGCGCAAAATGCGCAAATATATGGCGCGAGACATCCAGCTCGCGGTCGCCGCGGCGCAGATCGCCGTCGCCGACGCCGGACTCGCCGACGGCGGTGTCGATCCTACCCGGTTCGGAATCGACCTCGGCGCCGGCCTGATCTCCAGCGAGCTTGACGAACTCGCGCCGGCGATCGCCAAGGCGTACGAGTCGGGCGACGAATTCGATTTCCAGGCCTGGGGCCGCGAGTCGATCGGCATGATGGAGCCGATCTGGCTGCTCAAATACCTACCAAACATGCTCGCCTGCCACATCTCCATCCTGCTGGACTGCCAGGGGCCGAGCAACACCATCACCGAGGCCGATGCCTCCGCCAACCTCGCCGTCGCCGAGGCGACCCGGATCATCGCTCGAGGTCGCGCCGACGTCATGATCGCCGGTGGTGCCGACTCCAAGATCCACCCCCTCAGCCTGATCCGGATGGGTCTCCTGGATAACATGTCGCGCTGGAAGGGCGACCCCGCCGCCGCCTGCCGTCCCTTCGACGCCGACCGAAGCGGATGGGTCCCCGGCGAGGGCGCGGGCATCGTCGTCCTGGAAGAACGCGAGCACGCCCTCCGGCGAGGCGCCCGCATCCATGGCGAGATCCTCGGCGGCGGTTCGGGCTGCGACGCCCGGCCAGGCGGCGGACTCGACCCCGACGGAATCGGGACCGAGGTCGCCCTCACCGCCGCACTCGCCGACGCCGGAATCGATCCGGCCGCCATCGGACACGTCAACCTTCACGGATCGGCCACCCGCGTCTCCGACCTCGCCGAGGCACGCGCCTTGCACCGCGTCTTCGGCTCCCGAGCCGTCCCGGCCACCGCGCTGAAGGGCTACCTCGGAAACCTCGTCTCCGGTTGCGGATCCGTGGAGATGATCGCGAGCCTGCTGGCGGTCCGCCACGGCGCGATCCCGCCTATCCTGAACTGCGACCACCCTGATCCGGAAATCCAGGCCGATCTGGTCGTCGGCTCGGCTCGTCCGCTCGACAACCCGCTCTTCCTGACCACCAATCTCACCCCACTCGGCCAGGCCGCGGCGCTGGTGGTCCGGGGCGAGGGGCCGTCGAGCGGGGCTTGACAGGCATCACCTTCTGAACAAAGATTCCGTAATTGATCCCGATCGTACCATCCAACAGACTCCCGGCGTATGGGCCCGTGGCGGATCCGAAAGTCGGGCGGGGTATACAGAAGAGGTCCGGGCGAATCAAACGGCGGACGCGGGCCGGGACGGTCCGGGGAAGGGTCTCATGCGGCAAGTCGTGGTGACGGGAATGGGGATGGTCACTCCGGTCGGGAACGACCTGGAGTCGACCTGGTCGTCGCTGCTGGAAGGCCGGAGCGGAGTCGGTCCGATCGGTCTGTTTGACGCCCGGACGTTCCCCACGCGGATCGCCGCGGAGGTCCACGACTTCCGCCTCGACGACTACCTGCCCGACGCCTCGCGATGGGCCGAGCACTCGCGGAACACCAAGTTCGCGCTGGCGGCCGGCTCGATGGCGATGAAGGACTCGGGCCTCGATCAACCCGGCTCGGGCCTCGACCCTCGCCGGTTCGGCGTCTATCTCGGCTCGGGCGAGGGGCAGCAGGACTTCCCCCGGTTCGTCCGGCTGGTCCGCCATTCCGCGCACGATGGGCACCACGTCGACACCTCCCAGTTCACCCGGATGGGCATCCAGGAGCTGCACCCGATCCGGGAGGCCGAGCAGGAGCCTGGCACCCCCTCGGCGCACCTGGCGAGCCTTCTCGGCGCGCGGGGTCCGAACGCGAACTGCCTGACCGCCTGCGCCGCCAGCTCGCAGGCCATCGGCGAGGCGTTCGAGCTGATCCGACGCGGAAGCGCCGACGTGATCCTCTCCGGCGGAACGCACAGCATGATCCACCCGTTCGGGGTCACGGGGTTCATCCTCCTGACGGCCCTCTCCACCCGGAACGACGAGCCGACCCGCGCCAGCCGGCCGTTCGACCGCGACCGCGACGGATTCATCCTCGGCGAGGGCGCCGGGATGCTCGTGATGGAGGAACTGGAACACGCCAAAAAGCGCGGGGCGCGGATCTACGGCGAGATCGTCGGCTACGGCTCGACGGCCGACGCCTTCCGAATCACCGACAGCCACGACGAGGGCCGAGGCGCGATCGCCTGCCTCAAGGAAGCCCTCGACTGCGCCGGCCTGAATCCCTCGGAGATCGACTACATCAACGCCCACGGCACCAGCACCTCGGTAAACGATTCGATCGAGACCCTGGCGATCAAGCGCGCCTTCGGCGAGGACGCCTACCGGGTTCCGGTCTCGAGCACCAAGAGCATGATGGGGCACCTGATCGCCGCCGCCGGGAGCGTCGAGGCGATCGTCTGCCTGCTGGCGATCCGGGACGGCGTCCTTCCGCCAACGATCAACCTCGACAACCCCGACCCCGAATGCGACCTGGACTACATCCCCCACACAGCTCGCCGGCAAGAGATCGACGTGGCTCTGTCCAATAGCTTTGGGTTCGGGGGCCAGAACATCACGCTCATCCTGAGACGGTACCGGGGCTAAAACCAGCGCCGAATCGGAGAGAGCCAGAGATCCCCACGCCGAGAGGTCGCGCTCGGCGGACCGCCGCCCCGCCGAGGGCCGCCAATCGGGCGGACCCGGTCGTCGGATGCGGCTCGCGACCGGGAGTCCATCCGTGACCGGCCTACTCGCTTCGCATCCCTCTCTCACTCTCGGCCTGCTGGTACCAGCGACGTCGCTCGTCGTCTCCCTGGTCTACCTGCGCATCAAATACGCGCCGATCATCGGCCAGAAGTTTGAGGATTCCCCACTCTTCCTCCCGCTCCGGGTCACTGCCGAGGAACCGGGCGAACCGGTGAAGTTCACCACCCGGGACGGCATCGCCCTGGCCGGCTCGTACTTCCGCGCCCGAACGCAGAGCCGCGCGGGGGTTCTCGTCTACTGCCACGAGTTCCTCAGCGATCGCTGGAGCTATCTCCCCTACATCGACCACATGCGCGACCTGGGCTTCGACGTCTTCACCTTCGACTTCCGGAACCACGGCGAGAGCGAGGCCGAGGCCGGCTACGAGCCGATGCACTGGGCCTCCGACCGCGAGGTGAACGACCTGCGCGCCGCTCTGGCCTACCTGCGGACCCGCCCCGACCACGACCCGGCCGGCTTCGGCCTTTTTGGAGTCAGCCGGGGCGGAACGACGGCGCTGCTGGTCACGCCCAACGAGCCGGACGTCTGGGGAGTCGTCACCGACGGCGCCTTCCCAACGATCGGGACGATGATGGCCTACATCCACCGCTGGGCCGAGCTCTACCTGCGCAACCCGATCATCCGCGAGGGGATCCCGAACTGGGTGTACCGGGTGCTGGCGCGATCGGGTCGTCGGCGTTCGGAGCGGGGCCGAGGCTGCCGGTATCCCGACCTGGAAAAAGCGGTGGCCCGACTGGCGCCTCGCCCCTGGCTCGCGATCCACGGCCAGCGCGATACCTACATCAGCCCCGAGATCGTCGAGGAGCTGATCGCCCACGGCGACGGGCCCCGGGAATTGTGGCTGGTCCCCGACGCGAAGCACAACCGATGCCGCGAGCGCGAGCCCGAGGCCTACGCCGGACGACTCCTCGACTTCGTCGATCGATACGCCCCGAGGCGCCCGATCACCGAGTCGTCCCGACCCGAGTTCGTGCCCGGGAAGAAGCGTGAGCCCTCGCCCGCGATCGAGGCCCAGCCCGAAGCGGAAGAGTCGGACGCCTTCGAATCCGAGATCGAGCCGCCCAAGAAAAAGGTCGCCACGCCGGTCCGCTAGATACCCATCCCCGGATCCGGCTCGCTCTCCTCGCGATCTCGAGGAAAGGGTCTCCCACGATGATCGAATCCCGCCTGATGCGTCTGATGGGCGCCCCGGTCGAGATCCGGGCGCGTCGCCTGGCACGGGCCTTCCTCGACCAGACCCAGCGCGCCGGCGAGTTCCAGCGCGAGTTGCTCCTCTCGCGGATCGCCCGCCACGCCGATAGCCAGTTCGGCCGCGACCACCACTTCGGCGAGATCCGAACCCCCGCCGACTTCCGCCGCCGTGTCCCGATCGGCGGCTACGACCGCCACGAGCCCTACATCGACCGCGTTCGCCAGGGCGACCTGCGCGCCCTCTTCGGCGAGGGGACCGAGGTCCTCATGTTCGCCCTGACCTCGGGCACCACCAACCGGCCCAAAACGATCCCCGTCACCCGCGAATCGCTCCGCGACTACCGCGAGGGCTGGACCATCTGGGGCATCCTGGCGTTCCAGGCCCACATGGACATCCTCCGTCTCGGCCTTCGTCCCATCCTCCAGATCGCGAGCGACTGGCGCGAATCCTCCACCGACTCCGGCATCCCCTGCGGCGCCATCACCGGGCTGACCGCCCACATGCAGAACCCGCTCGTCCGAACCACCTACTGCATGCCGGCAATCGCCTCGCGGATCAAGGATATCGAGTCGAAATACTACGTCGCCCTCCGGTTCTCCTGCTACCGGAACCTCGGAACCATCATCGCCGCCAACCCGAGCACCATCCTCGCGATGGCCCGCCTCGGCGACCGCGAGAAGGAAACCCTCATCCGAGACCTGCACAACGGGACCATCGACCAGCGCTGGAACCTCCCCGGCGAGGTCCGCAAGGCCCTGCAATTCCGGACCGCGTTCAAGCACCGGATCGCCGCCCGCCGGCTGGAGCAAATCGTCGACCGTACCGGCCGGCTCCTGCCGAAGGACTACTGGCCCAACCTCGAGTTCCTCTCGAACTGGATGGGCGGGACGATGAAGGCCTATTTGAGGGGCTATCCCGAGTTCTTCGGCGAGACCCCGGTGCGCGACGTCGGCCTGATCGCCTCCGAGGGGCGGATGACGATCCCGATCGACGACGGCACCCCCGCCGGCCTCCTCGACATCCGCCATCACTACTTCGAGTTCATCCCCGAGGACCAGGCCGACTCCGAGAATCCCGAAACGGTCGAGGCCACCGAACTGATCGAGGGGCGAAACTACTTCATCCTCCTGACCACCGCCGGCGGACTTTATCGCTACAACATCTCCGACCTTGTTCGCTGCGTCGGCTTCCACGGAACAACCCCGCTGATCGAGTTTCTCAACAAGGGCGCCCACTATTCCAGCCTGGCCGGCGAGAAGCTCTCGGAGCATCAGGTGATCGCCGCCGTCCAGTCGGCGCAGAGGTCGGCCGGCTGTCTGTTGCGGTCGTACCTGCTCCTGCCGACCTGGGGCGAGCCGCCGTATTACTCGATGCTCGTCGAGGAAGACGACCTGACCGACCTCGAATCGGCCGACCGGCTGGCCTCGGCCGTCGAGGAACAACTCCGTCGCCAGAACGAGGAGTACGACAACCGACAGGAGACGCGGCGGCTCGGCCCGGTCCGAATTCTCCGCATCCGGCGCGGGTCGTGGGTCGACCTTCAAAAGCGCCGGCTCGCGAAAAGCGGCGGGGCGCTCGAACAATACAAGCAACCTCACCTGATCCCCGACCTGGAGCAACTCTCCAAATTCGAGGCGGCCGATCCCTGGCCGGGCTCGGCTTGCCGATTGGGCTAGAATCTGGTATTCGAGGCTTCCTCGAAGCTTCCCCCGACCATCGGGGATGAACGCCCCCACGGAGGGGAGCAGGTCGATCATGTTCAGGACGAAGCGGAACGGCGGCCGAATTCCGGCCGTCTGGGCACTGGCGACGGTCGCGGCGATCCTCTCGGGATGCGCCGACGGGGGTGGTCTGCGCTCGGTCTGGCCCAATCATCCCTCGCTCCTCGGTTTTCGAGATCGGAAGTCGAAGCCCGCCGCGCCCGACCCGGCCGACGACTCCTACGCCCGAGCGATGCACGGCGCCCGGGAGCGCTCTACCGCCCTCGCCAAACGCCCCCGAGCCATCGCGCCCGAGACTCTCCGCGAACGCGAAGGCGAGGGCCCGCCGGCTCCCGACGACACCCTGCTCGCCGATTCGGCCGAGACACCGACGCCCCGTCGTACCTCCGGGCGACAAACCGAGCCCGCCGAGGACGACTCGATCCGCGTCACCCTGGGCACTCCCGAGCCCATCCCTGGCTCCACGCCCGACGAAACACTGGCCGACCGTCGCCAACCCGCCCGCGGGCGCCCCGTCCGCCCCGCTCTCGAGCCCGAATCATCCCCCGCCGAGGGATCCGAGCCGCCCGTCGCGGTCGCCGAGGTCTCCAGGCCCAGGCCCACCCCGCGACCCGCTCCCACCCGGTCGAAACCCGCCGTCCAGCCGGCGAAGAACGACGCGAAGACCATCCTCACAAAGGCCGAGGCCAAACTCCAATCGCTCGACACCTACCAGGTCCGAATGCAGCGGATCGAGCGGGTCGGCGGCAAGCTTCAGCCCGAGGAAGAGGTGATCCTCAGCGTCCACCAGCGCCCACGCGAGGTCCGACTCACCTGGGACAAAGGTCCCAGCCAGGGCCGCGAGGTGATCTACTCCACACGCGTCGACGATCACTCGCTCTTTGTCCACATGCCCAAAACGGCCATCCCGCTACCCACCATGAAAATGGCGATCGACAGCCCGATGGTCACGAAAAGCAGCAAGCACTCCATCGCCGAGGCCGGCTTCGATACGATCGTCAACAACCTGAAGAAATCGGTCGCCAACGGCAGCGCGGCCTACCGGGGGATCGAAAAGCCTCCCGGCATGGATCGCCCCAGCCACGTCTTCACCCGGCGCCTTTCCAACGGCGAGACCTGGACCGTCTTTCTCGACGCCCAGACATCGCTCCCCAGCATGGTCGTCGCCAAGAACAGCGCCGGCGAGCTTGACGAGAAGTACATTTACCATGAGGTCGTCGAAAACCCGACCGACCTCGCCGCCGCCGACGCCTTCGACCCCGATCGACGATGGGGCAGCGCGAAGGGCGGCCTGCTCTCCCGATTCGCCCGAGGCGGCCCGGCCGCGACCGGGTCGAAGGACGGCACAACGACCGTCCGATGACTGTCAAAGCGGCAGCCGGGCCCCTCCAGGGGCCCGACCAGCCCCGAGAATCGCCTTCCGTCCGCAAAGTCGTAAACAGCCCCCTTGCAAAGGTTTGGTGAAATGGGTTCTGATGATGGGGGGCAAAGATCGGTCCCGGCGCGAGACGTGCATACGGATCGCCCAAAGGAATGATGGCTCAAGCTGTTCGGTGATAGCGAGCGAGCCCGCCTCATGATCTACGACCGAACCTATTCGATCCTCATCACCGACGACGACCCCATCGCGCGTGAGACGCTGCGTGAGATCGTCGCGCCGCAGGGATACCACACCCTCATGGCCGAGAGCGGCGAGCAGGCCCTCGACCTCGTTCGCGAGCACGAGGTTCACCTCGCCCTCTTCGACATGCACATGCCCCGACTCTCGGGACTGGAAACCCTGGCACTGGTTCGCCAGATCAAGGGCGCCATCCCGGCCATCCTCATCACCGGAGACCACGACGAGAACCTGATGCGTCGAGCCCTCTCGGAACACGCCTTCTGCGTCCTGGCGAAGCCGGTCAGCAAGAGTGCGGTGATCTACGTCGTGCATCGGGCGATCGACAAGTATTACAAGTGGCAACTTGGGGACGGACCCTCGAAAATGGAGAACTGACCGGCGGAGGATCCGCCGTGTTCCGCCCCGCATGAGGAATCGCCCCTCGCCATTCGCGATCGCGCTGGCCTGGCTTGTCGGGGCCGGAGTCTCGGTCCAGGCGCACGACATCCCCAATCAGCGCGTCGACCGCTCGATTCAGGTGGTGCTCGCCCCCGGCCGGCTCGAAATCGAATACGAGGTCGGCCTGACTGAGCTCACACTCACCCAGGATCTCCGCGCGCTGACCACCCCCCAACCCGGCGCCGATCGCTCCGAGTGGCTGAAACTCTACGGCGAGGTGGTCGGCCCGCTCGACGCCCGAGGCTTCCTCGTCTCGGTCGACGGCTCGCCGATCGAGGTCCACCCAGCCGGTTATCGGCTCTCGGTCGAGGAGCATCCTCGATACACCTTCCGCTTCACCGCGACGATCCCCAGCGCCGGCCGGCTGGTCCTTCGAGACACCAACTACCTTTCGAGCGAGGGAACCAGCCGCCTGGCCGTCCGCGCCCGAGACGGCCTGGAACTCGAAGGTTACCATGGCCCGGCTCATGTCGAGCAGGTCGCGATCCGGCCGGTCTGGGAGCTTTCCGACCTCGAGGAACGCGCGACGAAGGAGCTTGAGGTCCGCTACCAGGCTCCGGTCTCGACCGCACTCTCCACCCCGAAACCTGAGCCCGAGCCCGAGCCCATCCTCGCCCCGAAACCACAAGCCTCGACGCTCTCGGCCCTGCTGGACCGGGGATCGAGGCTCTCTTGGTTCGTCCTGGCGATGATTGCGATGGGCCTGGGCGCCTCGCACGCGATCCAGCCGGGGCACGGCAAAACGCTCGTCACGGCGGCGGCGATCCGTCCCGGAGCCCGTTTCTACCACCCGGCGCTCCTGGGTCTCTCGACGACCGTGGCTCACGTCGGCAGTGTCCTGCTGATCGCGGCGGCGCTGTGGTCGACAGGGACGAGCCGGGTCGAGTCGATCCACCTGGGACTGGCGCGATCGGCGGGCTTCCTGATCGGGGCGACCGGCTTCTGGCGGCTCGGCCGCCACCTCGGCGGCCACGGCGAGCACGAGGCGGAGACCGTCGAAATGACGGGCCGGGGCGCCCTCGGTCTGATCGGGCTGGGGCTGGCCGGCGGAATCGTCCCGTGCTGGGACGCCGTCGGGCTCCTGGTCATGTCCGCCGCGCTCGGGCGGCTCCAGGCGGGCGTCGGGTTGGTCCTGGCCTTTAGCGCGGGGATGGCGGCGGTGCTGGTGGTCGTCGGGATGCTCGCCTGGAAGCTCCGGGCGCGGGTCGTCGGCCGGGATGTCGACCGTCGATGGCAGCGCCGGCTCGGAATCGCCACCGGCGGACTGCTCGCGGGACTGGGCGTGCTCCTGTTCGTGCAATAATCGTCGCGTGGTGGAATTCCGACGGCATGGGGTAGGCCCGATCTTACCATCTACCTATGATAAGGGTCTCTGACAAAACGGGGACTGCCTCCGCGTCTTCGAGGGGCCTGTCCGCGTTCTGTCAGCGCGGGCGGTGGAAGGAATCCGGATCGAACCTGGGCCTTCGGTTGAGGATAATCCATCATGCCACGTTATTGGCACGTTTTGTGGGCAGCAACGGCTCTGCTGGGAATGGTTGCAACCTCCTCGGCGCAGGACCCGTTTGCCATCACGGAGAAACCCCAGTCCGACGCGACCGGCACTTCCGGCGCATCGGGTCGATCCTCGGAGAAATCCGGGGATGCGAAGGCTTCGAAGAAGGAGGAGCCGAAGTACGTCCGCAAGTCGCTCCAGGAGTGGCAGCGGACCCTCCCGCCCGCCGTCTTCTCGGTCACGCGGATGAAGGCGACCGAGCCGCCGTTCTCGGGGCGGTACGCGGTCGGCCACTTTGAGGGGACATTCGTCTGCGCCTGCTGCCAGGCCGAGTTGTTCTCGTCGAAGGCCAAATTCGATTCGGGAACGGGCTGGCCGAGCTTCTGGGCCCCGGTCAAGCCGACCGCGATCGCCCGGGCGGTCGACAACTCCGAGGCCGAGCCTCGCGTCGAGGTGATGTGCTCCCGCTGCGGCGCGCATCTCGGCCACGTCTTCGACGACGGATACGGCACACCCACCGGCCTCCGCTTCTGCATTAACTCGCTCTCGCTGAAGCTCGAATCGAAGAACGGCGAATCGGCCCGTCCCTCGACCTCGCGAACGCGCTCTCGATCGCGAACCCGGACCGCCCGGTCCCGATCGCGACTGAACCGACCCTCGACGACCGAAAACCAGGAGGCCGACGCGCCGAAATCCGGCGAGGCGAAGCCATCGGCCGAGAAGCCGAGCGGATCGGAATGACGACGTCCGGCGACTGGTTGTTGTTGCAGGAACTGCTGGAGCGCGGCGATCCGGCGTTCGTCGATCGCCTGCGCTCCGTGACCGACGCCAACGCCCTCGGCGATTTCGCCGGGCGATGGTACGAGAACCGGAACGCCAACGCACGACGCCTGCTGCTCGCCTATCTGGAACGGCCGCTCAACGCCTATCGCCACGAGGCACTGGTGAAGCGGTTGTTCAAGCTCGCCGAGGCCGCCGGCGACGACGCCGTGATGGCGCGGTTCCTGGTCGCCTTCGATCGATCGATCCGACGGGTGGTGCGGAACCGGGTCCACTTCGAAAGCCAGTATGTTGACAGTCACGAGGAAGCCGAGCGGCTGGCGGACCTCTGGCGATCGCGCGGCATCCAGGACGCTCGCTTCTTCGAGTATCCGAACGGGTCGGGAAAATTTTATGCCACCGGATCGTGGACGGAGCCCAGGATCGGGGCGGTCGTCGGGACCACCATGCCGCGCGGCCGGGTCATCGATTACCATAACACCGCGATCGGCCGGATCCCGATACTCGACTGGGCCGCCCGGCTCCGCCTCTCCTTTTCCGAACCGCCCCGCGAGGGCGAGCCAACCGAGGCCGAGCGACGGCAGCTTGAAAAATACCGGCTGTTCTCGCTCCCGACGCGACAGTACCTGAGGCGCCGGGCCTGGCGTTACTTCCGACACCTGGGCAAAACCAACCCCGAGCGTTACGTCGCCGCGATCTCCGAAGCGATGGTTCTGTACGAAAATGCCGACGTCGACACCGGTCTCGCGCTGATCGACAACTGGGGCCTGGTTCACGCGCTTTTCCACCACAGCCCGGTGCTGGTCTCGCGCCCGAACGGATGGGATGTCGCCGAGGACGGTTCGCTCTCGGAGCTGGAGCCCGCGCCGATCTTCGAGGATCTCTGGCGATCGGCCCCGCGGGCGATCCTCGACCTGATCGTCCGGGCGCGGTGCCGACCGGTCCGCCAGTGGGCCGTCCGGATGCTGAAACGCGATCCAGCCGCCCGGTTGGTGGTGACGATCGACGATCTTCTGAACCTGCTCGGTCATGCGGATGAGGAGGTCGTCGCGCTGGCCATCGAATGGCTGAGCGAGGCGAAAGACCTTTCGACGGTGACGCCCGAACGATGGCTGGCGGTCGCCGAGTCGGCGAGCCCGGGCGCCCTGGAGACGCTGACCGCGATCATCCGACGTCAGATTGCGCCCGATCAGATCGCGATCGAATCCGCCGCGCGTCTGGCCGCGGCCCGCCCACTGCCGATCGCCCGACTCGGGCTCGACTGGCTGAAGGCGAAGTTCCCTTCCTCCGACGAGCAACGCCAGGCCCTCTTGCCCCTGCTGGAAGCCGAATGCGAGCCGATCCGTCCCGAGATCCTCGCCTGGCTCCGGTCAGTGCTTTCGGACGATTTCCGATCCGACGGGCTGCTCGAATTCCTCGACAGCCGACACGCCGACGCCCGCGCCGAGGGCCTCTCCTGGTTCCGCGCCGAGCCGATGGCACGCGACGATGTGAGCCTCTGGCACCGGCTGATGGAATCGCCGTACGACGACGTCCGCCTGGCGCTCACCACGGAGCTGGAAGCCCGATTGCGGCGCGATCGCACCGACGCCCACGACCTGGCCCTCGATTCCGACCGGCTCCGACTGCTCTGGGCCTCGGTGCTGCTGAACGTGAACCGAGGGAGCCGCTCCAAGCCGGGAGCGATCGAGCAGGTGGCGCGCCGCCTGGCGCACCGGCCCGAGGAGGCCGAATCGCTCCTGCCGATTCTGACGATCGGCCTGCGATCGCTCCGGGCGCCCGAGCGTCGGGCGGCGATGGCGGCGATTGTCCGACTGGTCGCGACGCGGCCTGATTCCGAGGCGATGGTCCGCGCGGCGCTTCCCGAGTGGCAATGGGCCTGACGGCATGTCGTTACGGATCTCGATCCGGGGCCGAGCCGTACGAACTCATCGTGGCGTGGCGGCTCGATGCTCGGTAAAATGAGGGGGATTCTTCCATCACCGAGCACTCGAGGCCGATGATGCGAGCCGATGCCATCCGTAATGAAGTCCTTCGAATGATCCACCAGGCGCCATTCCGACCGTTCGTCCTCAGCATGGAGAATGGCGATCGGGTCACGATCGGCCATCCCGAGAATATCGCCTTCGACCCGGAAGGCGGGTCTCCGGATTTCTACGTGATCTCCGGGCGTATCCGGCTCTTCGGGACCTTCGATGCGGTCTCCAGCGTTGCCACAGCGGATTCGGTGGAGCATCTTGCGTAACGCGGTGCAGCGGACAAGCCGATCTCTGGCGTCGGGGCGTGAAGAGGGAGTCGAGGACGGGACTTGCGTCCCAAACCCGATCGAGGGAGACTTGCGGATCTCGTTCTCGCGGAGGGACAATCCATGTCACTGACCACCGAACAGGTTTTCACGGCCGCACTCGGGTTGCCCGATGCCGTCCGGCTCGAACTGATCGAGGCGCTGATCGACTCCGTAGAACCCGCCGACCGCCCGCCATTCGACGAGTCCTGGCGGGAGGTCATCCAGCGGCGGTCGGCCGAGTTGGCCTCCGGAAGCGTTGCCGCGGTGCCGTGGGCCGAGGTGAAGCGACGGGCCCGGGAGACGGCCGGTGGCTGATCTCTGGTTTCACCCGGAGGCCCAGGCCGAGTACGAGGACGCCCTGACCTGGTATCACGCCCGCAGCCGACAGGCGGCGGAACGTTTCGAGGCCGAGGCCGAACGCGTGCTGACCCTGGTCGCATCCAACCCGGGCCTGTTCCCACGGTACGATGACGAGCATCGCTTCGCCATGCTGCGGCGGTTCCCGTACAGCTTGGTCTACCGGGTTCTCGCCGACGGGCTCTATGTGATGGCGGTGGCCCATTCGCGCCGGAAGCCGGGCTACTGGCACGGGCGAGGCTAACGAGGCCATCCGGCGGATCCGCGCTGCGGGCCGCCGAACCGGAAAGGTCGTCAGTCCGACCTGGATTTCCAGGTGCGTTGGTTCGATGAGGAGGACAACGAGCAGATACGAAGTCTGATCCAGGCAGAACCGCTCCAGGCTTATCGGAACTCCGACGATGAGATCGTGTGCTGGGAGCTGGTCCAGATCTTCGCCATCGAGCCGTTCTCGCCGCAGGCCTCCGGCGAGGAAGTGATCGGCTTCTTCGCTTCGCTTGGCGACCTGACCGATCTTCTTTGACGGTTCCGAATCCCGGTCGCCCGGGCACTCATGGCGTCTCGCCGTGGGCCTCGCGAGGGGCATTGCGGTCGGTCCCGGTTGTTACGTAGTATGTCGGTGGATCGAAGTCCTGGAGCGTGGAGGTCCGACCCCGTGACGACCGCGGTGCAAGCCCTGTTCGAGTCTTTCGACGCCCTTTCCGAGGGCGAGCGGCACGTGGTGGCGGTCGAACTCCTCCGCCGGGTCGGATCGACGGACGAACTGCCCGACGAAGCCCTGGTGGCTGCGGCCGACGAGGTCTTCCGCGAACTGGACGCGCGGGAGGCGGCGGATGCCCGAGCCGAGGCGCGGTGAGGTCTGGCTGGTCGACCTCGGGATGGTGGCCAAGGTCCGCCCCTGCCTGGTCCTGAGCGTCCCGATCGGGCCACAGGATCGCGTCCTCGCCACACTCATCGGACATACGACCAGCACGCGGGGCTCGTCTTTCGAGGTATCGGTGCCGGTGCGATTCCTCCAGGCCGGAGTTTTCGACGCGCAAAGCCTCGTGACCGTGCCCCACGCCAAGCTCATCCGCAAATTGGGCGACCTGACGCCCGACCAGTTGGCTTCGGTCGAGGATGCCGTTCGTCGTTGGCTCGGTCTCTGACGGGCGGAGTCCCCGGGTCAGGATACCGCACTCGCTCCCGGAGTCAGCGAGATCCTTTGGACCATGCGATCCAGTCGCCTGCCCACGGATGTCAGACCTTGCCGCGCCCGGGGAGCATGTGCGATAGTGGCCGGTCCTCCGATCCGGAGGGCGGTCGGGCCGGTTTTCGAGACCGGCACGCCTGAGCCACAAGTCGCTACACTGCCAGAAGTTAAGAACACCGACGATCCCGCGGTGCCCTCTGTGGTGCCCTCGGGTCCGAAAGTCCCCGCTCCAGCTCAATGTGACGGTATCACGCTTGACCCCGACTTGGCAAGGGTGGCTATAGTCTGGGGAGCCTTACCGGGTCATATCAAGCTGGCTATCCTCGCGTTGGCGGGGGTAACGGGAGGGTAGACGAGTCATCGTCTCCCCCGTCCATGCGTCTCCCCGAATGACGTTGAGTGTTATCCAGGCTCAGAGAGCGTCCGTCTCGTCCGTCTCACCGTCACCCCTCGCATCTTTGCGTCTCCATCGTCTCCGGGACAACAGACCTCAAGTCCTGGCGGGGCTCATCCCTTCGCGTGTTTTCGCGGATAATCGCGGTATTTCGGGGGCCAAGCCGGTAGAATCCGGTAGACGTCGATCGGGGTACGGAGTCTCGCCTGATACCTGACTCGCGGTCGATCTCTGACCCGCCAGAAAGCCCGTATCGATAAAACTCGCTCCTTGTCTTATGCTCACCCTTCCCGCCCCAAGCTTGACATCTAGACATACCCGAGTGGGCCTCCGGCCAAATTGATCCGGCTACCCATTCACATCCACCCGCACTCCCCCTGTAATGAGCGAATTCTATGAATCCCGTGGCATCGGATTCAAGCACGATCGCATCCATTGTTTGACTGGCCGACCTATGGCGATGCAGCACCTTCATCCGCTGGGACGGCTGGCTATCGCCGAGCTCTACAACGCACCGGCCGAAGCTGTGCCACGGTTCGAGATCGCCGAGATGAACCTCATCTCCGCGTTCGGCCTGCCCGGGACCGATGGCATGGACATGGGTGCGATGCTGGCCACGCTCGATGCTTGGGCGAAGCGGATCGCCGACCACACGCTCAGGAGCATCCACGTCTTCCACAAGTATCGGTCGGACTACGGGACGCTCGCCCGGTTCCGGGTCACGGCGATGCTCCAGGCGTTGACGCGGGAGTTCGGCGTCCGCTACAACCCGGACCGGATCACCGACCCGCACGTCTGGACCGACCCGGAGGACTCGTTCATCCACGGCCTTCTCGGTCCCAAGCGAACCGGGACCTGTTCGTCACTGCCCGTCTTGTTGACCGCCCTGGGTCGCCGGATGGGCTATCCGCTCAAGCTGGTACTGGCACCGGGCCATGTGTTCTGCCGCTGGGACACCCCTGGCGAGCGGTTCAACGTCGAGTACAATGAGCGGGGTCTGAACTCGCATCCCGACGAGCATTACCAGGTATGGCCGACTCGCTGGACGCCCGAGTTGAGAGAGCACGAGAGAGCCGACCCGATGTTCTTGGTATCACTCTCGCCGCAGCAGGAGTTGGCCCTCTTCGCCTCGTTACGTGCCCACTCTCTCGATGTGGCCGAGCGGCGGAAGGAAGCCGTATGGGCCATGCGGGTCGCATACCGCCTGTGGCCGACGCATGCCCACGGCATGTGGATCAATCACCTCGCGACCAAGGCCGCGTTCCCGGATCGCCAATACCCGGACCGCCCCTGCGACGAGACGGCCGGGCCGAAGGCCGTCAAGCGGCTCCAAGCGGACGTGTTCGATCGATGCCTCGAACGATTGTCGATTCCAATCGGCTGAAAGGGAGGAAGGGCCATGTTGATGACGCACGCCATGGAACCGGACAGCATTCGACCCGGCTTCGACGTGACCCTGTTGCCGCAGCGGAACTACGATACCACGCTCGGCCGGTTCACGAGTTTCGATACGTTCGAAGGCGAGACAACCAACCCAATTACCCTCAATCACTACATCTACGCGGGAGCCGATCCGGTCGACAATATCGACCCTACCGGCCATACAACGATGCAGGAGGGGCAAGCCGCTCACAAGATCATTGGGGCAATCTACCAATTTGACCATCCAGGGAGCTTGGTTGACTTCAGCATCAAGCCATACTCAGGAGGCAAGAGATTACTGGCCGACATCATTAATTATACGGGTAGCAATATCAATACAGGACTGTTGGCGGAGATCAAGACTCCCGGGGAGGCTGCTCTCGGCGATAAGCAACTCCAAGGATATGTAAATGATTTCAATGCAGCACATGCCGCAAATAAGGCGTGGGCCAGGGACAGTGGGTGGGACCCCTCGGTGAAATTCTTCTGGCTCGGTGCGGCCGACCCGAGCTTGGCTAAGACATTTGGGGTAATTATCGGGAATTTCAACGGCGTTATTGTCTATCAGACATTTACTCCTCCGAGTCCGCCCCCGGTTCCCATTCCCATTCCTGATCCTGTCATTGAAACCATCACTCGTGACATTTATTCTGGTCTTGAGATCGCCAGGGACGTTATCTATGAGACCATACTGGTCGGCGCGGCATTGGGCGGCGCGCGTGCCCTCATCTCGAAGGCTATTCCGGCCATCGCCGCCTACGTCGATCTTGGTGAGTCCACAACGGTCGTGACGAGTCTCGCCTGATGGTGGGAATCCGGCGATAGTTGCCCCCTATGCCTTTCGTAGTCGTAGGGGGTTGCTTTTTGCGGGAGGACGCATGCAACCGACCTACACCGGCCGCAAAGACATATGTAGGGATGGTCAAGATCATTTCGCCGAAGTCACGGTTCGGGCATCGCCGGGCCAATCGCCGTCACAGGTAACCCTCTCGACGGAGGCACTTGAGGTCTTGAGGTCCGTGTTCGGTGCGGACTTCGATGTTCAGCGACATAACGTGCAAGCGGCCGTCGCGGTCCAGATTAAAGTTGCGAATGTAGCCGGCCAGCTGCCTCACGTCGGAGCCATGTCTTTCCACGCGGAGGTCGTGGACGTCCGAGTATCCGGCAACGCGGGACGTGAGGTGTCGGGATTCCTCCTCTCAGTCGCTGGCATGGACGCCATTGGTAAGTATTTGGTGGCGTGGGAACTATCACAGGAGCCCGAACGGCAATCTGGGAAAGATAAGGGCGGAGGGAACGAAGGGGATCAGCCAGGCCAACAATAATCGACAAAGCGGAGATGAAAATTTGATAATACATAGTTACATCAAGGCGTTGCAGTTCGTTGCCAATGATTCATGGGTAAACGCTCTTTGGTCGGCGACCACGTTCCGGTGGCACCCGCAGAGCAAGGCCCCGCCGGTGATGGGCCTCGTGTTCGATGACGCTGTGGCCGGACAGCGGATCTTCTGCGATTGGGCGGAGGAGCACGGCAGTGCCGACCCGCTCGATGAGATTCGCGTTGCCATCGTCGAGGGCGACGTCGAAGGCTTGCGGCCCGGCTACACCGTCCACTTGAGCGGAGATGTCGAGGGCATCCTGGCCAGGGCCACGGCGGAAGGGGTTGTTGTACCCAACGGGCAGTTGCCTTGGATGAGCCGGATGAACCGGATGCATCCTGTGCCCGGCTCGCCGCCGATGCTGGCCCGGTTCAAGGAGGAGTTCGCCATGCATCGGGAGTACATGCTTGCACCGGTCACCCGGCGGGGCGATGGGCAACTCTGGTTCGATGTTGAGCTTGGAATCGTGAAGCACCAGGTGCACTTCCGGCACGTCAGTGAGATCGGTGATAATGACGTCGATTCTGTGGTCAAGTTGGGCACGGTCTTCGCGATGCCGCAGGACCACTAAAGACCATTACGGCATCTTGCCCGGCCCCAGCCCGACCACCGCCCGAATTCGGACCGCCAACTTCTCGCGAAGATCGGCCGGCTCCTTCCAGACGATGTGATTATATTGCCGAGTATCGAAATGAGTCGCGTTGAAGTGGTCCTCTCTGCATAGCCAGATCACCGGTAGGCGCCGCCCCATCGCAAGCCCCACCTCGAAGTACACGCTCTGATGCCCGGTGAAATCCGCGACGAGGAATCGGCTCTCCCGGATCTCGGCGATGATGCGGTCATCGATCTTGCCCGTATGCCCAACCGCATCGACTCGGATGGCCCGGTAGCCGGCATCATCCTCGATAGCGGGCTTGATGCCTAGCCGGTAGGCGTCGCCCATCTCCGGGTTGAACCACATGGCGACGAATGCCTTATCGCTCTCGACGTTCGCCGAGCGGTCGGACTCGACTTCGATCCAGCCGGGAGGGGTGAGCTTGTAGGTGATGCCGCCGGAATCCGCCTCCATTTCAAGCCAGAAAAGACGCTCGAGGCGTTGCAGCGGACGTGCCGCGATCCAGTCCATCAGCGAGCGGGCGGCCCCACCTGACGACCGTCTCCGGTCGGCCGCCCACCGGCCCGGTCCGGCTGGCTGGCTTCGCGGCCGTCACTGATCGAGGAAGCTCTTGCCTCGCCCGCGGATCGTGTGCGATAGTGGCCGGTCCTCCGATCCGGAGGGCGGTCGGGCCGGTTTTCGAGACCAGCTTGCTGCGGCGTTCCGCCGCGGTCGAACCTGAGCCGGAGATTGCTTCCCCAGGACCGTTGTTCTTTTCGGCCCCGACGGGATTCCGCCGGGTGCGCTGAGGCAACATCGTTCCGCCCGACGGAATCCCGTCGGGGCCTCGGTGAACGGCCCTGGTCGTCGCCTCGAAGTCGAAATCGGCCCGCCCGCCCCCCGGATCGGAGCGTCGGGGAAACCCCATGCAACTGGACCTCGCCTACCGCGGCCGGAGCGCCGTGACCTGGAGCCCCGCCGGCGTCGCCGTCGCGCTGGCGCCCAACCTCCGCCGCGACCGCGTCGCCTTCGAGGGGATCCTCCGCGACCCCCTCCGCTTCCGAGAGGCCGTCGCCGCACTCCACGACGTCGTCATCAGCGACCTCCGCTATCACCCCCGCGATAAGACGGCCTACGAAGCCTACAAGGCCACCGAACGCCGTCGCGAGGACCAGTTGCGGCAGGCCGCCGCCAAGCAGACCCAGGCCGCGATCCAGGCGACGATGCCCGAACTGCCCGAGTCGTACTCCGCCGACCTGGAGAAGCGCTATCGGCGCGCCCGCAAGACCTACTGGAACACCCGCCAGAAGTATTCCAATTATCTTCTCAAGCACGACATCCACCTCTGGCGGCTGCTGCTTCCCTGCGACCCGGTCGTCACGGTCACGCCCGACTGCCTGTTCCTGGAGTGCTTCTCGGCCGACGAGAGCAGTTACGGCTGTTTGACCGTCGATCGATCGGCGTTCGCTCACGAAAGCAACGTCGCCCTCGGGACGACGAACGTCGATTACTCGTGGACGCTCCACGAGCACTTCCAGCGGATGCGGAGCTACCGGGAGACGCGGTTCCTGGTCGATCCCTCGGGGTTCGAGGTCCGGCACGAGGCTGGCGACGGCCACCGCGAGGAGAAGATCGAACTCCCCGCGAGCTGGCTCCGCGGCTTCGCGCAGCTCCAGGCCGCGATGAGCCTCCCCATGCGACGCGTCCCGATCGGCCTCGAGGGATTGTATAACCTGCTCGCTTTCCTGAAGCGTCACCGGGCCGCGAGGAGCCCCCGCGCGATCCGGTTCGAGCTGGAGCCAGGCCGGGCGCCCTGGGCCGTCCTCGAACCGTGGGAACAGCGCATCAAGCTGGGCGATCGGCCCTACGATGGACCTCGGACAGAAACCATCCGCACCTGGGGCCGCGACCGCTTGCAGGTCCTTTCCCGACTGCTCCCGATCCTCGATTCGGCCGACGTCTACCTGCTCGGCACCGGCCTGCCGAGCTTCTGGTCGGTCCAAACCGGACCATTCCGGATGATCCTGGGGCTCTCCGGCTGGACAACCAACGACTGGACCGGCGCCTCGGCGCTCGACCAGCTCGCCCCGCCCGGCGCGCCCGACGCCGCCACGATGCAGGCCATCGCCGCCGCGTTCCGGATCGATCCCGCCCTGTCTTTCGATCAATTGAAGGCCAGCACGGGCGCCGAGGCCCCCTCGCTGGCGGTCGGCCTGAACCGGTTCGCGATGCTCGGCCAGGTGATCCACGACCTTCCAGCCGGTCTCTATCGATGGCGGTCGATCCTCCCCGTGGCGCTCTCGGCCGAGCTGATCGGCCCCGAGAACCCGGAGACGGTCGCCGCCCGGCAGTACGTCGCTCAGAAGGCGGTGAAGGTCCGCCGCGACGAGGCCCAGGCGAACGGACTTCGTATCCTCGAAGGACGCGTGCTCGCCACCGAGGTCTCGCTACTCCTCGACGCCGACGGCCGGATGCTCCGCGGCCGATGTTCGTGCTCGTACCACTTCACCGGCGGCCTCCGCCGCGGTCCGTGCCGCCACCTTCAAGCCCTCCGCGATGCCGCCCGCAAGGCTTCAACCGATCGCTCGACGGCCGCATCCTGGTACGCCGCCCTCTGGAGCGGGGCAGGGGCCCGGCCATGAACATTTTTCGACGTCTCCTCACGTGGCTCCTCGGCCCAAGCGCGAGCCCAACGCCGCGCTCCGTCCCACCCGCGCCGACGGTCGACCAGGAGTTCCAGCCCGAGCCGCCCGAGAAGCCGAAGAAGCCCCGCGGCTCGCTCGGCCTCGACGCCTTGGATTACCTGCCGATCACCCGGGGCGAGATCCAGCAGGCGGCCGAGGGCCGGAACCTGCTCGCCAATCCCTGGTTCGGCCAGCGCGACCTGATCCCGCCCGCCGACGACCCTCGCACCCAGCTCATCGACCGCGCCATGGTCACGCAGGGCCTGATCGCGCCCGAGCAGCTCGCCGAGATCCACGCGATCGGCGGCGAGATGGACCGCGTCCGGCCAACGTTCGCCTCGATCGAGCACCAGGCCGCGATGTCGGGAGAGGCCGCCGTGCAGGCCGATCGCGAGGCCCGCGCCCGGATCAAGGCCCAGAAGAAGGCCGAGGCTGAGAAACGGCGTCAACTCCGCGCCGAGGCTGTCGCAAGGCGGAAGGCCGAGGACATCGTCTTCCTCGGCCGGGGCGTCTCGGGCCGGCTCGGCGAGCGAGAGAGCCGCGTCGCCGATCTCGAAGCCGCCGGCCTGCCGATCCTCAGCACGCCCGCCGATCTGGCCCAGGCGATCGGACTCTCGGTCGCCCGCCTCCGATGGCTGGCCTTCCACGCCGAGGTCGCCACGCGAACGCATTACATCCACTTTGACGTCCCGAAGAAGAGTGGTGGCGTCCGTCGTCTGAGCGCCCCGCATCGGACGCTCGCCGAAGCCCAGCGCTGGATTTTCGAACGGATCGTCTCGCGCCTCCCGGCCGAGCCCGCCGCGCACGGATTTCTGCCGGGCCGAAGTATTCTCACCAACGCCCAGCCACACGCCGGCCGGGCGATCGTGGTGAACCTCGACCTGGAAGCCTTCTTCCCAAGCATCGGCTTCGGGAGGGTCCGAAAGGTCTTCGAGCGGCTGGGCTACTCGCCGGCGGTCGCCACGATCCTCGGGTTGATCTGCACCGAATGCCCGAGGCGATCGGTCGTCCTCTCCGGGACGACCTACCACGTCGCGACCGCCCCGCGCGGACTCCCTCAGGGCGCCTGCACCAGTCCTGGTCTCTCGAACCAGGTCGCGCGCCGACTCGACCGGCGATTGACCGGCCTCGCCACAAAGCTCGGTCTCACCTACACCCGATATGCCGATGACCTGACCTTCTCGGGCGACGCCGATCAGGAAAACCGGATCGGCTACCTGATGGCGACGGTCCGCCACATCGCCCACGACGAGGGTTTCACGGTCAACGAATCAAAGACCCGCGTGCATCGCCGCAACACGGCGCAAATGGTGACAGGCCTGGTTGTGAACGACCGACCGGGCGTCGCGCGCGACGAGGTCCGCCGCCTCCGGGCGATCCTGCACCGAGCCCGGCTCGAAGGGCTCGACCGCCAGAACCGCGAGAACCACCCCAACTTCCGTGCCTGGCTCCGGGGCAAGATCGCGTTCGTGAGGATGGCGAGGCCCGAGGTCGGCGATCGCCTGCTCGCCGAGCTGGAGGCCCTGGAAGAGGACAACCGAAACGGCTAATTCCGTTTTTCGTGGAGATCTCGAGCGAAGGCCCGGACCCAGCGCGCTTGCTCGAAACGGAAAGTCGTCCCGGCCCGGAAGCGCCCGACCATCTGGGCGGGCTCGTCGGATCCGTGCCCAGCCCGCGAGAGCCCTCCACGCCGCCCACCATTCCGGATGTCGAACCGGATCAACTTGCGGCCCGTTTGTCCCGTCGCGACATTCTTCGCCATCTTCCGACCCTCGACCTGATTGCCCCCGCCGGGTAACCTCAGCCGGCCTGCCGCCCCTCGGGCGATCTCGGCGCGGTCGGGGTGCGCGCGCGCTTCCGCGTCGAGCGCGACGGCGGCCTGCGCGGCGACCTCTTGACCTCCTCGTCCGCACTGCCGAGCTTGCGTTCGAGCGAGAGAACCGCGGCCTTCGCCCGGGCCGAGACCCGGCCGTTGTCGTCGTCGATCGCCTCTTTCAGGGCCGGCAGGCACTTCTCCGTGCCGACGGTGTCCAGCATCTGGCAGGCGAAGGTCCGGGCGTCGGGCGACTCGTCCTTCAGCAGGTTAATCAGCGCCGGCTCGGCCAGCGGGCCGTAGTCGCGAATCGCCTTCATGGCCTGCGAACGGACGGCCCGATCCTGTCCCACCGCGACGATCCGAGCAATGACCTCGGGGTCCTTGCTACGGGCAAGGGCCTCCAGCGCCGTCGGGCGGGCGAACCGTCGATCCGCTTTGTCTTCCAGAACGGCGAGCAGGATCTTCTCGTCACCCGGCCGCGCCCAGACTCCGATCGTGCCCACCGCGTCGGTCCGGGCGTTGCTCGTGTGGTCCTGGATCAACGCCTTCATCGCCGAGACCACCTCGCCCTGCAACTGCGGCACGACCGGCATCCTGCGAAGCCTCTGGACAGCGCGGAACCTCGTCCCCTCATCCTCCGACATCGTCTCGGCCAGCGCGATCCGGACGGCGTCGAGCCGGGCGGTCTCGCGGCCGCGCTCCACCGCCTCGTCGATCGCCTTGCGGCCCTCGGTTCCCTCGGCGTCCCGGAGCCGTTGCAGGGCCTGCTTCGCCAGCATCGAGACGGCGGGCGGATGCTCGTACCAGGAAGCCGCGGCCAGGGCCGGCAGATCCTTGATCGTCGCCCATCGGACAAGCCCGTGCGCCGCCATGTTCGCCTCGTTGGGGTGCTCTAACAGGATCGCCGAGAGGGCCTGGCCGATCTCGGCCTGCCTCGGCTCGTCGGCGGCCGGCGCATTCGAGTCCAGCCATCGGAGCGCGTCCAGCCGCTCCGATTTCCCGCCCCGCAAGCCCGCGAGCGCCTCGGCCGCTCCGGGCCCCTTCAACGCCACCGGCGCCGGCGGCGCGACCGGGACCGGAACGGGGAACGGTCGGCCGGGCGCCGCCTCGATCGGCCGGGGCTCCCCCTTCGTCAACGCCCGGGGCTCCCCCGGCGCGGGACTGAAGGGGCCGGCGATCTGCTCTCGCCCGCCGTCCATCGACGCTTCCCAGACCTTCGACGCCACCGTTAGGGCGACCGCCACAAGGGCCGCCGGGACGATCAGCGCCCCGCCCATCAGCCCCCAGGCCAGCACCGGGACTTCTGGAACCTCGCGCTCATCCTCGGGGATGCCGATCGCCTCGGCGTGCGGGTCGGCGATGATCCGGGCGCGCGGTTTCGCACCCGCCGCGAACGAGCGGCGATACTGCACCGCACAGCTCAGCACACACCACGGTATCGTGAACAGCACGCCGAGACCCAGCAGCAACATCCCCGACGTCGCCAACGCCATCATCGCCAGGATGAACAGCGCCGCCGAAATCCAGTCTCGGCCGAGCGCCCTCAGGCTCATCTTCAGCGCCGCCCAGGCCCCCATCCGGCCATCGACGATCAGGGGAATCGAGAAGAACGACAGCCCGAAGAACACCAGACCGGGGATGAAGAGGAAGACAAAACCGAGCATCCCCAGGACGCCCATCAGGATGCCCGCCTTGAACAGCCGCTCGGCCCGGCCCTCGCCGCCGATCGAGAAGAGGTCGCCCACCGCGACCTCGCCGCCATCGACCTGCTTCAGCGCCATCCCGAACAGACCGCCGTAAACGATCCCCTGAACCCCCATGTTCAGGAAAAACATGGTTCCCATCACCACAGGAACCGCGATCGGCCCCAGCAGCCCAACCCCGATAGCCAGCCCGGCCGCCATCCCGAGCTGGAGGATGATCCCAAGTCCCATCAGGCTCAGGTAGAGAACGAACGTCGTGAGGATCCAGGTCCCGAGCTGTTCGCGGAGCAACCGCCAGGCGACCCCGATCGCTCCCCACGAGATCGCCCGTCCCGATGGACCCGGCGGGCCGACCTCATCCTCTTCCCAGACGCCGGAAGACGCGTGGACCGGAGGCGCCGCGGGCGCCGACTCGTAGACCGCCTCCTCGACCATTTCCGCAACCACGAGCGACGGCGCCGGCTCCGGCGCCATTGCCGGTGTCGCCATCGGGACCACGATCGAGGCCCCGCACCCCGGACACTTCCCCTTCCGCCCGGCCGCCGCATCAGCCACCGTCAGCTTCTTTCCGCAGCCCTCTGCCAGGCAATGAAACCGAATCATCGTCATACCCCGGGAGATGATGAGAAATCGGAGTGCCAAGTCTACCAATTTTGAAGCCCATCGCACAGGACTTGCGCAAAAAATGCGTCATCCCTGTCTATTCCGTCCCTAAATAACGCCACAACAGCGAAATTCACATGTATATTTCGTAAATGAGGCGGTTTGACACTCGGGCAAACGCACACGATCGGGCTTCCCCGGACCGAAATGTTTCGGAGCTTCCTCCTACAGGCGTCAGTCCTCTCGTCGATCGACGAGGGTCTTCCGCAGAAGCGAATATCTGGAATTCTTTGTAGGAGCCGGCTCCAGCCGGCGATCGACGCGAAAGCTTCGGCTTCGACCGCGTCGGGAGCTACAGGGGATCGGCCCTCTCGTCGATCGACGAGAGTCCTCCGCCGGAGTTTTCGATTTCGTGAGTCACGGATCGAGCCCGAGCACCGTAGAATGGGGTGGAGCAAGCGGGCGGAGCAAGACGATCCGACCTCCCCGATCGATCACCCGGAACGGAACCGCCGCGGGGTCTGCAACGGACCCATGACCGCACGAGCCGTCCGTCCGAACAGGGAGCGACACCCATGCGGGCGATGCATCGTTCTCAGGGCGTCCTGGTGGCGTGGATGATCCTGCTGACAGGCGCGCCGGCCCTGGCTCAGCACCGGGGCCCCGTCGAGCAGGCTCGGGGCGGTAGCGTCCATCCGGCTCTCCGGGGGAACCCGGCCGCGATGCCCCAGATCTCGCCTCAGCTCCAGAAGCAAATGGAGCAGCAATACCGCCAGGCCATGCAGCAAGAACAGGCCCAGATGGCGGCCATGGCGAAACAGGCCCAGCAGTTTCATCAACAACGCCTGCAAGCCTTCAACCAGTGGGCCAGGAACAACTCCGCCGCTCCCGGACCCTCCCAGGCCCGCGGTTTAAGCCATCTCCCGCAGTCGCCCAACGCGTTCGCCGCCTGGTACAGAACGCAAAAGCGGCACAAGGCCATGAACCGATCCTACGATCCAGCCTTCGATCAGTATCGCGCCTACGAGAAAGCCCAGCAGGCCAGCCGACACCATCACATCCACTCGAATACCACGGCATCATCAACATCAACCGCGGCCGCGCACACAGTGCGGAAACCGCCGTCATCGACCCTGGCGAGCGCGCACCCCGGACGGGTGGTTCCCACGGTCCGAGCCCAGTCGTCCGCGTCCGGATCGAACGTGAGGAACGCACAGCAACCGACGACGCCACGGAGCCAGGCTCCCGTGTCGTCCGTTCCGCCAACGACGCTATCGTCGAACTCTCCGAACGCGACGAGCCCGATGCCTCAGCCGGTGGTTCCCGTGACCTCGGCTCCGTCGAGCAATCTCCAGCAGATGCCGCTCACGCAGATGACATTCGCCCCGCTCGCGAAGCCTCAGCAAATGCCACTGACCCAGATGACCTCCGCCCCGCTCGCGAATCCCCAGCAGATGTCGCTCTCGCAGATGACGTTCGCTCCGCTCGCGAAGCCTCAGCAAATGCCGCTGACCCCGATGAATTCGACCCTGTTCCCCATTCAGCAAATGCCGCTGACCCAGATCCAGAGCGCCCCGCTGCCGAAGCCCCAGCAAATGCCGCTGACCCAGATCAAGAATGCTCCGCTCGCGAAGCCTCAGCAACTGCCGCTGAGCCCGATCACCTCCACTCCGCTCACGAATCCACAGCCGCAAGCTCAGACGCCGTCGCAGGCCCCCTGACGCTCGCCCGATCGACCGAGTTTGCCGAGAGCACCTGGACGGGATTCTTGAGACGAAGACGGTGGCAAGGATGCCGGGTTTTCCCTACCGGGCAAAAACGCCCGATCACGTGGAAAACCCCATTTCAATGGAATTCTTTGTAGGAGCCGGCTCCAGCCGGCGATCGACGCGATACGATCCTCTCGTCGATCGACGAGAGTCCGCCGCACAGGCGAACATCTGGAATTCTTCGCAGGAGCCGGCTCCGACCGGCGATCAACGCGAAAGCTTCGGCTTCGACCGCGTCGGGAGCCGGATCTCCCGCCTGCAATGACCGGGCGCCATGACGTCGTGACTCGACTCACCGCCGGGCTGGATTGTCGGGGCGAGGTCCGGCGTTGCCCTGACGGGGCATCTCGGCGGTCGGGTTGCGCACGACCTGCCAGTTCTTGTAAACCCCGCCCTTGAAATACTTCTCTTCGATCGGCTTGTTCGGCCGCTGGTTGTCGAGGAAGAAGACCCGGCTACTCTTGCCGTCGGGCGAGATCAGCGCGATCTGCGAGGGGAGGAGGAATTTCTTGTCGAGCGTCAGGAAGGCCATTTTGAAGGTCTCGCGGTCGCCCTGGAGCTTCGGGATCACCCGGACGAGGTAGAAATTGGCGTTCTCCTTGTCGAGGGTCATCGAGTAGCGGGCCTCGGCCTCGTCGGCCTTCATGTTGAAGAGGAACGGCAAGGGCCCTTCATCCAGGGCACGCTGACGCTCTCCCTTCGCCAGGGGGAAAATATAAATCTGCTTCCCCTCATGGAGATACTGCCAGACGGCGTCGTTCGAGCAGATGATCGTCTCGGTGTGCGTCTTGAGCCGGGCGCCTGGCTTCTTCGGGTCGGGGACCGGAACGAGCTGTTTCTTGTCGTTCTCGGCGAGCTTCAGCCGGGAGAAATCCAGGTAGGCCAGCCCCGGACTCTGGAAATACGCGCTCCCCTCGTAGTGGACCTCGTCACCCCACCGAATGTCGCGGTCGACCCGGTAGATGCTCACGGCGAGCGTCTTGAGCTTCTCGCTCTGCTTCGCCCAGGCATTGAGGAGCCACTTCATCCGCGAGCCGTCCGGATCGATCGCCGCGGGCGCCCGCTTCGCGGCCGGCTCGGGCAGGTGCGTCGGAGTTTGGGCCGGCGGTCGCGAGGCCGTCCCGCGCGCCGGTTGCTGGGCGGTCGCCGCGACGGGCACCGCCGCGATCATCGCCGTTAGCGATACCCGAAGGATGATCCGCGATGGTCTCATGGCTCGATCCGCTCCCTTGACCTGAACAAACGCGACCCTCCGCCCACCGGAGGCCCCCGCGCCGCGGAACCCTATCACAGTCGCCCTGAAGCCACCAGACCAGACCCGCTCTGTCTCCCCGCGCGGCGGCTCTGCCTGGATCGTGGGCGTTGACGATCGCACGGCCACCGATCCCAGCGTTTGGTAAAAAATACCTGATGTCGACCCTCCCAGCCTTTACCCGGAAGGCCGAAATTCCGCGAATTCGCGGGCGTGGCCCGTTTTTCCATAAACCCTCGACTTATGGCATGGTCTTTGCTACGGGAAGTGATCCGGAATCTGAGAAGATCGGGCGACGAATCCCCGACGGCCGATCGCGGCCGTCGCCGACTGGATGATGACGAGAGGAGGCAGACGATGCGGAGACCGCAACCGATCCGCGAGATCGCCCCGCCGGCCTGGCCGCTCCCCCTGATCGCGATCGAGGCGAAGGGTCCGCGTCGGCGTTGTTCGGCTTGACACGGTTGTGTTCGCGGTTACGATGAGGTGGGATCTTCCGCTCCGAACGATCGGGCGGGCCCGGGATCGGTCCAGGCCAGTCCGAGGGGGCGGGCGGTGAGCGAGCTCGAGACGCCGGCGGGCATCGACCCATCCCTGGAACGGCCGAGGCTCCGACCGCTGAACGCCCGGCGGATCGACCACCAGGGCCAGGCCCACGTGATGCTCCACGATCCGGCCGGAGTGGTCACGCAGCCCGTTTTGATCCCTCTCGACGGCTACGCCCGCATCTTACGCCATTTCGACGGCCAGTCGTCCTTGCCCGAGATCCAGGCCCGGGCGCTCCAGGAAACCGGACAGTTCGTCCCGATGAAGGATCTCCGCGACCTGGTCCGCCGGCTCGACGAGTCGATGATCCTCGACGGCCCGGCCTTTGGCCTGTTCCTCGAACAGTATCGCCAGGGCCGCCAGCGACCTCCGGCGATGGCCGGTCGGTCGTATGCCGGCTCGCTCCGGGCGCTTCAGGCGCAGATGGAGCAGCTCTTCGTCGGCCGCGACGGCTCGGGATCGCCCAGGCTCGACCCAACATCCCCGCTCGACGGCTTTCGCGGCATCCTCAGCCCGCACATCGACTTCCACCGCGGCGGGCCGGTCTACACCTGGTCGTATCGCGAGCTGGTCGAGAGGTCTCCGGCGACCACTTTCGTTATCCTGGGTGTGGCGCACCAGTACTGTCGACGCCGATTCGCCCTGACCTACAAGGACTTTGAGACACCCCTCGGCGTCGCCCGGACCGATCGGGCGTACGTCGAGGCCCTGGCCGCGATCGCCGGCCGCGACCTCTTCGACGACGAACTGGTCCACCGGACCGAGCACTCGATCGAGTTCCAGGTGGTCTTTTTGCAATACCTGCTTGGCGGTCGCCGTGATTTCTCGATCGTCCCGATCCTCGTCGGCTCGTTCCACGACCTGATGGAGTCGGGTGTCGATCCGATCGCCGATCCCGAAGTCGCGCGGTTCATCGAGGCGCTCCAGACGGTTGAGGCGAGCCGGGGTCGATCGGTCGCTTACATCGGCGGGATCGACCTCTGCCACGTCGGCCCGGAATTCGGCGACACGCATCCGGTCGATCCGATCCTCCAGGAGGAGCTTCGCCGGTTCGACCGCGAGATGCTCGACCGGGCCGCGTCCGGCGACGCCGAGGGGTGGTTCCGGACCGCCGGCGCGATCGGCAACCGATGGCGTGTCTGCGGCCTCGCGGCCACCTACACCTTCCTCCACGCGATCGGCCCGGCGCAAGGTCGACTCCTCCGCTACAATCAGGCCATCGACTCCCGCCGAACCTGCTGTGTAACCTTCGCCAGCATGGCTTTTCAGGCATCGGAACCGGCGATGCCGCCGGAATCCGCGGCCCTGGGACACGTTGCCCCGACATCCTGACCCAAGGATTCACGAGCCCGATGATTCCGTCCGGTTTGTGATGGCTGGGGTTCGCCGATCTTTTGTCGAAGGGCGCGCCGGGTCGTGACCGTGTCGATAGCCCGTGTAGGAGCCAGCACCAGCTGGCGATCCGGACGTAGCCAAAACCGACGCGAAGATCGCCGGCTGGAGCCGGCTCCTACATCGGCTAGCGTCCCGGACGTAGCCAAACCCGACGCGAAGATCGCCGGCGGAAACTCTCGGAAGTCAAACGATCGGCCAATCGCGAAGGACCCGAACCATGGCCCGTGGAGGATTTTAACCGAGGAAAACGCGCATCGGTCATGCACGACCAGTGGCCAGCACCGTGGACCCGCCCGTGGTGAAAAGAAAACAGACCGTGGGAGACTCCAAGATCCCACAATCCCACATCCAGTCACTTGACAGTGTGCCTACAACACATTTACTAACCATTCGCATTCCCGCCACGAAAGAATTGGGTCGAAATCAGGTGCGCCAGACGAATCCGGACCAATCCCCCGACCTCGGTCAGGGGACGGGATCGGTGTTTCGTCATCGGCACTCCGGTGTGATCAAGGATTTATTGAACGATGCGAAGAACTGGAAAGCGGTTTGCGATCGCGGTGCGGGCGTCGATCTTCTCGCTGGCCATTGGATCCCTGGTGCTCCAGGCGGGCTGCGACGATTCGGGCTCGCCCCAGACGGAGCAGGCAAACAAGGACCAGGCCGATGCTTACAAGAAGCAGATGGCCGAAATGAAAAAGGCCGGCAAGGTCGGCCCCGC
The DNA here is from genome assembly GCA_027449865.1 of Planctomycetales bacterium. GTDB lineage: Bacteria > Planctomycetota > Planctomycetia > Isosphaerales > Isosphaeraceae > JAKAUH01. The sequence continues at coordinate 120,647 of DAIDKV010000206.1, forward strand.
GGCTGGCGGCAAGACCCAGTCTCGGTAACGCGATCGACCGATCGGTGGGCCGACGCCCGAACGTCTCGCCGATCGTTGGCCTTCGCTTCGGGACCATCAGGACACATTTTCCTCATCGTTTCTCCAACAGTTCATTTCGTGTTTTCCCCCTGAGGAGTGATCGCGGATGAAGAAGTCGGATCGTCGCGGTTTTACGCTCATCGAATTGCTGGTCGTGATCGCCATCATCGCGGTTCTCATCGCCCTGCTCCTGCCCGCCGTCCAGGCGGCGCGCGAGGCGGCCCGTCGTGCCCAGTGCACCAACAATCTGAAGCAGATCGGCCTGGCTCTGCACAACTATCACCAGGCCATGGGGTCGTTCCCGATGGGAACGGCCGTCGCGCCGTACCTCAACGGCCAGCCATCGAAGCTCGCCACCTGGGGAACGTTCAGCGCCCAGGCGATGATGCTCGGCTACCTCGAGCAACAATCGATGTACAACGCCGCCAACTTCAGTTGGGACGTCTGGGAAAATTTCGGGAGCGCCACGAACTCGACGGTGTCAAACGCCAAGCTGGCCACCTTCATGTGCCCGTCGGACGGCCTGACCGGCCGGGGTGCCTGGAACGGCGACAACAATAACTATGTCGGCAGCATGGGGGCAACGACCAACCCCTGGACCACCACGGGCACCGGGATCTTCCAGAACTACGCGGTGACCTCGATTGCCGATGTGACCGACGGAACCTCGAACACAATCGCCTTTAGCGAGCTGCTGACCGGGTCGCCCTCCAACTGGGTGCAGTGGCGGGGCGGGATCTCGGCCTCGGGCATCGGGGTGAATTATCGTCAGATCGACGCCTGGCAGAACCAGGCCGCCGTGATGACCGAGATTCAGAGCTGCAATCAGATGTGGAACTCGAAGCAGAACCCGGGGACGGCCGACCTCGGCTGGCGATGGGCGGTCGGCTCGCCGGGCCTGGCGTTCTTCATGACGATCATCCCGCCGAGCTCGACGCAGTATCCGTGGGCGGCCTGCCGGTCGGATTGCAACGGCTGCGGGGCCGACTTCGCCGACATCATCAACGCCAACAGCAACCACCCAGGCGGCGCCAACTTCGCGTTCGCCGATGGCCACGTTCAGTTCCTCAAGAGCACGGTCGCGATGAATACCTACTGGAGCCTGGGCACCCGGGGCGACAACGAGGTGATCTCGTCCGGTAGCTATTGATCATCCTGATACGGAGACCGGCGCCGAAGGCCGGGGATGGGGCGTTCGACCGCCATCGAGCGGTCGAAGGTCCGATCCCCGGTCGCGCGCGCCGGGCGTTCGAATGAGCGAAGGACCAGCCCCCGCAACGGTGAATTCAGCCCGGCCTGGCCCGATCGACCTGCTTCTGCTGGCGGCCTGGTGCGGCCCGATGGCCGGCGCGCTGGAGGTGCTGGCCCGGGTCGGACCTGGCCTTTCGGGCCGGCTCTACCTCGTCACCCGCCACTTCGTCTGGGTGGTCCCGGCGATCGACGCGGCCATCTTCGCCCTTCTGGGCCTGGCCTGCGCGGCGGCGGCCCGGATCTGGCCGCGATCGGCCTGGGCCTCGACCCGACTTCTGATCTCGCTGGCGATCCTACCCACCCTCATGATCGCCGGGCCAGGCGTGCTGGCCGAAGCCTGGATGCTCGTGGCGATGGGCCTCGCCTTCCAGGTCGCCCCGTGGCTCGAACGCAATCCGGCCACCTGGCGGCGCCGGGGCCGGCGCGCCTGGCCGGTCCTGCCGATGCTGATCGCGGCGGCCGGGGGATGGGTCGTCGGCTCCGACCGGCTGGCCGAGTGGCGCGAGTCGAGGCGCCCGATCCCCACGCCCCGGCCGCCGAACGTCCTGCTGGTGGTCCTGGACACGGTCCGCGCCGACCGGTTGAGCCTCCACGGCTACACCCGGCCGACAAGTCCCACGCTTGTCGAGCTATCGAAACGCGGCATCCGGTTCGATCAGGCTCGATCCACAGCACCCTGGACGCTCGCCTCGCACGCGACGATCCTGACCGGTCAGTGGCCGCACGATGTGGACGCCCGGTGGTTAACCGCGATCCGGGGCGGCGTCCCGACGCTCGCCGGGTTCCTCGGCGGGCTCGGCTACGCGACGGCCGGCTTTGTCGCCAACACGATCTATTGCTCGTACGATAGTGGCCTCGCCCGCGACTTCGGCCATTACGAGGACCACGTCTTCCGCGACTGGGCCACCCCGCGGGCCTCTCGTCTGTTCGAGATGGGGGTGAACCTGGTCGGATGGGTGGCGCCGGGGTGGACGATCCGACGGATCCAGGTCGGTGACCGCAAGGACGCCTCGATCATCAACCGAGAACTTCTCGACTGGCTGGATCGCCGGAGCGAGCCCCATCGGCCCTTCTTCGCGTTCCTCAATTATGTGGATGCGCACGCGCCTTACGTGCTACCCATGGGCGTCCCATACCAGTTCGGCGACGGACCGAGAACCGAGGGCGAATACTTCTTCCTGCTCGATGGCTGGATTCACACCGACCGGGAGAAGCTGCCACCACCCGCGCTCACGATGGCGCGCAACGCCTACGACGACTGCCTGGCCTATCTCGACGCGCAGCTTGGCAAGCTCTTCGACGCGTTGAAGCGACGGGGCGAACTCGATCGGACGTTGATCGTGGTGGTGGCCGACCACGGCGAGGGGCTCGGCGAGCACGGACTCTACGACCACGGCGAGAGTCTCTATCGAACGGAGATCCACGTACCGCTGGTGATCGTCCCGCCGGGCGGACGAAGTTCACCCTCGGTGGTTCGCGAAGTGGTGAGCCTGCGGGACCTTCCGGCGACGATCGCCGAGCTGGCGGCGCCCGGGGCGCGGTCGCCGTTTCCGGGCCGGTCGCTCGCGCGCACCTGGGCCCCGCAGCCGACCGCCCCGGGACCCGACGCGAGCCCGGCTTTCTCGGAGCTATCGGAGCCCAATCCAATCGACCCGAACCAGGGCCGAGCCCCGGTGCGCCGAGGCCCGCTGGCCGCGATCGCCCAGGGAGACTATGTGCTCATCCGCAACGCCGGCGATGACCGCGTCGAGCTCTACAACGAGCGTGAGGATCCCCGCGAGCTGATCGACCGATCGCGATCCCCGGCGATGACTCCGGTCGTCGACCGCCTGCGATCGACGCTGGATCGCCTCGCACCCGCTCCACCGGGGCGTTGAAGCAGAAAATGGAATAGTCACACAAAATGCATCATATCAATTTCACTATTCTTATTGCATGATACTGAATCATGAATACTTAATTAGTTGTATAGTACTTTATGCAATTCTGAATCTGCAATCTTGAATCTCTTTCACTCTCATGGATTTCGCAAACTTACCGCGTTTCTGCGTAAAACACCGGATTCCCCGAGGACGACGGACAAGGGCGTCATGGTGAAGCGTTGGCACTGGCCGATGGTGATGGGGGTGGTCGCGGTACTGGGCTGGGGTGTGTGGCTGGGCGTTCGGGCGTGGACGCTCCGGGTTGAACTCCGGCGGGCCGAGGCCGAGGTGAGTGCGGGTCGGTTCGTCGCCGCGCGCGAGCGGCTCATCGCGCTCGAGCAATCGCGGCCCGGCGCGCGGGGCGGAGCGGCCGATTACTGGCTGGGAATCTGCGAGGCCGCCCTCGATCGCGACTCCGAGGCGCTGACCGCGTTCGGCCGATTGCCGAAAAACCACGTTTTTGCCTCGGCTGGCGCATTTTTGGAGGCTCGGGCGAACGTCAACCAGGGTCGAATTCGTGCCGCTGAGTGTCGCCTGGTGCCGATTCTGGCCAACGGCTATCCCGACCCGCATCTGCTCGTCCCGCTGCTAGTGCGTGTCTATCAGATCCAGGGTCGATTCGCGGATGTTCGCCGCGTCTATCGGCGCTGGCTTGCATCGGCGGAGAAGCCGCTGGAGATCCTTCGGAAGCTGGACAACCTCGACCTGGGCCGGCACGCCTTCGACGGCCTTCGCGCGGCTCTCGATCGCGATGCGAGGCTGGCTCCCGAAGACGATCGGGTCTGGCTCGGCCTCGCCCGGATGGCGATCGCCGCTGGTCGGTGGGACGAGGCCGACCGCTGGACCGCGCGGTGCTTGCAGTCCCATGAGGACGGCCCGGCCTGGCATGCCCGGCTTGACTGGGCGATCGCCGCCGACCGTCCCGATGAGGCCGCGCGGGCGCTGGCGCGCCTCGGGCCAGACGAGATCGAGCCCACCGACCGGCTCGCCGCCATCGCCTGGCTGGCCGGGCGCGGCGGCGAGCCCCGGGCCGAACGCGCGGCGATCGAGGCGTGGCTGGCCGTCGAGCCGACCGCGACCCGGGCCCTGATCCGCCTCGCCGAGATCCTCCAGCGCGACGGTGAGCCCGAAGCCGCCGTCCGGTTCCGAGTCCGCAAGGCCGAGGTCGACCGCGCCATCGATCGATACCGAGCGATCCTCTGGAGCGACGACCCGATCGGCGATCCGCCCGCCTGCCTCAACCTGGCTCGATCGGCCGAGGCGGCCGGCTATCGGTCCGAGGCCCGCGCCCTTTACGCCCGGATTCCAGGCTCGGACGAGGCAATCGCCCGCCTCGACCAGGCGGAGGCCCGCCTGCGCGCGGTCGCGGCCGGGTTGAAGGTCGCGGCCCCGTCGAGGATCGCGACTCCCTCCGAAAGCTCGCGCCTCGTCCCGACGTTCACCGACGACGCCACCTCCGCCGGCCTGGTCTTTACCTACGAGAGCGGCTCGTCGCTGATCCGCCAGCTTCCCGAGCAATCGGGCGGCGGCCTCGCGGTGCTGGACCATGATCGGGATGGCCGGCTCGATCTGTACTGCGTCCAGGGAGGCCCGTTCCCACCGACCGACGACCGGCCGCTCTCCGGCGACCGACTCTTCCGCAACCGGGGCGACGGCTCCTTTGAGGATGTCACCGCTCGATCGGGGATCGCCGCGATGCCGCGCGGTTACGGCCATGGCGCGGCCGTCGGCGATATCGACAACGACGGCGACCCCGACCTCTTCATCACCCGATGGCGAGGCTACGCCCTCTATCGGAACGAGGGAGACGGCACCTTCCGCGAGATCACCACCGACGCCGGCCTGGGCGGTGATCGCGGCTGGCCGACGTCCGCTGCGTTCGCGGATCTTGACAACGACGGTGACCTCGACCTTTACGTCTGCCATTACGTCGCATGGGACGCCTTGAAGCCGAAGATCTGCCGGGATCCGGCCAGCGGTGCCTACCTGACCTGCAACCCTCGCGAGTCGTCGGCCGAGCCCGATCACCTCTTCCGCAACGATGGCGGGCGGTTCGTCGATGTGACGAGGGAGGCGGGCATCGACGATCCCGACGGCCGGGGCTACGGCGTCGTCGCCGCCGACCTCGACAACGACGGACGGATCGACCTTTTCGTCGCCAACGACATGACGGCGAACGACCTCTGGCGCAACCTCGGCGGGATGCGGTTCGAGGAGGTTGGCGCGACCTCGGGGGTCTCGGGGAACGCGAGCGGCGGGTATCAGGCCGGGATGGGTGTCGCGGCGGGCGACCTCGACGGCGACGGCCGGATCGACCTCTTCGCGACCAACTTTTTCGGCGAGTCCACCTCGTTCTTCCAGGGCCTCGGCGACGGCCTCTTCGTCGACCACACCTCGGCGGTCGGGCTGGGTGTCGCGAGTCGCGGCCTGCTCGGCTTCGGGATCGCCCTCCTCGACGCCGACGACGATGGCCGTCCCGACCTGGCCACGGCGAACGGCCACGTCAACGACCTCCGGCCGAACTACCCGTATCGGATGCCGGCGCAACTTCTGATGAACGGCGACGACAGCCGGCTGATCGACGTCACCAACCGCGCCGGCGAGGCCTGGCGCGTGCCGAGGATGGGTCGTGGGCTGGTCGTCGCCGATCTTGACAACGACGGCCGGCAGGATGTCCTGATCCAGTCGCACGACCAGCCGATCGCGTATCTGCACAACCAGACCGAGCGCCAAGGGCGCTCGCTGACGCTCCGTCTGGAAGGGAGGGCCTCGAACCGAGACGCCGTCGGGGCGCGGGTGACGATCTCGGCCGGGGGACGCAAGCAGGTGGCCTGGCGGGTCGGCGGCGGGAGTTTTCAGTCGTCGGGGGAGCCTCGGCTGCACTTCGGCCTGGGCGCCACGGAACGCGCGGATTCGGTGGAGGTCGCCTGGCCCTCGGGACGGGTCGATCGATTCGGCCCGATGGAGCCGGGCGGCTACCGAATTCGAGAGGGCCGCGATCGCCCCGAGCCGATCTCCGGATTCGCCTCCGGACGATCGCGCTAGCTTGACGCCGGAGGGAGGGTTAGAATGTGCCGATTCCCGCCCGCGTGGCCTGGGACTGGATGGCGGCGCATGTTACCGCGCCCAAACCGTGGAAGTAGAGGACGCCGACGGTGAGCGAGGCCCGATCGAGGCTGGTGATCCTTGGGATCGGCGACGACGGCCCGGCCGGGCTGACCGAGTCGGCGCGGCGGACCCTTGCCGAGTCGGACCTCATCCTCGGCCCGCCGACCGTGCTGGGACTCCTCGACGCGTTCCCCGGTCGCAAGGAACCGCTCGAGCCCGAGATGAGCCTCGCGCTTCGGCAGGTTCGCGAGGCCTTGCAGGCCCGTCGGCCCGTGCTGGTCAGCAGCGGCGACCCGCTCTTCTACGGCGTCGCCCGATATCTCTGCGACCGGATCGGCAAGGACCAGTTCGAGGTCGTCCCGCACGTCAGCAGCATGCAACTGGCCTTCGCCCGAATCAAGGAGAGCTGGGACGACGCCTATTTGACAAGCCTCGCCGGTCGGCCGATCGAATCGGTCGTCGACCGGATCCGGATCGCCGAGAAGGTGGGCGTTTTCTCCAGCGACGACTGCCCGCCGCCGAGGCTCGCCCGAGAGCTCCTCGATCGCGGGATCGATTACTTCCGCGCGTATGTCTGCGAAAATCTCGGCTCGCCGGATGAGCGGGTCACCCAGGGCGAACTGGTCGACCTCGCCGCGATGGAATTCCACTCGCTCAACGTCGTGATCCTGATCCGGAAGCCGAATCGTCCCGATCGGGCGATGGGAGGACGCCGGCATCGCCTGTTCGGGAACCCCGACGACGCCTTCGCGCAGTCGCTCCCCAAACGCGGGCTGATCACCCAGGCCGAGGTTCGGGCGATCGCGCTGGCACAGCTCGATATTCGGCCATCGAGCGTCGTCTGGGACATCGGCGCCGGGTCGGGCGCCGTCGCGATCGAGGCGGCGCAACTGGCCCATCAGGGAGTTGTCTACGCGATCGAGCCCGAGCCGGCCGACGTGGCGCTGATCCAGGCGAATGCCGAGTCGTTCGGCGTGCCGAACGTCCGAACGGTCGTCGGCCGGGCGCCCGAGATCCTCGCCGGTCTTCCCGATCCCGACGCGATCTTCGTCGGCGGGACCGGGCGGCAGGTCGAGCCGGTCCTCGGCGCGGCTTACGATCGACTGGTCTCCGGCGGGGCGCTCGCGGTGAACGTGGCGACGATCGAGGGTCTGGCCTCGGCCTACCAGGCCCTCAAGGCGATGGCCGGCGCTGTCTCGGTCTGGAACGTGACGATTGCCCGGGGGATCGAGCAGATGGACCGGCTTCGGTTCGAGGCGATCCCGCCGACGTTTCTCCTGACGGTCACGAAGGGGGAGCCAGCCGTCGATTGAACCGAATGGGCGGATCGTCGGGCCTTCGAGCCGGGCTTGGGTTGTTGTGGCGGGATGACGGGTCGACTAAATTGATTGTAGAAAGGCGGAGGCGGTGTGTATCCGCCCCCCCGCCGGACATCGAGGCAGGTGGGCAGGCGCATGGCGGAGACGCAGGAGCCGGAGCTGGACCTTATCGCTGTGGGCGCACATCCCGATGATGTGGAGATCGCCTGCGGCGGGACGCTGGCCCGGCTGGTCCGAAAAGGGTACGCCGTCGGAATCGTCGATCTGACCGACGGCGAGCCGACACCGCACTCTCCCGGGCCGGACGTCCGGCTTGAAGAGGCGCAGCGTGCCGGTGAGGTGCTGGGTGTGGCCCGTCGGATCAATCTGAATCTCCCCAACCGCCGGCTGTTCGACACGTTCGAGGCAAGGGTGGAACTTGCCAAGGTGTTCCGCAGGTATCGTCCCAAGGTGGTGCTGGGATTCGGGGGGAAGACCGTGCTTGCTTCGCCCGACCACTACCAGGCGATGCTGATCACTGACGCCGCCGTTTTCTACAGCCGGCTGACGAAGTGGGACGAGCACTTCGACGGCCTGCCGACCCATACGATTTCCAATCAGTTGAGTTTCCCAATCGCGCTGCACGGGTTGGACTTGCCGGAGGCATCCGGGTACATTATCGCCGATATCGGGCCGACGCTGGATGTCAAGCTCGAGGCGATCCGGTGTTATCAGACCCAGTTCCCCGCGAGCAAGGCCGGGATTTTCCGGGCCGTCGAGACCATGAACCGCTACCACGGGTTGACGGCCGGCTTCGAGGCGGGCGAGCTGTTCATGACGTACCGCTCCGTCGGCGTTGACGACCTGATGCGATGGGCCAGCCCGGCCCATGCCCGAACCTAGGCGTTGTCCGTTGTCGCTTGTCCGATGTGCGTTGTCCGTCGCCGGGGCGGCGATCCCGATCCCCGGCGAGCGACCTGGCGCGAGGGTGTCCCGAGGGGGCGCCTCGACGGTCCCCGGGCCGCCGACGAGTCCGAAGGGTAGGCGTGCGGTGAGCTGGCTTTCGCGAATCCGGACATGGTGGGCCCAGGTGACCGGCAAGAGCCGGGATCTCGTCGATCCCGAGGCGACGGAGGAGTTCGCCACTCTCTCGTCGTTCACCCTCCTGCCCGGTCAGCTCAAGCTCCGGGTGGGCGTGGTCTCGGTCCGGGGGAACTATCGCGAGCACAACGAGGACAATTTTTACGTCCCCGGGCGGCGTTCGGTCCGCCACGATAGCACCACCGACAGCCACTCCGAGATGTCGGCGATGACGCTCGAACCGCCCAGTCTGTTCATTGTCGCCGATGGGATGGGGGGCCAGCAGGCTGGCGAGCAGGCCAGCCTGATGGCTGTCGAGCTGATCCCCCGCGCCATCCCGCGCCGGCTCGCCGCCGACGAGATGGAGCCGGGCCGGGTCAAGGAGGCGATCCGCGAGGCCGTCGCCGAGGTCAACCAGGAGATCCTGGGCAGTTCGGGGGCCGTCAGCGAGTTCAACAACATGGGGACCACGGTCGTTCTGGCCCTGTTCCGGAGCGATCGGGTCTACGTCGCCGGAATCGGCGACTCGCGCGCCTATCGCCTGCGTGACGGCCGGCTCGAACGTCTGACCAAGGACCACTCGCTGGCCGATGCCCTGGTCGAGGCCGGGACCATCACGCCCGAGGAATTACCAACCCACAAGTTCAAGAACGTGCTCTATCTTTATCTCGGCAGCAAGGACGCTCGCGGCGGCCCGGAGGATGTCCGGGTGCTCGATGTCCGCCCGGGCGACCGGCTCCTGATGGCCAGCGACGGATTGACGGGTGTGGTCTCCGACCCGGAATTGAAGCAGGTCCTCGCGACGGTCGACGACCCACAGGAAGCCGCCGTCCGGCTCAAGGACATGGCCCTGTCGAATGACTCGAAGGATAACGTGACCTGCCTGGTGGTCCACGCGGTCTCGCAGCAGCCGGCGACCGTCGTACCGACGCCCCCGGCGCCCGAGCCGTCGGCCTTACCGTCCCCGCCGGCCTCCTGACCGTCCCGACGCGGTTGGATTCCCTGTCCCCCTGCTGCCCCGGCGCGACCGGGGCCACCGAGAGCATGCCCCGCCCGGAGGACTTCGCGGCGAACGTGGTCAGGTCGGGACTGGTCCCGGCGGAGGCGGTCGACCGGGCCCGGTCCGAGATCCCGCCGTCGCCGCCCGATGGCGAGGCCGTCGCCCTGGCACGCCGGCTGATCCAGGAAAAACATCTCACGGCCTTCCAGGCCCGCAAGCTCCTCGCCGGCAAGACCAGCGGCTTCTTCCTCGGCGGCTATCGCCTGCTCAAACCACTCGGAGCCGGCGGGATGGGGAAAGTCTACCTGGGTGAGAACGACCAGGGCGATCGTGTCGCCATCAAGGTCCTTCCCCCGCGCCGGGCTGTCGAGGACGAAAACGCGCTGGCCCGATTCCGACGCGAGATGGACCTCTCCCGGCGGTGCGACCACCCCAACATCGCCCGGACCCTCTCCGTCGGCGCCGAGGGAGACGTCCACTTCATGGTGATGGAGTACATCCCCGGCGAAAGCCTCTTCGACCTGGTCAAAGGGCCTTCGCGCGGGCCGCTCCGCGTCCCCGATGCCGCCCGGCTGTTCCTCAAGCTGGGCGACGGCCTGGACGCCGCACACCGCGCCGGGCTGATCCACCGCGACATCAAACCCTCGAACGTGATGATTACCCCCGACGGCGAGGTCAAGCTGCTGGACCTCGGCCTGGCGCGTGCCCTCGACGAGGAAAAGGGACTCACCCGGGCCAACACCGTCCTCGGGACGCTCGACTACGCGAGTCCCGAGCAACTGGGCGACGCCAGCAAGGCCGATCGCCGGAGCGACCTCTACAGCACCGGCTGCACGCTGTACTTCGCCCTCGCCGGCCGGGCGCCGTTCGAGGGGGGCGACATGATCAACAAGATCTTCAAGCAGCGGATGGAGGATCCCCCGCCGCTGGAATCGCTCGCACGAGGCGTTCCGTCGGCGTTCGCGGCGATCGTCCGCAAACTGATGAACAAGAAGCCCGAGGAGCGCTACCAGGACTGCGCCGAACTGCGCACCGACCTCGCCCGATGGACCGATCCGCATCGAGTCCACGCGATTCTCGGCGCCGAGGCCGAGGCCGCGCGCAGCTTCCGGCCGCCGCCGCCGGAGCTGGACGAGGAGGATCTCCGGCTTTTTGACCACGATGACACGAACATTCGAGAGGCCGTTGCCCTCCGAACGCTCGGCGATCCGGAACCCTCCGCCGCGCCCAGGCACCGACGGCCGCCGCCGCCCGCCGCCGCGGTCGTTCGACCCGCGCCGGCCCGCGACGGCCGGGTGCCCCGCCGATCGGCCGCTCCATCGACCCCAGCACGGACCTCGACCGACGATTCCGCCTGGCTCTTCCAGTTCTCTCTGATCGCCATCGCCGTGGGCGTCGTCGCCGTGGTCGTGATCGCACTGCTCTTCCGATCCTGAAAATCGGCACGCCTTTTGCCATAATGGGCGGATCGGCCCGTCGCGCTCGCGGCAGGCGTCCGAAAAGCGAGGTTCTCCGATGACCCCAAGCACGACCATTCCTCCGTCAGCCTGGAGACGCGACCGCGGTGCCTCGGAACTGGGCAGCCCCCGGCTTGACGACATCGTCGAGCTGAGCCTGCTGATCCCCTCGCAATGGGCCAACGATCTGATGGAGCTCTCCCAGGAGCGGGGACAGAGCGTCGGCCAGTTGCTTCGCGCAATGATCGGGCGGGCCCTGGAAAATGAGGCGACGGAACGTTGAAGTTTCCGCCGTCCTTCCGACCGATGACGTGGTCGCGGCTTCGCGGCCGTCCCTCGCGTTCGAGCGATTCGGGGCGACCAGGCGAGCTGTCGAGACTTCGACCACGAACTGTTTCCTGAAGAGCACGTGCAGCCGGCTTTTGGTCATGATCTCGATGTCCTTTCCGTCGTGGGTCAGCCTCACGTGCCGTTGTAGCATCGGCCAGGGGGATACGTTCTATTCGCGGGTACAGTAAAGCCCTTGCGGGCGCCCCGCCGCGGCGGCCACAATGACCTTCAGGAATTCAGGAGGTTCCGGCGAGGGCACCGGGCGCATGCAGGGCGGCGGCGATCGTGTAGGCGGCGGCGGGCTCGACGGGTTCCATCCGGCGGTCGCCTCGTGGTTCCGCGAGCAGTTCGGCGAGCCGACCCCGCCGCAGCGGATGGGGTGGCCGGAGATCGCCTCGGGTCGGAACACGCTGATCGTCGCGCCGACCGGATCGGGCAAGACACTCGCGGCCTTTCTCGCGGCCCTCGATCATCTCTGGCGCACGCCCCGTCGCGAGAAGGGCGTCCGGATTGTTTATGTCTCGCCGCTGAAGGCGCTCAACCAGGACGTCGGCCGGAACCTTCAATTCCCGCTCGATGGTATCCTCGAGCGGTCGCGAGCGATCGGCGAGCCGCTCCCGCCGCTGTCGGTCGGCATCCGGAGCGGAGACACGCCCGCCGCCGACCGCGCGAAGATGGTCCGCAAGCCGCCCGACATCCTGATCACCACGCCCGAGTCGCTTCACCTGATGCTGACCAGTCAGGCTCGGGCGATCCTCCGCGGCGTCTCGCACCTCATCCTCGACGAGATTCACGCGGTCTGTGGCGACAAGCGCGGTGTTTTCCTCGCCCTGTTGCTGGAGCGGCTTGAGGCGCTCAACCCCTCGGGCTTCGTTCGGATCGGACTCTCGGCGACCCAGCGCCCGCTTGAAGAGGTGGCGCGCTATCTCGGCGGCCTGAAGAAATCGGCTGGCGGGCGATCGGAGCCGAGGCCGGTGACGATCGTCGACGCTGGATGGCGGCGCGATCTCGACCTGGGCGTGATCTGGCCGGCGAGCCCCGACCATCTCCCCGCGCCTGGGACGATCTGGCCGGCAATCGAGTCGAGAGTCGCCCAGCTCGTGAGCGAGCATCGATCGACGATCGTCTTCGTCAACAACCGACGGACCGTCGAGAAGCTAACGACCCGGCTCAACGAGGCCGACGCCCCGGGCGTCGAGGCCCCAGCCCGATTCCGGGCCCATCACGGAAGCCTTAGCCTCGACGAGCGCCGGGCCACCGAGAGAGCGCTGAAGGAGGGCGAACTGTCGGCCGTCGTGGCAACCGCCTCACTGGAGCTGGGAATCGACATGGGCGCCGTCGATCTGGTCTGTCAGGTCGAGTCGGCGGGGAATGTCGCGCGGGGGTTGCAGCGGGTCGGTCGGGCCGGGCACGTCGTCCACGGAATCAGCCGGGGGCGGCTGATCGCCAGGACGCCGATGGATCTGCTCGAATCGGCGGCGCTCTGCCGGGCGATGCTCGACGGCCGGATCGAGCACCTGCGGGTGCCGCAAAATGGCCTCGACATCCTGGCGCAACAGGTCATCGCCTGCGTCGCCGTGGAGCCCTGGGATGTCGGCGCGCTCTTCGATCTGGTCCGGGGGGCGTATCCCTATCGCAACCTGACCGCCGACGCGTTCGAGAGCGTTCTGCGGCTGGTCTCGGGCCGGTTCCCGACGCCCGGCCTGCGTGACCTCCGCGCCCGGGTCGCCTGGGACCCAGTCCACAACCGGCTGGCCGCCCTGCCCGGGACCTCGCACCTGGCGCTGACCGGCGGCGGGACGATCCCCGACACCGGCCAGTTCCCGGTCTACCTCGGCGAGGGCGGCCCGAGGCTCGGCGAGCTGGATGAGGAGTTCATCTTCGAGCGCCGGGTCGGCGAGACGTTCACGCTCGGCAACGCGACCTGGCGGATCGTCGCGATCGAGCCGCACCGCGTGATCGTCGACCGGGCGGAGGGCCAGCCGGGCGTGCTTCCCTTCTGGCGGGGCGAAGGAGCTTCCCGCTCGCCCGAGCTGGGCGAGGCCGTCGGCGAGCTTTGCCGGGAGGTCACCGCCCGCCTCGATGACCCCGACCTGATCCCCTGGCTCGGCCGCGAATATCGCCTGGAGCCCGAGGCCTCGGCGATGCTCGGGCGGTTCTTGAACCGCCAGCATCGGGCCGTCGGCGCGATCCCCGACGATCGGACGATCCTCGTCGAATCCTTCCACGACCAGGCCGGCGAGCTGGGTCTCGCGGTTCTCACACCATTCGGCGGGAAGCTGCACCTCGGCCTGAAAATCGCGCTTCTGGCCCGGCTCCGCCGCCGATTCGGACTGACCGCGGCCTGTCTGCACCTCGACTCCGGACTGCTCTTGCGCCTGCCGGCACTCCACGAGACTCCACGGGATCTCTTCGACGGTCTTTCAGGCGAAATCGCCGAGGAATTGATCCGAGAAGAGCTACCCGGTACGGCGCTCTTCGGACTCCGATTCCGACAGGCCGCCGGCCGGGCCCTCCTGATGCCCCGCCCCGACCCCTCCAAGCGAACGCCACTCTGGCTCCAGAGGCTTCGAGCCAGGGACCTTTTGCAGGTCACCCGCCAGTTCCCCGACTTCCCGATCGTCCTGGAAACCTACCGCGAATGCCTCGACGACGACCTCGACCTCCCCAGGTTGCGCGCCTTCCTCGACGCCGTCCAGGCCGGCCGAATCCGGGTCGTCACGCACGCGGGCGAGACCCCCTCGCCCATGACCCAGGAACTTGTGTTCAATCTCACGGCTGCCTATATCTATCAGTGGGATGAGCCGAAGACCTCGGACCGGAAGCCGGCCGGGTCGGTCGTTGATGAGGATCTGCTGGCGGCGATGCTTCGCGAGGGGCTCGACCCGCGCGCGATTGGTCGCGTGGACACCAGGCTCCGGCGATCGGGGCGGCCACCGCGGTCGACCGAGGAGATGGCCGAGCGTCTCCGGTTATTCGGCGACCTGGCCGAATCGGAGGTGGTCGGGCCGATGTCGGGGTTTCTGTCGGAACTCGCCGCGGCGGGACGGGCCCTCGCGATCGACCTGCCTGGGACGGAGGACCCTCGGCGATGGATCGCCGCCGAGGACGAGGCAACCTATCGCTCGGCGTTCCCCGACGACCGCGACCACTCCCGCTCGGACGAAGCCATCGAGATGGTCGTCGGCCGGTTTCTTCGGACTCACGCCCTGATCGGCCTGCGCGAGCTGACAGCTCGATATCCGATCGAGACCTCGGAGGCCGTTGATTGTTTGGAGCGCTGGGCCGAGCAGGGGCACGCGGTTCGGATCGACGACGAGGAAGGCGGGCGCTGGGCCGACCGCGAGAACCTCGCCGAGATCCGGCGCGCGTCGGTCGCGGTCCGCCGTCAGGAGAGCCTGGCGGTCGCACCCGAGGTTTTCGCCGATTTCCTTCTGCGATGGCAGTATGTTCATCCTCGGACGAGAGGCGAGGGACCGGCGTTTGTGCCGGCGGTTCTGGAGCGGTTGCAAGGGTTCTCGGCGCCGGCCGCGGTCTGGGACGCCGAGATCCTTCCGCGACGGATCGCCGGGTATCGTCACGCCTGGCTCGACGAGGCGATGGGCGGGGGCGGGTGGATCTGGCGGGCCGAGGGTGCCACTCGGGGCGAGCCTCGGGTCGCGTTCCTGCCCCGCGACTTCGACGGCGGACCGAGACCGGATCCCGAGGCCGATCCGCTCGGTCCGGACGAGTCGACCGTGCTCGACCTGCTCGCGAGCCGGGGCGCGAGCTTCGCCGATGAGCTGGCGAGGGCCTCGGGGCTGGGGCCGGCTCGGGTGCGTCGGGCGCTGATCGCCCTGGCCGGGCGTGGACTGGCGACCAACGATCGCCTCGACCCCATCCGGCCTGGCTCGGAAGCCGTCGTGCAGGCGCTCGAGCAGGCGGCCCTCGACCGGGGCGCTGGACGATCGTTGCGGGTCCGTCCGCGAAGAGCCCTGGCCGGACCGGCCGAGGGGCGATGGTCTCGGCTCGCGGCAGGAACCGACGACCCTCAGGCGCACGCCCTGGCCTGGGCGGGAATCCTGCTCGATCGCCACGGCGTGCTCAGCCGCGAGGTTGTCGCGATGGAGCCCTCGGCGCCCTCATGGAGCGAGCTGGCCGAGGTTTTATCCCGGGCCGAGTGGCGGGGCGAGGTTCGTCGAGGCTACTTTGTCGAGGGGCTCTCGGGGGTCCAGTACGCCAGCGAAGAGGCCGCCGCCGAACTCGCCCGGCTCGGCTCGCGGACCGACCACGATCCGACCGCGCCGGTGGTTCTGGTCGCGGCGATCGACCCGGCCAACCTCTACGGCGGCGGCGCTCCATTCGACCTGGAATTGCTCGACGGCGGGACGGCCCGGCTGCCTCGGATCGCCGGGAATTACCTGGCCCTCCGCGACGGCCGCCCCGTTCTGATCGCCGAATCGTACGCGAAGCGGCTCACCGCGCTGCCCTGGGCCAAGCCGGCCGACATCGATTCCGCGCTGAAACTTCTTCCAACCTTGATCGGGCCTGGTCGACGCCTGCTACGGGTGGAACGGTATAATGGCGAGATCGCCGCCTCGGGAATCGGAGCCCAGTTGCTCGCCTCGGCAGGTTTTGTCCGCGATTATCCCAACATGGCGTACTATCCCGGTTGGTCGACACCGGCCGCGGTGCAAGAGACCGCTCGGGATTGGAAGAGTGAGTGACGCCCTGGTTAGGGTTTTGCCGCGATATCCGCCCGATTTCCTCGACGGCCGCGAGGCCGAACCGGGAATGGCCACGGAGCCCCCACATGGACCACGGATCGATCCCGACCACCCCGGCCGCCGAGCCCCTCTTCGACGCGATCGTCATCAGCGACCTGCACCTCGGCAGCGACGTCTGCCAGGCCAAGCTGCTGGAGGAGTTCCTGATCTGGGCCGTCGGCCACTGCCGCGAGCTGGTGATCAACGGCGACATCTTCGACGACCTGAACTTCAAGCGGCTGACCAAACGGCACTTCGCCTGCCTCAAGGTGATCCGCCGCCACTCCGACCGCGACAACTTCCGCCTCGTCTGGGTCCGGGGCAACCACGACGGACCGGCCGACATCGTCAGCCACATCGTCGGCGTGGATATCCTGGATGAATATGTCTACGAAAACGGCCAGGTCCGGCTCCTGATTCTTCACGGCGACCAGTTCGACACCTTCACCACCTCGTACCCGCTGCTGACCGACGCAGCCGTCGGGGTCTTTTACTTCATTCAGAAATGGATGCCCCACCGCGCGGCGCGGTGGATTCGGCGGATCTCGAAGCGATGGCAGCGGAACAGCGAACGCGTCGAGAGCCGGGCGAGGGAATACGCGCGATCGCACGGGTTCCGGTTTGTGACGTGCGGCCACACGCACCTGCCGATGGAGTCGGAGCGGGACGGCGTCCGCTACGTCAACAGCGGGACATGGACCGACTACCCTCCCTGCCCATTCGTGGTTGTGGAGGGGGACCAGGTTCGGCTGGAGCACTGGCCGCTCGCCGGCGTCGAGCGGGCCACCCCGGATCGCGTGGAGGCCGAGACGCCCTCGGCTCCCTCGGCCTCGCGATCCTCGCCGCTCCCGGCGATGGGATGACCGCGATCCGAGTTGGTGACGACCCCCTCCCCTGAAGAAGAGGGCTTGTTGGGCGACGTCAGGCCCCCCTAACGTTACCACCCACTGGACCCGTCCGGGCCAGCCAGCCGTGAGACTGGGTTCGCCTGGGGCGTCTCGCGACGGCCCTGGCTGTCTGGGGAGCATCCCTGCTCATCGGCCGGCAACCCCCGGCTCCGGCCGACAGACGTCGGACTGCGGCAATCCGGGACGAAGGCCCTTGATCCCAGGGCGGGAGAAAAGGGGACGGAGATGAATGCCATGGGCGGGAGAAAAGGGGACGGAGATGAATGCCATGTAGATAAGCCTAAGTCAATTTGCCGCAGTGAGTTGCGATCAGAACCCGGGCCGCTTTCAGTACATGGTAACACATGATATAGTCTATGTTGATCTACGTTCACCCCTTGAAACAATCTTCATATAGCGCTCTACATACGACCACAACTCGAATTGTCTACGGATCGTGGTCGCCGCAACACCTTTGATTTCAGGCGATTAAGACTAAGTGGATGGCATTCATCTCCGTCCCCTGGAATTCCGGGAGACAGCGAGAGGGATCTGGCGACGGCATCTGTCTCGGCGTCGCCGAGACGGTGAGATGCCGTGGGCCGAATTCCTCCGCCTGGAGGAGCGGTACGGTCTTCCCCGCGCCCGTGTCGTCCACGGCCTGCAGAGCCGCGTAGCGACCTCATGAAGGCGACGAGCCGGATGCGTTTAACGCGCACGTCCGGATCTGTGGGAG